>JAJNBE010000003.1 GCA_021155915.1 Solimicrobium sp. | reverse complement strand
GAGAAGCACGAAGTAAAACAGGAATATAAAGAGCAAGAAGGTAGTGCTGAAGTTAAACATCGCCGTCGTGAAATGCACCATGAGATTTTATCGGGGCAAATGAAACAGAATATTGAGCAATCCGACTTTGTTCTGGGAAATCCTACGCATATTGCGATTGGTATTTATACTAATCTAGATATTGCTCCTTATCCGTTTATATCTTTAGTAGCAAAGAACGAGCTCGCAGTTGCAGTGATTGCTTACGCTGAAAAACACGGTACACCCGTGGTGCGCGACATTCCCCTAGCACGAAGAATATTCAAAGATGCACGGCCATACACGTTTATACAAAAAGATATGGCTGATCCGATTTTCCGAATTGTGCAATGGTTAAAAGAAGTGGAGCGGAATCACTTAGAAGAAATAGGCGAAGCAGGTGAAGAGCTAGAAGAGCTAGAAGAGTCAGCGGAATCGGAGGAAGCGCAAGAGCTTAAGGATTTGAAAGAACCACCGGTTTAAATAGAAAAGAGAAATATGCGTAATGAAAATGTTTTAAATCTGAGCGTTGCGTAAAGCAGAGGCAAGTGCCAGTGCTGTTTTCACGTTCATCTTTTCTAAGATTCGAGAACGATGTACCTCGACTGTTTTGATCGCGATATCTAATTCGTCAGCCACTTGTTTGTTTAATCGACCCTTGAGCATTAATTCCATTACCTCCTGTTCACGGCAGGTAAGTTGAGATAACTGCTGCCTAATTTTTTGCTGTAAATGCCAATGATTTCTTTTTTCGTGATCTTGAATAATATATGACTCTACCAAATCGACTATTTCATTGTCTCGAAAAGGTTTTTGAATGAATTCAGAGGCACCGTTTTTCAAGACATTTACGGCCATTGGAATATCACCATGGCCGGTTAAAAAGAGGACAGGCGGGCAATAGCTATAATTGTGTAACACATCAAATACTTCGATTCCGCTCATTTCCGGCATGCGAACATCTAAGATGATGCAACTCTGCTCTTCGGGTGAGTAATTTTTGAGAAATTCTGCACCGCTGGAAAAGCATTTTGCGGCGTGTCCTCGTGACGAAAATAGCCAACGAAGGGAATCTTGAATGGCTTCATCGTCATCTACTATCGAAATGGTTTTGGTGTCATTCATCGTTCACTCTTTCTAATCGTTAAATATTAAATCTAAAACTTGGTAAGTCAATAAATTTATCGAAGATTTTTATGCTCTGAACGTTGTTATTGATTTATTTTATAGTATTGTGGTCAAGAACATAAGCATTTTGAATTCACTTGCTCTTTGTTCACCTGGGATTGCCGGTCGGCTGATGTAGCACTGGAATCAACATGACACCGAATGTCGTGGTGCATGAGCAGAGGCAGTAAGCTCATATTGCTCCAAATTGTTAGCATAGCTTGAAAGATAAGCGCCGTACAGGTCAGGATTATTTTGTATATCTTGAACAAGATTTTGATATAAATCCTGTATTGTTAAGTTAGCAATTATTACCTGTTCATCACCCATGATTACCTGGAGAGTACCATTTTTTTCTATCAGGCTAAGGTTACTTTTATTTGATAATTGGATGTTGAGATGATCATCTTCGACATGAGATATCTCTTGGATTATCATTTGGCAAACGGTGATGAATTCCTCGACCGTTGAACTTGCAGTAAAAAATTCTCCCCGTTCCGTTATTTCGCAGTCCAGCCCTAAATAGAGAGAGTCCAAGATGTCTTTGGCCTCAACGGGGGCTAAGGATGATGGGCCATCACCCGCTACCAATGCCATTTGGCGCTTGGCAGTGAATGCGCGTTGAAATGAAAAAACATTTAAAGTCATCGGATTTATTCCCTAGATAAAGCAAGCTTAACGGACTCCTATCATTGTTCATCAAATTAGATTGAATAAACATAGTAGTTTCCCGTAGAAAGCCAAATAAAAACTGCTTATTTGAGTCAAGAAGGGATGAGAAGCGCTTACACAAATCGACTTAGGGGCTTTGCTACGAAGGCATAGTGCAGTTGAATGGCGGTTTTTTTTCTTGCTTACTTAAGAAAAGAGGCCCGATATGCTAAATAAAGCATTTGAAGCCGGATAAATATGAATATTTGCGGATAGGCTACCGCCGTTTGTTGTCAGGTCAAATCAAGCCCACGAACTGATCTTAAAAGCCCCTTATGATATTAGCTCCTCTCACTTTAATGGGAGGAAGCTAATATTTACGACTGGACTGAGGTCCCTGGGTAGAAGTGTGAGCTCGGAAATAAAAACTAATATGAAAAAAAGATTTTAGTTACGAACCACTTTTTTGTATTCATTGGTGCGTGTATCGATTTCAATCATATCGTCGGTACTGACAAATAAGGGTACTTGCACTATGTGTTGGAGCGCTTCAATTGCGTTTTCAATCTTGGCTTCTTTTAGCACATTACCCGACGTGTTACCTTTAACGGCAGGTTCGGAATACACTACTTTGCGCACTATTGTCGTAGGTAATTCAACGGAAATTGCTTTGCCGTCATAAAAAACCGCTTCACATGACATTCCATCTTTCAGGTAATTGAGCGCGTCCCCCAAATTTTCGCCTTCAATTTCGTATTGTTCGTAATCGGCATCCATAAATACATACAGAGGATCGGCGAAGTAGGAATAGGTGACTTCTTTTTTATCCAATACCACCACATCGAATTTATCATCACCCCGAAAAACGTTTTCTTGTGGGCTATTCGTGAGAAGATTTTTCATCTTCCATTTGTAAGTGAAGCCTGTACGACTTGAGCCATTGACGTCAGATCGCAGAACAATCATTGGTTTGCTGTCTATCATAATAATGTTGCCAACACGAATTTCTTTTGCAGGTTTCATAGCGAGTAATCGTAAAAGAGGGTTATTTAAAATGCGTTAAAAATTAACCCTGCATCATAACCTATTTTTGAGAAGGTCTTTGGCAAATTGTTTGTGCAAATTTTACTATATTGGATGCTAAGTCGCCATTGAAAGCAAGTTGCTTTTGCCAATCTTCGGTCATGCCAGTAATATTAATTATATCCTTATGAAATATCGGCCAGGAAGTAGCGAAATCTAATGGCTTATTGGTCACCATATTCCACATTAAAAAAAACTCCACGAGGCTGTCCGCCTTCGCTGTTAGGATTTGTAAAAACGCATTTAATTTAATGTGATGTAGATTATTGTCTTGCGGATAAATATGCCAAATAAACGGTCGGCCTGCCCATTGGGCGCGGACAAAGGAATCTTCGCCTCGTACAAAGTTAAGATCACAAGCCCAGAGCAGTTTGTCGTATTCGGGTTGTGAAAGGAAAGGGATGACGCGCACCGTTAAGGCCCCCCTACTCGCGCTAGCACCTACTTTCGCTGGGCTCGCCAAAAATTGTTGTAGAGCTTCGGAAGCAATTCCTTCCGGAGCCAGGCAGGTAACTGCTGTTTTGCTGTTTTCCCAAGCAGTCAATAATTCGGTGATTGGTGCATGCGAATAGCAGAACAGTGAGACTTTTGTGGCATCCATTTCGGTCCGCGTTAGACCGAGTGTAGCAAGAAATGCTGCTATTTTTGCCGGGTCTTGTTGGAATTTTTGGCGGTGCTGGGATAATTCAGATTCAAGCAGTAACCCTCCAGTGCTACTCGTAAAGCCGGGAAAGAAGAAGTATTTAGTCAGCGGTAGCGAAGGGTGCGGGGAGGGCAGCGTGTGGCAACCTTCAACCCATTTTTCAGCGCTGAGACCTTCAAAATTTAACCAAACCGGATGGGGTGCGCGCTGAGCCATTGCCCTCAAATAAGAGGGTGGCAATTCGCAGCCAAAAAATTCGATCACTATATCGGACACATCGCAGCTTGAAAACACGCCCTTCTGGTCGCACCAATGACGGATGGTAACTTTATTAATTTGTTGCGTTTCGGCATGGATGACGACGTCCGGACAAATTTGATGAAAACTGCGTAAATCGTCAACCCAGAGAGTAACGGTGATATGGTGCTCTATTTCTAGTTGTTGTGCCAAACGCCAACAGATGCCAATATCTCCAAAGTTGTCAATGACTTTGCAAAATAGGGTTAGCGATGTTGGCGACGGGAATACCATCTGGCTATCAATGCGCGGGAACAATTTGCTCGGCGTAATCGTACAAAGCCGCTAGAATTTCTTCATCGCGTTGATTAGCATTCAATGATAGACGGTCAATTTCAGCAAAGTAATTATCGACCGTTAACGCTTGGGCGTGGCCCTCAAAAAATCGGCGGGCGCGCAATGCTTCCCACTGTTGGAGTTCTTGCTCTGTTAAAGTTTCAAGAAAATGTCGGGCGCGATAGCGAAACACCAATTCGTTTAAACGTGGGTCCTGAAATTGTGTCACCGTTTTTGCTAACTTTTCTCCAGAGTAGGTGGTCAAATTTTGTAGTAGGCACCGATCCCCATTTCCCACAAAGTTGTTATATAAATCTTGATCGATATCCGCTCCGTCAGCACGTTCACGGTGAAATACTTGGTGCCATATTTCCTTTAGATCGGGCAATTCACGTGCATACTCTGCATTCTTCAGGGCTATTTCGGTAGAAATATCCCACTGCAAGGCCATCTCGGGCAGCAAAGTCTTTACGTTTCTAATTACAATAGGTGATTTATTCATATGGATGGATTTGATGGGTAATCGATCAATTCCCGCCGGTAAATCCTCGGCTTTAGAAAACATCCGTAGCCGGATATTTTCTGCATTCAATGCTAACAATTGGCGAGGATCATGGGCCAAATTCCAAACAATCATTTCATTCTTGTTGAATGGATGTTGTGCTAGCGGCCAGGCAATGCACATACAACCGTTTTCAACCGGTAACATACCGGTTATGTGTAAAAAGGGACGTTGCTCGTGAAAGCCGATTTCTGCTGCAACTTTCTCTTTTTTATGCAGAGAAAAACAGAATTCAAATAATTTAGGCTGTTTTTGTTTCACTAATCTGGCTAAAGCAATCGTCGCGCGCACATCGGATAAGGCATCGTGTGCGGCATCGTGAACAATGCCGTTTTCAGCACACAAATGTTCTAATTTGAAGCTGACCTTACCCTGATCATTCTTCGGCCAGGCAATGCCCTCAGGTCGTAACGCATATGCGGTACGCAGCATGTCTAGGATATCCCACCTGCCGCACTGATTTTGCCATTCCCGTGCATAGGGATCAAGCAAATTACGCCACATCAGGAAGCGTGTGATCTCATCGTCAAACCGGATCGTGTTATAACCCACGCCTATGGTGCCCGGCTGGGCAAATGCCTGGTTTATATTTCGAGCAAATTGATACTCAGGAATACCGCGCTCCAGGCAAATTTGTGGAGTAATACCCGTGATCAGGCACGCTGCCGGCTCAGGTAAAAAATCTGGAGCGGGTTGGCAATACCACATCATGGGGTCGCCAATTTCATTTAACTCTGCATCGGTTCGAATTGCTGCGAATTGAGCTGGTCGGTCACGTCGGACATTTGCCCCGAATGTTTCATAATCGTGCCAGAGGAACGTGTGATTGTGCATGGGTCTAACTATATTTGATAACTCAGCGCGTTGGAAAGTAATTTTGCCGTGATATCCACAATCGGAATCACTCTTTCATAGGCCATGCGCGTGGGACCAATGACACCCAATGTTCCTACAACTCTGCCGTTCACCTGATAGGAAGAAGTGACAATGCTCATATCATCCATAGGAACTAGTTCAGATTCCCCACCAATAAAAATTTGCACGCCGTTGGCTCTGGAGGAGATATCCAATAAGCTAATCAGGTTTGTTTTTTGCTCAAATAGATCGAATAGCTGGCGCAACGAATTCATACTGGAAGAAAGTTCATTCACATTTAATAAATTACGTTCACCAGAAATAACTACTGCTTCGCTATCTTCTTCTATTGCATCACTTCCGGCTTGTACTGCCGCTTTCATTAACGTGCTTAATTCGTCGTGTAATCGGCTCAATTCCCCACCCAACCGTTGGCGTACTTCTGTCAACGCTAAACCCGAAAAGTGTTTGTTAATATAATTTCCTGCTTCAATCAACTGCGTTGGCGTGTAATCCAATTCTGTTATTAACAAACGATTTTGTACGTCGCCGTTGGGGGAAACAATTACTAACAAAATACGTTTTTCAGATAAACGTAAGAATTCGATGTGTTGAAATATGGATTCAAGCCGTGGTGTCATTACTACTCCGGCGAATTGGGATAACGACGATAACATTTGTGCCGCATTAGTGATTATCTTTTGTTGTTGATTATTTCCTTCTAATGTGTGCATCTGGGATTCAATTGAGGCGACCTCGTCGTGTCCAATGGTGAGCAAAGAGTCGACAAACAATCGGTATCCCCGCGGAGTTGGAATGCGTCCAGCTGAAGTGTGGGGACTTGACACGAAACCCATTTCCTCAAGATCCGCCATTACATTGCGTATGGTTGCCGGCGATAAATCTAAGCCGGAAATTTTTGAAAGGGCGCGAGAACCCACGGGCTGACCGTCAGCGATATAACGTTCTATTAAGGTCTTAAGTAGAGTTTGAGCGCGATTATCGAGTTCTTTTATCATTTTCGATCAAAGCATAGGCCGAATGGTTATGGATAGATTCAAAGTTTTCTGCTTCTAATGTGTAGGCCAAAATGCGGGGGTCAGCATTTAAGATTCCGGCGACATCACGTACTAAATCTTCGACAAATTTGGGATTATCGTAGGCACGTTCAGTAACGAATTTTTCATCAGGTCGCTTGAGCAAGCCGTACAGTTCACTGGAAGCTTGTGCCTCGACTTCAGTTATTAATTCATTGATAGAAATATCAGTAGAAACTACGGCAGCTATACTAATGTGGGAGCGCTGATTATGTGCGCCGTAAGCAGATATTTTTTTAGAACATGGACACAAACTGGTCACAGGAACCAATACTTTGATGGTAGTTTCGATATTAGCATTTCTAATTTCGCCTGTCAGGCTGACTTCATAATCCATCAGACTTTGCACCCCAGAAACTGGTGCGGTTTTATTAATAAAGTAAGGAAAGGTTAGTTCAATCCGGCCTTCTTTTGCATCCAATAGGGTGACCATCTTATGAAGCAATCCAACAAATACCGTCATATCGAGAGGGCCATGTTGATTTAAATCTTCTAATAACACAATAAAGCGCGACATATGCGTGCCTTTTTGTGTCTCGGATAACTGCACGTACATATTCCATTGCCCAACAGTTGCTTGAGTGCCCGAAGAGTTTTTTATATTTAATGGATAGCGGACTCCCTTAACGCCCACTTGCTTAATCGCAATTTTTCTGGTGTCGGGAGTGCTTTGTATGTCTGGAATTTGCTGTGTTAAATCGGATGCGTTCATGTTAATGCCTTGCTGACGAAATAAGAGTAGTTTCTAGTTATTTTTTTGTTAGTCACTGAGAATTGTTCGCCATTAGACATGGCTCAGCGCGGTTAGTCGTTGCCGACCTTTCTCTTATCATACTTTCTTTCATTTTATGTTGATGTTGCTGAATTGAATGAATAATCCCTTCAACGTCTAAACCGCATAGTGCCAGTAATTGACTAGCTTCGCCGTGATCGATAAATTTGTCCGGTATACCTAGAATTAATAGAGATTTATTAATGCCTGATTCCGATAAGGTTTCTGCAACGGCTGAGCCAGCACCGCCCATTTTCGTGCCTTCTTCCACGCTAATTAGAATTTCATGTGATTGGGCAATTTTCTGAATTAAATTCACATCAAGTGGCTTGATAAAACGCATGTTCACTACAGTTGCATTGAGTTTTTCTGCTGCTTCAAGTGCAGGAGAAACCATGCTCCCAAAAGCAAAAATAGCAATGCGTTCACCAGCGCGCTTTATTTCGGCTTGTCCGATTGCCATGGTAGGTAGTCCGGCATCAACTTCTGCGCCTATCCCAACGCCACGTGGATAGCGAATAGCTGCAGGTCCTGGATAATGAAAGCCGGTCGATAGCATTTGACGACATTCATTTTCGTCTGAAGCAGCCATGACGACCATGTTGGGGATGCACCGTAAATAAGCCAGGTCGTAGTTTCCTGCATGTGTTGCCCCATCCGCACCTACTAATCCGGCGCGGTCCAACGCAAATGTGACATCTAGGTTTTGCAGCGCTACATCATGTATTAATTGATCGTAAGCGCGTTGCAAAAACGTGGAGTAAATCGCTACCACCGGTTTTAATCCTTCGCAAGCCAGGCCCGCTGCAAAGGTGACAGCATGTTGCTCGGCAATCCCGACGTCGAAGTAACGATCAGGATACTTTTGCTCAAATTCAACCATGCCTGAACCTTCACGCATTGCGGGTGTAATGCCGATCAAACGTTGATCCTGTGCTGCCATATCAGATAACCAGTCGCCAAATACCTTGGTGTAGGTTAATTTAGCTGCGATAGCAGGCTTGACTATTCCGTGCTCTGGATTAAATTTACCAGGACCGTGATACAAAACCGGGTCAGCCTCAGCTAACTTATACCCTTGACCTTTTTTGGTCACTACATGTAAAAATTGTGGGCCCTTTAGCTCTTTCAAATTTTGTAAGGTCGGGATTAACGCGTCTAAATCGTGACCGTCTATCGGGCCAATGTAATTAAAACCAAATTCTTCAAATAACGTAGCGGGCATGATCATGCCTTTGGCATGTTCTTCCAGACGTCGAGCAATTTCCAGCATGGGTGAAGGTAATACTGATTTACCGACATTTCTGGCTGTCGCATAAAATTTTCCTGACATGAGCCTAGCGAGATACCGATTTAATGCACCAACTGGCGGTGAAATTGACATATCGTTATCATTTAAAATCACGAGTAAATTCACGTTATCCATTACGCCAGCATTATTTAATGCTTCAAACGCCATACCTGCTGTCATGGAACCGTCGCCAATAATCGCTACTGAGTGGCGTGTCTGGCCTTTTATTTTAGCAGCTACTGCCATGCCTAATGCGGCAGAAATTGAGGTGGATGAATGTGCGGTACCAAACGTGTCAAATTCGCTTTCGTCACGTTTAGGAAATCCGGAAATGCCGTTCAATTGCCGCAGAGTCGACATTTGATTGCGCCTGCCAGTTAAAATTTTATGCGGATAGGTTTGATGGCCGACGTCCCAGACCAAGCGATCTTCAGGCGTATTGAAAACATAATGTAGTGCAATGGTGAGTTCTACGGTACCTAAATTAGACGATAGATGTCCGCCTGTTTTGGAAACAGAATCAAGAATAAAATTACGTAGTTCATCTGCTAACGGAGGGAGCTCTGTGCGGGACAACCGGCGTAAGTCTTCCGGGAAGTTAATATCTTTTAATAGGGTCATCGTATTTTCTAATCAGAACGCTGCACGATAAAATCGGCTAATTGTGAAAGGCGCTGAACGGATAAATCTAATCGTGGATTCTCTAGTGAATAGGTTTCTAGGGCATTATGCGCTTCTATGCGACATTTTTCTGCCAATGCTTTTGATGTATCCAGGCCTAAAATAGATACATAGGTAGGCTTGTTATTCGCCTGATCTTTGCCTGCTGTTTTTCCGAGAATAATGGAATCGGACGTCACGTCCAATATATCATCAATTACTTGAAATGCCAGTCCCACCGCATTGCAGTAACGAGTCAATGCGACGCGCTGATTACCGTTTAATTGTTGGCCACATAATGCCCCTAAAAAAACAGCGGCTTGCAATAAAGCACCGGTTTTAAGTTGATGCATCTGTTCTAATTGTTCCAGTGATAGATGCATGCCTACACTTGCCAGATCAATTGCCTGGCCGCCGCACATGCCACGTGAGCCGGATGCCTGAGCTAAAATTCGTAGCATTTCTAGTTGGCGTTCTGGCGGGTTTTTTCCTTGCGCCAAAACAAAAACTGCATGAGCTTGTAGGGCGTCCCCGGTTAACAATGCTGTCGCTTCACCAAATTTGACGTGAACGGACGCTTTACCGCGGCGTAATGCGTCGTCGTCCATACAAGGCATATCATCATGCACTAGAGAATAAGCATGTATCAGTTCTACAGCACAAGCTGCGCGCGTAAGTTCCTCGTAATTTGCATCCGTTAATTGTCCTGCGGCAAATACTAACAAAGGTCGCACACGTTTTCCGCCATCCAATACGGCATAGCGCATGGCTTCATGTAAATGTGTCGGAGTACATTGTCCCGAGGGCAAACACGCCGCTAATGCAGTTTCAATGTGTCCTTGGCTTCGTATCATCCAGTCTAAAAGTGAGCTAGAGCAGGTTAAGTTAGCTGCCGGTTTATCGAACCACCATTTAGGTGAATGCGATACAAGGCTCAATTGTACACGGATGGATGTAGTTCGCCGGATAGCGATTGCTGGTGCTTTTCCTTGCCACATACAAGTTGCCGGGCTTCGATCTAGTAGGGTTTCGGAATGCAGGCAGTCTGCATGCAGAATGGACTTTCCAACGGACTTTCCATGCAAAAAGTTTCTTTAGTACCGGAAGAATTAACGCGGCCGTGAAGCTAGAAAAACGCACCCTTGAACCTACCCAGCAGAGCACTTTAGGACTGCCCGGCATTAGTATCTGTTTCGAATGGTTTAAGAAGTTCACCATCAAGCACCTTAACTTGCTGTTCGACTTTTTCCAATTGAGTCGCGCAATAACGAACTAACTCTGAACCACGGGCGTATGCTTCAATGGACGCTTCTAACGCTAATTCCCCCGCCTCCATACACGCAACTAGCTGCGCTAACTCCTCCATGGCACATTCAAATGAGGTAGGAGTGGAAGGACTGGTGAGAGGAACAATTATCTTTTTAATCATAATTTAGCTTGCTATAGATTAGCTTTTTTAGCTTAATCATTTAAAGAGTTAATAAAGTGGTCGCTAAAAAGAGCGGACATTTTAAACTACCTGGCTCAACTTGAGTTCTTATCAAAATTAATCTGTCGGGCTGCCCCATCGAAATTATTGTCTCTATTCAACCTCACAAGAACGACCGCCAACCCTCACAGAGACCTCTGCACATCGGTAAGCAAGCGAGCCAAAGGCAAAGCGCACGGAGCGCAGCTACCCGATCGTATGTATCGGTCAATTTCTCTGCATTTCTTTTGAGAAATATGTTTAGCTGGTAAAATAGTTTTCTTTTGGGTTTTTACCCAACCTGCTGATTCTAACTTCTAAATGCACCGTAATGGTTCGGGTATAATCCGCGGTTTCTGTCCTAAATGCCCTATTTTTTGCTGTGTTTTTCGCTGAATAAAGGTTTTTGTGGATTCTTTTTCTCTTCAGGACTTGCGCAAAATTGTTCCAGAGGTATTGCTCCTTCTTACCGTACATAAAGTACTGCCTGCGTCGTCGTACCTTGCCAAAATGCTTTTGCGCAAGTTCTGCCTTTGAATAATTGGGGGTTTGGGATGTCCGACATGGCCACATTCGCCAAATTACTGCGTACACCAACGCAACTTCCGGTTTCTGTCTATTTTGACGAGGCACTGTTACAGCGTGAGATCAAACAATTATTCCAGCAAGGCCCGCATTATATCGGGCATGAACTAATGGTTCCTAATGTGGGCGACTTTGCGACAGTAGCGTCTGAGTATGAAGGTCGGATGTTGGTGCAAAGCGAGCAGGGCATTGAATTGCTTTCCAACGTCTGCCGGCATCGTCAGGCCTTAATGTTCGGGGGAACAGGGCCCTCTCCGATAACGCGTGGTAATGTCAGCAACATTGTTTGTCCGTTACATCGTTGGACCTATAACTTACAAGGTGAGTTGCTCGGTGCACCGCATTTTGACGAATCACCGTGTCTAAATCTGGCCAACACTAAGCTGCAAAAATGGAACGGGTTATTGTTTGAACAAAATGGTTACAACGTTATGGAAAAGTTGAGTAAGTTATCCGCTGCGAAAGACTTAGACTTTACCGGCTACATGCTAGATCACGTCGAAGTGCATGAGTGTAACTATAACTGGAAAACCTTCATCGAAGTGTATTTGGAAGATTATCATGTTGAACCTTTTCATCCCGGCTTAGGCAGTTTTGTTTCGTGCGATGATTTACGGTGGGAATTTGGTGCTGATTACAGTGTTCAAACAGTGGGTGTGAATAGCGGGTTGTCGAAATCAGGTTCAAAAAAATATCAGGCCTGGCAAGAGCAAATAGTACAGTTTCAACGTCGATGTCGAGATGGAAAAGCCCTGCCTTATGGTGCGATTTGGTTGACTTTATATCCGAATATTATGGTTGAGTGGTATCCGCACGTATTAGTTATTTCCACTTTATGGCCCCAAGGTGTGGGGAAAACGCGCAATGTAGTGGAATTCTATTATCCGGAAGAAATTGTTTTATTCGAACGGGACTTTGTTGAGGCGGAACGCGCTGCTTATATGGAAACGTGTTTAGAAGATGACGAAATTGGTTTCAGAATGGATGCTGGCCGGCGTAGATTGTTAGATATTGGTGAGAATCAGGTAGGTCCTTATCAATCTCCACTGGAA
The DNA here is from genome assembly GCA_021155915.1 of Solimicrobium sp. Classification (GTDB taxonomy): domain Bacteria; phylum Pseudomonadota; class Gammaproteobacteria; order Burkholderiales; family Burkholderiaceae_D; genus Solimicrobium. The sequence continues at coordinate 53,991 of JAJNBE010000003.1, read as the reverse complement.
GATGGGATGCAACATTTTCATAAGTGGTTTAGAGATAGGATGGAATTCTAAAATGCCATCCTCGTCTTTGTCGCCGCTTACTCCATCTCCCTCTTTTACTACACTAATTTCAGCCAACGAATTAGCGCAACACCTTAACGAAAAAAATTGGATTGTTTTAGATTGCCGACATGCCCTGATAAACACCGAAGCAGGGCGAATTGCGTTTAATGAAGGTCATATCCCTAATGCGCAATTTGTGCATCTTGATGATGATTTATCCGGTAATAAAGTTAATTCCAGCGGGTTATTCTGTGGTCGTCATCCGTTGCCTGATCGTGCGATGTTCGTAGCGAAGTGTCGTTCATGGGGTATTAATGATGACACACAAGTCATTGTCTATGATGCGCACGGTGGTATATTTGCGGCGCGCTGTTGGTGGATGCTGCGCTGGATCGGGCACGAAGCGGTAGCTGTTTTAGACGGAGGGTTACCTGCCTGGATGGCGGAAAACCATTCCCTTAGCCGCGAAATAGTTGTACCGCAGCTGGGTTCAGTTAATGACAAGCCCCCCTTGGTAAAGACAGTAAATGTGGAGGATGTGCTAGCCAATATGCAATCGGATGAGATGAAAATTATTGATGCGCGTTCTCCCGATCGCTTTCGCGGCGAAAATGAGACCTTGGATAAAATTGGTGGCCATATTCCCGGAGCGAAAAATCATTTTTTCAAAAATAATCTCAAGCCCAGCGGTTGTTTTAAATCAGCTTCTGACTTGCGTGCCGAGTTCAGTTTAATTGTTAAAGACCCGCAGCTTGTCGTGACGCAATGCGGGTCGGGGGTGACTGCTTGCCATAATTTGTTAGGGCTGGAAGTTGCCGGAATGCATGGTGCAGCTTTATACGTAGGTTCCTGGAGCGAATGGTGCGCAGATCCATTAAGGCCGGTGGTAGCTGAAAAGATTGTGTAACGTAGCAGCACTTACCCCTTATAGTTTGGAAGAAAAAGAGCGCAAAAGTCGCCACAGCATTAATCCAGTTCTAGCTAAGGAAATTGTGTGTCTTGGAGTAAATAGCATTAGGCCGACAAGCGGCATACTTAGCCATTTTGGCAAATCTTTAAGACGGTTAATTAAGCTGCCGCTAGCCTGGGTCCAACTGGCAATATGTCCCAGCGATTTTATTTGGCCGACCAGAGTAATTCGTTGCAACGCACATTCTGCAATTAATAACGTACGTTTTTGGGCTAATAATTTTGAACGGTTCATCATAACTCCAACCCATTTTGCCGGACAGCTTCTGTTTGATCACTATGCAGCAATTCCGCGTCTTTTTTGAACTGAGCAATACTTTGATCAAGCAAGCGTGGCTTATCTAACATTTTCTTTCTAAGCCAGATAACGATAAATGCGCTCGAGGCGCTGAAGAAGGCGATAACGGTGAGAAGTACTGAAATGCGGTGGTCTTCCCAAAATAGAACGAGTATTAACAATGCAACTAATACGGCGGCAATTCCACCACAGAACACGGCGATGAGTGCATAAATGAAATAAGAAGAAAAGCGTAAAAGCTCTTCTTCCAATTCTACACAAATTAAGTCCAATCGAGTGTGTAATGTTGCTACTAAGGTGGAAGTAATACGGCTTAGTGTGCTGAATGGCATTCTAATCTCCCGGCTGGATATTCTCTTGTCTTAAAACGCCGAATCCGTCATTCCCGTGGATCCAAGGGGAAATGACGGAAAAATGAAAACCGGCGGGTTCAATGGTAACAAAGAACCGTTATTTTCTGCAAATCAGAATCCCAAACACAAGTCCTACCGCTGCACCTATGCCGACTGCTTGCCACGGTTTCTCTTTCACGTACGTCTCAGTAGTTTGTATAGCATCTTTTGTTTTGTTGATAACAATATTTTCAATGCGCGTCATTTCTTCTTTGGCATTTTTTATTGTAGTTTCAAAACGCTCCTTAGCAGCTTTAAATTCATCTCCTAACGGTGAAGCGGATTTCTTTAGTAACACTTCAGCTTCACTAATGATAGTTTGCAGATCTTCTAATAGTTTGTCGCTACGGTTATTTGAATTCATAATATCTCCTTGATGTTGAACTAAAAAATGGTCCTGCTTATTTTGACCCAACTTAATTTCCGATGGGTATAGTTAGTGCAAAGTCTAAGGCAATACCAACAAAAACGAAAAAGCCTAACCAATTATTATGCTGAAATGCGGTAAAACAACCCACCTGAGATCTGTTGCGGATTAGATAAAAATGGTAAACCGCACACAGCGAGGCTAATAATACCCCGAACTTGAAAAAAAAGCCTAATTTATATAACCAACCCACGTACATAATAATAACCAGGTGGGCCAGATAACAAAACATAACAGCGGCAACATCGAAACGTCCAAAGGTGATTGCCGAGGTGTGAATGCCAAGGTGAGCGTCATCCTCTTTGTCTACCATCGCGTACTCCGTATCATAGGCTAGTGACCAAAATATATTGGCTAACAACAATAGCCATGCGGATGCAGGCAGATGATTTTGCACAGCGGCGTAGGCCATTAGAATGCCGAAGCCAAACGCAATACCAAGGTAGGCTTGTGGCAATGCAAAAAACCTTTTGAAATACGGATAGCTGGCGGCGACAAAAATGGCAGCAAGTGAGAGCCATTTAGTTAAACCGTTAAGTGGAATGATTAAGAAAAATGCTAGTAAGGCCAATAGTGCCGCGAGGAAGAGAGCTTCCCACCCGGCAATTTTTCCCGAAGTCAGGGGGCGTTCGCTGGTGCGCTTTACATGACTGTCAATGCCACGATCTGCGTAATCATTCACCGCACATCCTGCAGCGCGCATGAGTATTGTGCCAAGCGTAAAAATGATTACTAACTGCCAATCTGGTTTGCCGTTTGACGCTAGCCAAAGTGCTGACAATGTTGGCCAAAGCAACAACAGAATGCCGATGGGTTTGTTAAAGCGGGTTAATTGCCAGTAGAGAGTTAAGCGTTGCATGATGGAATAATCCTCGTTTTACTATTAGAAATAAAGTGAATTGCAAGTAAGTTTACAAACGACTAAGACCTCTGCTTGGCCGCCATATTTTGAAGAAGATACGGATCAACGATTTTTTCAGCAAAAATTTGCCCGCATTAATCAAGCGGTTACGAAATAGGCATAGTGTGGTTTCATCCGGCACGGCGTCTGTTAGTGTCGTCCATAAAAGTGCATGAAATCGAGGCGCACCGTTGATGCATGCGCCAACTTCGGGTCAGATAAACTGTGCCACTGACCATGTAAGATCGCTTTGAACATTAGCAAAGCATTAAACGGCTCCTGACACCCGTGTCACGATTGTTCCCCGTTTGTTAAGCCCACTTAGCTGTGAACGCAGTGCTTCTCAATCTATCAATGGCCCTACGTTCAACAGCGTACTGTTTTTCTTCGCACGCTGTTCCATTTCCATCGATCAAAACTTGTTTGCATTCTTCCACCTCGCTTTTTTGTTGATCGAATTATCTAAGAATTCGTGGAAGTTGTGTGCAGAGGTTTTCTTTATCTGAATTAATGCGGCGCGTACAAAGCGTAACCTAGGTGTAGCAAAAATGAAAACCGCATTTCTCCCATTGAGCATGCGGTTATCTGTTACCTAGAATTTTCTGAAAAACATTCTGGGAGGAGAGGGGGACTTGAAAACTAATGCTGGCAACTTTTTAACACGTCACTTTTTGTGTACCTAACGTTTACCCCCACCCGCTTTCACGAAATAATGCAATCTGCATCTCCCGTCGGTGGTTCACTCTCCGCTGCTTTGAGATATGGGGTCAGTTTGTCACCCAATAGCTTTTCGAGTTCCCCCCATTTCTTGCTCCATACGCTATAAGCTCCCCTTCTTCTCGCCCCTATCATATCTTCAACCATTATTTCTAATGGATTATGGGTTCCATCCTCGCTGCCAGCCTCTGGATCTGCACCCGCCTTAAAAAGTGCTAATGCTGCATGCGCGTAGCCCAACTGAATACACATATAAAACGCCGTGCTGCCTTTATCACGTAATGCATCTAAAGTAGACTTCCGATTAGGTAACTCATGCTTATCCATCAGCCGCAACAAAAACTTTAAAGATAGGCCGTAGCTATCGGTAACCACTAATGAATGGAAGATCGTCTGTCCATTATGGCCTTTTGCACTGCAGTCGAACCCGCGAGACAAAACTTCATTTGCAAAATATTGAAAGGAAGCTTCTGTTGAGTTTTTGCTATAACTACAAACTATATGGAAAGGGGTATTGTGGGCATGATTTTTAATTTCAGGATCGATCCCAAGCTCGCTGAAAAGAAGTTGTTGAATTAGAATTGCAGTCTCAGGCTTCATAAATTCGGCTGCATAATGCAGCAGGGTATTCTGATATTGATCCTGATCATTAATTCGCTGCGGATTTTTTCTTAGATAAAGATATAAATCTACGCAATCAGTCACAAGATATTCAAAAAATGCTGTTTTTCCCTGATCGGCATTTCCTGTTAGCTTTGCAAAATAGGCCAACGATTTTTTTGGATCGGGCAATTTTTTGTTCGCCTTCCTACACAGTTCATCGGCAACTTTAAATTTTTCACCGTCCTCAATGGACTCAAATTTCCAGCTATGTATGTCCAATGTTGCCCTGCAGTTCAAATAAAAAATTTTACACGTCGAGCCCAGACTTAAAGCATCCTTTTTACTTAAATTATGACTAATGGAGGAGACAGTATCATAATCAACTAACAGCTGGGGCTGATGATATACGTCACAACGTATCGATCCCAACGGCTGTTTAGTTAAATAATCGCGTCCTTTTTGAGCCAGATCGATACAAACGTTGGGATTGGCGTTGTGAAGCAATTCGTTGAAGTAATACAGAAAAGATTCTTCGACAGGATGTTCGATATCCACAACCTGCTGATTTTCCTGAATTAGATCCACTAACACCTGTTTGAAATGTTCAACCGTGACGTTTTCAGCCTCGACACTATTATTCTTAGCCATCGCCAAAATACTTATTGCGGCAGGAAATAAATCGGAAGAGACGATTAAGTCTGGCCAATAGTTTAGAAAAAACTGAAGAAGGGTGGGGTAGGAACAGCCATTTTCCAAATGGTTCCATAACGATTTAATGATCTTCTCAGGCAGCGTATCACCCGCAGTAACGTTAGTGGTACCCAAGGGGGTTTGAGGCTTTATCGACTCCATTAATTTAATTTCCTTCTTACAATATAAAATGTGTGTGCATTTGAAGGAAGTAATGGTACCGTTTAAACGTCTCGTCCTCTATTGCGGATATCCACAACCACTTCACAAACTGAGAGAAAGGGCTTTTTGCTCATAGGGAGCCACTACGGCTAAATACAGTGTTCGGAGGGCAGCATCAGGTTCGTCGCCCAAACATCATCTGCGCTGTCAACCATTGTTGTGCTGGTGCACATAAATCAATCAATCCTAAACCTGTGCTTAATAATGTCTGTTGAAAACTGCCATCTGGAGTGCGGGTAAAGATCTTTGCTAACTGATCGGTAATTTGAATCGTTGTTTTGCGGTCGCTTTGACGTGCCAGGAAGAATTTTTGCAGTGATTCTGGTTCCAGTGATTTACTCAATAATTGGGCGAGCTTGTATGCATCGCGCAAACCCAAATTTAATCCCTGTCCCGCTACAGGATGTAAGGTTTGTGCGGCGTTACCTAGGCTAATGCTGCGTCCAACAGGCGGATTAGTTTGCGCATTGAGCCCAAGCTCGAAAGAAAAGCGCGGTGTACTGTCAATAAAATTACCTAGACGGTCACCAAAAGTAGTTTGTAATTCAGCTAAGAATGTATTGTCGTTTAATGTCAATAATCTCGCCGCCGTGTCCGGACGTACACACCAAACTAAGGCGTAGCCATCATCTTGCGGTAGCAAAGCAAGAGGACCTTGCTCCGTAAAGCGTTCAAAGGCGCGTGCGGCTATGGGCAGGCGGGTTTTTACATGAGCAATGAGCGCTGTTTGCTGGTAATTATGATGCTTAGTTTGCGGTGCTTGTTCGTTAAAAATGCCCCCTTCAGCTTGAACGACAATACTAGCATTTATTGTAGCCCTATCCTCAAAGTTGATCTGTGCATGGGTTTCCATTTGGGTGATCGAACCGACCTTAGCAGAACGTAAAAAAATTGATCGTGGTGCGGTTTTCTCCAGAGCTAATGTTAGCTTTTTAAGAAGGTCGGCATAACGGGTAACGTAGCCTAATGCTGGAACATGGTGTTCTGCACGGTCAATTAATGTGCGGCCAAAGTGGCCCCGTCTTGAGACGTGGATTTGATGAATTTCGGTTGATTTAATTGGCCACGCAGTTGCTGCTTGCAGAATTTGTTGGCTGCCATAAGATAGAACAATGGTGCGTTGATCCTGGCTGGCTTGTTCTGCACTTCTTCCATCGATGAGAACGATTCGTGCAGGGTTAATGCCTTGTTTTACGAGCAGTAACGCAAGAGTTTGCCCGACTGGGCCAGCTCCACAAATGGCTACGTCAAACTTTTCAGAGGGTAAATGGCATTTACTAGCATTGCCCAGACTAGGCTCCATAAATACTTCCATATATGCTATAGATAAGAACGCGAGCTGTAGCAATATCTAGCCACGCCAATCAAAATTACGGATTATAAACTGTGTTTTCTTCCCCTAGACCCTCTGTGAAACTTTTAACTTAGGATATTTCTTGCAATGAATATTTCCCTAGCGCTGAGAATTATATTGCCTTTCCAGAAGGAGAAAGAGAGTGTTTATTACCCGAAATAGTGAATGACGAGAGAGGGAAATTCAAAAAGAGTTGAATAACTCAGCGAGTTTAAAATGACGCTATCCATTCTTGAGAGGAATTTTTTTTTGAAATGATGACTTAGGGACAGGAAGCCTTAAACGGTCATTTAGAAAATAAGAGCTCGCTTCTTCGGAGAGATACCTGCAGGACGTTACTACTTTAAATATAAGGGCATTTCTAGGGCAAACGTCGTGTTTAGATAATTTGTTAACATTCTCCCTTGTCTATAAAGCGCTGATACGTATTACCGCTCGCGACTAAAGCACTCGAGGGCAGGCTGCGGTGGGAATCCAGTAGCGTAATTTTTGTGGCGTTAGCGATCATTATGGAAGCGATGGCTAATGCCATAAAAGTTACACTACTGGATTCCCAACAAAAACACTCTGGAATGACATATTGGCGATTTTTGGTTGGTCTAGGGTGCAACAATATATTGATAAATTGTCTAAGCGCGATTGTCCAGAGGGCATTCCCAAGTTTAATGGTGTTTCCGCTACCTTATTATAAACTTCCAATATTTCTAATAGTACGTTGAACTGAACAAACCCTACGTGAAAGCGAGTCCACATGAATATGATGCAGCCTTTCCAAAAGCACCGCAGCCTCTCTCCGGCGTTCCAAAATGCTCAACAAGCCAACAATATGCTGCATGTAATGTTGCAGCAAACCGATAAGAGTTCTCTGATAGCAAAATTAAATGGTCAACGTTTTTCTCAAAGGATCTTACATTCTCTACTTTATAAAGCTTTCTCAGAGGAGAGTGGCGGGGTTGTCGCGAGGATACTTAAAACCAATAGCTATGATTCAGATGTGTTGGCCAATATTATTGTTGATAGTCTTGAACAGGGGCAAGAAAAAAATGAGCAGGCAGTCAACGAGCAAGAACGGTTTATCATCAGATTACTAGAGGACCAATCACTGAAAATGGAAGTCCTAACTGCGGCGCTTGATATTGTTGCGAGAAGGGAGACTAGTCAAAGTGATGATCGATTTCTGTTTAAGAGGCTGATCAGGTTGGCTGATTTAAACACGGATGAGGTGGAGCAAATTGACAATAGGCGCTCGGCTATCTGCAATTCTCGTTTATTTGCGCCGTTTGAACAAACAAATGTTGGCTTTTTATCGAATGACCCATTAGGGATTAATAAGATCGAAGTCAAAAAGGAAGTTAGCCTAAAAGAAATGGAGCGCGCTTCTTTAATACAACAGGCCTCTTTTTCAGCCCTACCTCAGGACACAAAAATTGAGATTGGTCATCTCTTACCAATTCGTGACCTGCTACGGTATGGCAAAATCAGTCGGGAATTCAATAAGGCAATGCAGGGCGCATTGATGAATTGGACAGGGTGCATAGAAGTGGGTGAGCTATCAGAATCTGCTGTGGTGGCCTTAAGAAAAGTGAGTAGCCTTGATCTTAAAGTTTTTTTCTTTAATGATGCGACTTTGTTGCATATAGGTCAGATGATTAATCTCCACACTCTTAAAGGAAGTGGTCTTAGCCTGGGCAGTCATTTTATAACTGACGCGGCAATGCGACCTATTGGCCAGTTAAAACATCTTCATACTCTTGATTTAAATAGAACCGAAGTGACAGACGCTGGGTTGGTGTGCCTGGAAAAGTTAACTCGTCTTCACATTCTTGATTTAAGTTTTACTGCAGTTACAAACCATGGATTGCGCTATGTGGGGAAATTGCCTCTTCTTCACACTCTTAATTTGAATGGGACAAAAGTTACCGATGACGGAATGCCACTCCTAGAAAATTTAAACCATCTTCGCGGTTTATTTCTTTATGACACAAATATTACGGGCGCCGGGTTACGCCACCTGCAGAAGTTTCCCCATCTTCATTCGCTTAACTTGAGCTATACAAAAATTAGGGACGGCGGGCTGCCACATTTGCAAAAATTAACTCAGCTTCAAACCCTTGATTTGAGTGATACAGAAATCACCGACGCCGGTCTTCCACATGTGGCAAAATTAACTCATCTTCACACTCTTAACTTGAGTGATACAAAAGTTACAGCGAGGGGGATGCAACATCTAAAACAGCTGAACAATCTTCACACTCTTGAGTTGAGGCATGTCGACATTGCGGACGCGGGGCTGCCTTATCTGAAAAACTTAATTTATCTGCAAACTCTTGATTTAAGTTGGACGAAGGTCACGAACACTGGGCTGGATCATTTGGGGGAATTAATTCAACTGCTTAAGTTGGATTTAAGTGACACAGACGTGACGGACGCTGGGCTGCATCAATTATCAAACTTAACTCATCTTCATAATCTTAAGTTGAGTGGCACAGCAGTTACAGGCTATGGGTTCTTTTACCCAGAGAAATTAATTCATCTTCACACTCTTAATCTGAATAGGGCGAGCGTTACAGACGCTGGGTTGCATTACGTAGGAAAATTAACCTCCCTTAAAACTCTTACGTTGGAGTTAACAGCGATTACAGACGCTGGGCTGTCACATCTGGAGAATCTCAGCAATCTTCAAACTCTTAATTTAAAATACACACACGTTACTCTTTCTGCGGTGAAAAACTTAAAAAAATTACTACCAAATCTTACTATTGAATGGTATCCGAAAAAGTGACCTCAAGTTGAGTGCAGCCAAGGACGGTAGCGTAGTAGAAAATCTATCCCTAAGAAACCGTTCAGTTTATATTTTTTGGTGGCATGGCGAATTCAGTACTGATATCTTCGCCAGTTTTTCTAGAGGGAGATGGTCGGTTAACCGTAGAAGGAGACCTCTGCATAATTACTGTGCCACCTACAGCGTTCCGTGATGCTCCCGATCCTCAGGTATTCATGTATATTGCGATTGTTTCGCTCCGTGCGCCTTGTCTTGACTCATCCGCTACGGTTGCGCAGAGGTCTCTTGTAATGGTAAAAACAATTAGTCCCATCTACTTCATAATCGCCTCAATTTCCGCCACCGTCTTGGGAGTTTCCCGACTTAAATTAAGCGGGCCATTTTCAGTGATGAGGATGTCGTCTTCAATGCGAATACCGATATGCCAAAATTGTTCCGGGACGCCTTCAGCGGGTCTGACATAAATCCCAGGTTCAATGGTAAGTGCCATGCCGGCTTGCAGTTTTCGATAGGGTTTTTCTTTTGTATCTGCCGATACAACGGCAGATACGTCCCGATAAAAGCCGACATCGTGTACGTCTAACCCTATCCAGTGACCAGTGCCATGCATGTAAAACTGGCGATAAGCACTATTAGCGATCGCATCTTCCGGAAAGCCCACTTTGTCTTTGTTTAGTAAACCGGTGTCTAACATTCCTTGGGTCAATACTCGGACGGCGGCATCATGACCGTCCTGGTAGCGTGCGCCTATTTTAGCGTGCTCTAAGGCAGCGGCTTGGGCAGCTAACACTAATTCGTACAATACTCTTTGCGAGGTGCTGAATTTTCCATTGGCGGGGAAAGTGCGGGTGACATCAGACGCATAGCTGCCGAATTCACATCCTGCATCAATTAACACTAGATCTCCATCGCTAATCTTTGCATTGTTGGCGTTGTAATGTAGCACGCATGCGTTTGCGCCGGCGGCAACGATCGAGTTATACGCTGGGGATGGTGCTCCTTGTCGACGAAATTCGTGCAGCAGTTCCGCTTCCAATTCGTATTCGTGCATGCCTGGCCGGGTAATTTTCATGGCGCGTTGATGTGCTAGTGCTGAAATACTGGCGGCGCGCTGCATCAATGCGATTTCACCAGGGTCTTTGATGAGCCGCATTTCGCTCAAAATTGCGTGCAAATCGATCGTTTTGTTGGGTGTTGAGACACCGCTGCGCGCACGGCCCCGCAAGGTATGGATACACCGTTGGAGTTGCGTATCTAGCTGACTATTGTGACCTTGGGTATGAAATAAAATGGGTTGGTCTGAGATTAAGTTCGTTAATTCTTGTTCCAATTGGTTTATTGGAAAAGTAGCATCAAATTCAAAATGGTATCGAGCCGCTTCGGGGCCATAACGAAAACCATCCCAAATTTCACGTTCCAAATTTTTTTCACGACAAAATAAAATGCTTTGATTAGTTTTACCAGCTACTAAAACCATCACGGCTTCTGGTTCTGTGAAACCACTTAAATAATAAAAGTAACTGTCGTGTCGAAAGGGGAAGCAGCTATCGGCATTACGAGTCATTTCAGGAGACGTGGAAAGAATAGCGACTCCGCCGCCTTGTGTATGCATTTGGGCTAAAAGAGTAGTGCGGCGATCTGAGAAGGGTTTCATTTTATTGCCATAGAAGAGTTTAGTTCGTTTAATTGCTCCGGGGTGCCAACATTTGTCCACGCGCACTTAATCAGTTCTCCACCAAGTTGCCCTAAATTTGCGTAGTGATGAAATAAACTGACTAATTTTGCTGATGTTCCTAACGGGATTTTTTTAAACATCTCTGGGCGGTATACACCGATATTGGCGAAGGTAAATTTGGGGTCTTCCGGATTTTTTGGGGAAACTGATAAGTTATATAAGTTCAGGGCAAAGTCACCGGCGAGATGATGTAACGGATTTTTCACCAGATAGAGCCAGGCCATATCGCGTTTATCGTCGGGATGGGGATTACCCCAGACATCGTGATCTTCTAAGACATTAATACATTGAGAGAAATCAAAATGAGGGCAGTAAATATCTGCTGATACGGCTAAGAAAGGTTCGTCGCCCAGTAGACGCAACGCATGTGCAATCCCACCCGCAGTTTCCAGCGCTTTGGCTTCCCGAGAATACGCAAGGCGCGCGCCAAACTGGCTTCCATCACCCAGCGTGGCTTCTATCATCTCGCCTAAATAGGCATGGTTGATAACGATGTCGGTAATGCCGGCTTTTACAAGATTCAAAATTTGCCAGACGATGAGGGGTCGCCCGCGGACCTTTAATAATGGCTTAGGACAATGTTCAGTGAGCGGCATCATGCGGGTGCCTCTTCCTGCGGCTAGAAGGATTGCTTTCAATTCTTGGCTTTCAATGAGATGCTTTTTATGCGTTCAGCTTAAGGTTTTCAATTTGATGCTTTCAAATTTTAGCTTTAGAAAGTATAGCCAACTTGTGCCGTTTTATTCTCCAGCTCATCCAACAATCTGAGTAATGGAATAAGCACATTATAGCGTTGTGCAGTCTTGCGTACATACGATAATACTAAGGGTAAATCGGCTAAATAACCGTTTTTGTTATCCCGATACGCCAGACGACAAAAAATGCCGAGAATTTTCAGATGTCTTTGTAACCCCATAAATTCAACATCGCGATAAAAGCTGTCTATATCCGTACTAACTGGCAAGCCAACATGCCGGGCACGTTCCCAATAACGTATCACCCAATCTAAAACTTGTTCCTCATCCCATTCCATATAGGCGTCGCGTAGCAGCGATACGATGTCGTAAGTAACCGGTCCGAACATCGCTCCTTGAAAATCCAGAATGCCCGGATTATCTTCTTTCATTACCATTAGATTGCGGGAATGGTAATCGCGGTGCACGTACACCTGAGGCTGTGCCATAGTGTTGGCTAAGATTTGCTCAAATACCTTATCTAAACTAGTTTGCTGTGTTGTCGTTAACGTTGCTCCCAGATGTTTGTCGATGTACCACTCCGGAAAGATCATTAGTTCTTTCATTTGCGTCGTGCGGTCGTATTCGGGTAACACATCAGGTTGGCTGTGTAGTTGAATTTTGATCAGACTATTTATGGCATCCATATACAGTTTTTGGGCGTTAGCAAAGCCGTTATCTTGTTTCAAAAGATGTGAGTACATAGTCGAACCCAGGTCACTTAATAACAAGAATCCATGTTCGATATTGTCTGCGAGTATGTGCGGGACGGTGACTCCCGCATCCCCAAATAATTGCGCAACGTGAATAAATGGTCGAATATCTTCTTGTGGTGGAGGTGCGTCCATCAGTATGAAGGTTTTTCCATTATTGTCAGCAATACGAAAATAACGGCGGAAACTGGCATCGGACGATGCGGGGCGCATTGTTGCTGCCTGTAAAGAAAAGTGTGTAAGAGACGCGGCCCAGTTGGTGAGTAAAACTAATCTGGGGTCAGTAAAGGTGTCAATAGTCATATGCTTATTATCAGTAAGTTTATTGAAGCGTTACAATTTTGAGACCTCTGCACCCCCTACTTCGAACCAAATACGGAGTTGTGTGGTGCTCTGAATCATCCTGTACTCAAGTACCTTTCAGTTGCTGCGTTCCTTGCGTCTTGTATTTGACCGGCTCAGTAGGTACTGCAGAAGTCTCTATTTTGAAAAAGTAACATGGTATCTCCTCATCTACCTGCTTTGTTATAATGTCTAATTTTTTGCAGTGAGTAACTGGCGATTGTTGTACAAAACGTGATTCGAAATATTAATGTCTCCCTATGAAATGATATGTCCGGTCATCTCTTGCAAAGTGTCGCTCTTCTTTTTTTACTCCCATTTCTAAAGTGTAGCCCAGCAGATATGCTTTCATCGATGCGCCTTAATACGCGACTATCTCTCCCATTATTGCTGTACTCCTTACCCTTCTACATCGGTTTGGCAGTACTGGGCACGATGTGGATTATATTACCGGTCGCAGCCCTGGCCGCAGATGAAGGCCGGCTAAGTTTCACAAACGAAAGTTTAGGGCAAGTTGATAAAACTACTATTCGTGCTGAACAAATGACAGGCCGTCCGTCACGAGTTTTAAATCTTGACGGACAAGTTAAGGTAGAGCGTGGATTATCTACCCTCTATGCGGATAGCGCCGAATATCGTGCTATTGAAAATCTTATAATGGCCAATGGCAATGTAAAAATGTACAGAGATGGCGATTGTTATAAGGGTGATAGCCTGATAATAAAAATGGATACCGGCGAAGGATTCCTGAGTAACTTAACTTATCAATTGCAAAAAAATAATGCGCGCGGATTTGCAAAGAGTATGACTTTTGTCGATGATGATCGATCAGTCATTGATCAGGGAGTGTACACAACTTGCGAAGGCACGAAGCCAGATTGGTATCTGCGTTCATCACGTTTGGACTTGGATAGGGGTCGCGATGAAGGTGTCGCTACTAATGGCATGGTTTATTTTAAAGAAATACCCATTCTGGCTTCGCCCTGGCTGTCCTTCCCGATATCCGGTGGGCGGCGTTCAGGTTTTTTGCCGCCTATCTTTAATTCGACCACTACTGGCGGCGCTGAGTTAACCCTTCCCTATTATGTGGATATTGCGCCTAACCGTGATGCCACTTTATTCCCTAAGTACATTTTTAAACGCGGCGCACAACTAGGAGGCGAATTCCGTTACCTGGATTTTGCTTACAATGGAATGTTTCATGGAGAGGTAACTCCGAATGATCAGCTCACGGATACCACCCGTTATTCGGTAAGTTTTCATCACAATCACACCTTACTCCCTGACTTATCGTTGGATTTCAACTATAGTCGCGCGTCGGATGGTCAATATGCAGTTGACTATTCCCACTCAGTTACAGAAAGTTCCCAGCATTTATTGCCCCAAAATTTCACATTGGTTTACCGAAAACCCTGGGGAACGGTTGGCTTTCTCATGTCCAACTATCAAGTCTTGCAAGATGCGAAAAATACCATTGTAAAACCGGTTCAAACTATGCCGAAGCTGTTCGCTCAATTTGAAGAAACCGATTTTTTGGGCGGTTTCGATTGGTCTGCCAGCATAGAATATGCCAAATTTTTTAGTACAACAGTGGTAACAGGGAATCGGTTAGCAGCAAATGCTCAAATCTCATATCCGATTAGCGGGCCCTATTATTTTGTAATTCCTAAGGTTATGTATCACCTGAGTGCCTATGATCTTAAAAGTAATTTAGTACCAGGTTTTCCCACTAATCCGAGGTTATCGGTCCCCACATTTTCATTGGATAGCGGCTTAAGTTTCGAGCGTGAAACAACGATGTTTGGTCATGATGTAATTCAAACCCTGGAGCCGCGCTTATTTTATGTGAAAACACCCTTTCGGGATCAGGCAACTATTCCGTTATTTGATACCGGAATTTCAGACATGAACATGTCTCAAATTTTTATTGAAAATCGATTTTCAGGACAGGATAGAGTAGGTGACGCCAATCAACTTACCGCAGGGTTAACATCTCGATTTATTGAAACGGATGGGCAGGAGCGAGTACGATTAGCAATTGCACAGCGATTTAACTTTTCTCAACCTTTAGTGGTGAATAATTACTTTTTTGTCACCAATCCTCTACTAAGCGGCGAACGAATTGTTGCCATAGATGCAACAGAGCCTGCTAGATCAGATCTCATTGCCGCAGCAAGTGGAAAATTGACCGATACGCTTAGTGCTCAGGCAACTTGGCAGCACAGCAACAGCCAACCTTTCTCCGAAAAGATGAGTATTGGATTCAGATGGCAACCAGCACCGATGAAAGTAATTAATGCGGAGTATCGATATCAGTCGTTAAATGAGATAAATCCGGCGGCCATGAAGCAACTGGATGTGTCAATACAGTGGCCTTTAGCATCGCGTTGGTATGGTGTTGCAAGAAGCAATTACTCTATTCCAGATCGACGTATTCTGGACGGATTGATTGGTGTTGAATATAAGCAGGATTGTTGGATATTTCGCACAGTAGTTCAACGTTATCTAGTGCCCTCGAGTGCGCCGGACATTACCTCGGCTTCAACTACTTCCCTCTTTTTGCAGCTGGAGTTAAATGGCTTGTCGAAAATTGGTACCAACCCGCTTCACCTGCTTAAACGTAGTATTCCCGGGTACCAGCCTATTAACCAACCGAATGTACTGAGCCAGCCGTATTGAACTCGTGGATGAGCCCGCTGCACTGCGATTTAATGTAATAGATTAACCATGGGGGCCAAAAAAAGCATAAAATCCTCCAATTAGTGACAGTTGCGGCTGTAATAGCCTACGCTTATTAAGAATACCATCTGTTCTCGAAACACCTGTGTGTCATGTAGAACAACTGTTATGCCTCCTCCTCACCCAAAATTAAAGTCCAGATTATGAAACGTATTTTATTTATTGCCGCGTTATTTCTCGTGTCACACACTATCGTATTTGCGCAACCAAAGCTCGAGACTCCTTCGGCTACTGTTCCATCAAGTAACAAACCTGCTCGTGTGGTTGTTAATAGGATTGCATTTGTGGTGAATGATGAAATAATTACCCTTAAAGAATTACAAGAACGAATTCGTATGGTTGAACAGCGGTTAAATGCCCAAGGTGCGGCGCTGCCTGCCCCAGCTGTGTTACAACGACAAGTTATCGAGAGGTTGATTGTTGACCGAGCCCAGTTGCAACTGGCACGGGAGATGGGTTTGCGGGTGGATGATGTGATGCTTGATCGCGCATTATCTCAAATGGCGGAGCAGAACAAGATGTCGCTACCGATGCTTCGTGATCAGGTGGAAAAAGAGGGTATACCTTACGCCCAATTCCGAGAGGGAATTCGTGAAGACATTTTATTGCAACGCTTAACGGAAAGTGAAGTGGGCAATAAAGTTCAAGTTTCTGAAGCTGAAATCGATAATTACTTATTGGCACAAAAAGCAGACAAACAAAAAAAACAAGAGGTAGCCATGCCTCTGGCGCATGTGCGCCATATTTTGATCAAAATAAGCCCGACGGTAACCAAAGAACAAGCTAAACATAAGCTATTGGAACTTAAACAGCGACTGGAACGCGATAAGGCTCCGCTTGATGATCTGGCGAAGTACTTTCCTGATGACACTTTAGCGCCAAAAGTGGAAGATTTAGGGTGGTTGCATCCCGGCACCTTACCGGAATTTGATTCGTCTATTGATGCACTGAAAGATGGTCAGATTAGCGCTCCGATAGAGACAGCACACGGTGTGCATTTGATACAATTGTTGGAACGGAAAACCGGTGAAGTTCCGCCTGAGCGGCAACGTCTGTTGGCTCGTCAGGCGATTCATGCGCGTAAATTAGAAGAGGCTGCGTTGGAATGGATGCAACAGCTACGTGACCGTGCTTATGTAGAAATTCGCGTTAACGAAAACTAGTAACGACACTAAAAAATGAAGCCGAACTCGATAGCCATTACCATTGGTGAGCCAGCCGGTATCGGACCTGAAATTTCTTTACGTGCGGCCTGGGAAAAAAGGCATGAATGTTGGCCGGTTCTGATTGGGGATGCTGACTTGTTACGTGATTTAGCACGTAGAATAGATCTGCCAGTTGAATTCAATGCAATTACCGATTTTTCTCAACTTTCCCCTTTGCTGTCCCAACCCAAATATTTTTTGACGGTGCTGCATGTTCCGTTATCCTGCTCTGTTATTGCAGGCCGATTAGATGCGCGTAATGGATTATCTACACTAGCCACTTTAGATATAGCCATAGCGGGAGCTATGCAGGGTAAGTTTGATGCCATTGTCACAGCCCCTTTACAAAAATCGACAATTAATGATGCGGGCGTGTCTTTTTCTGGGCATACCGAATATTTGGCGGAAAAAACACAGACCAAAAAAGTCGTGATGATGCTGGCTTGTCAGAACCCGTATTTGCAAAATCCTACGCCAGGTAGGCCGTTGCGTGTAGCATTGGCGACTACGCATTTGCCTCTGCGGGCGGTTCCCGCTGCCATCACTTTTGATACATTAAGTCAGATTCTAACTATTCTTCACAATGATTTGAAAAATAAATTTGGTATCCAGCATCCTGTTATTTTGGTTACGGGTTTGAATCCTCATGCTGGCGAAAATGGTTATTTGGGACGTGAAGAAATTGAGATTATCAGACCTGCGATCCTGGCGGCTCAAGCGTGCCAAATTGACGCGCGTGGTCCTTTCCCCGCTGACACCTTATTTCAAGAAAAATACTTACATCAAGCGGATTGCATATTGGCCATGTATCACGATCAGGGACTGCCGGTGTTGAAATACGCCAGTTTTGGTAGGGGAGTTAACGTAACGCTTGGTTTACCCATAATTCGTACGTCAGTGGACCATGGGACTGCCCTAGATATCGCCGCACGTGGTGTTGGTATTGCTGACATTGGGAGTATGTTGGCAGCGATAGATGTCAGTTGTCAGATGGCTCGCTCTTCTTATTGATCGTAACAAAAATTTTGCCCTTACTCGCCGATGAAACATATCCCCCGTAAACGTTTTGGTCAAAATTTTCTAACCGATATTGGCGTTCTGAACAACATTATCCATACTATAAATCCGCAGTCTAACGACAGCATGGTGGAAATAGGTCCCGGGTTGGCGGCAATGACGCGACTGCTGTTGCAAGGCGTTGCACATTTACACGTTATTGAGCTAGATCGAGATTTAGTAACGCGACTGCAAAAAGAATTTGACTCGACGAAATTAACGGTGCATTCTGCCGACGCTCTTCAATTTGACTTCAGTAAAATACCGGTCACTGCAGGGCAAAAATTGCGTATTGTTGGCAATTTGCCCTATAACATTTCAAGTCCGCTGTTATTTCATCTGGCCGATATCGCCCCTTTGGTGCAAGACCAGTACTTTATGTTGCAAAAAGAGGTGGTCGAACGGATGGTAGCGGTGCCAGGCAGTAAAGCCTTTGGTCGATTATCCGTCATGCTGCAATGGCGCTATCATATGGAAATGATGTTTACCGTTCCACCTACCGCCTTTAATCCAGCACCTAAAGTCGAGTCAGCAATTGTGCGTATGGTTCCTAAAACGACACCGCTTGCTTGCAACCTCCAACATCTGAAAGCTACAGTGACCAAAGCATTCTCACAACGCCGCAAAGTGATCAGGAATTGTGTTGCGGGTATGTTTACTGAAGCGCAACTGATTCAAGCCGGAATTGATCCACAATTGCGCCCTGAAGCCATTGGGTTGGAACAGTATGTCGCATTGGCAATGCAGATATCAGAGAATTGATGTTAATTATCCTAGATTCGTCTGTTGGACAGGCTCAAGTGTGCGTTTTTCTGGCTTCCTGGTAAGGCTTGACAACGCGGCAACCTGTATGTTGCAAGGAGGAGCAACGCGGCCAGGGAGTCGGAAAAACGTACAATTGAGCCTATGGCGAGCCTGTAGCGCTCTCACCTAGACGGTGGACGGGCTAAAGAGCAAAATCCCCAGCGAAACCAATCTGTTATTGAAGCCAAGCCGCGGTCAACAGAGGAATCTAGAATTATCGAACTGCGGTAATGTTCTCATGTCTAGTCGCTTCAGCTCTTTCCTTGCCGCCGCATAATCCGGGCAAACGCTCTCAACTCGGGCCCAAAAACGTGGGCTGTGGTTCATCTCGTGTAAATGAGCTAATTCATGAACTACAACGTAATCAATTAAGTGAGGAGCGAGATGAATTAGACGCCAGTTCAGGCGAATTTGGCCGCGTATATTGCATGTGCCCCAAAGTGTTCTGGCATTCGTAAGTGCTAAAGAATGATACTGCACCTTAAGTTGCCCGGCAAAATGCGGCAGACGTTCGCTAAATTGGCGCCTAGCCTGATTCATTAACCATGCATGCAAGTGTTTCTGGCATTGGGCAGGTAAAGCGTCGGATGGCAAATTTAATGTGATTAAATTAGTTGTGCTATCGAAATAACTAGCCTCACCGTATTGCACACGTAGGGTAGCTGGTTGGCCTAAAAAAGGTAGCTGGGCTCCGGTTATCCAAATGGTTGGGGTCGCAATTGGTTCTTTTACACGGCATTGTTGTTCATTTAGCTTAGAAAGAATCCAGCGCTGTTTGCTGATAATGGCAGAGTTAATATCTGCCAGATTGAGCCGAGCTGGGGCAGTAACCCGCAAGCCTTCACCGGTAATCAAAAAACCAACGCTGCGGCGTTTTGAACGCCGTAACTCGTAGGGAACGCATTGAGGTCCAAGCTGTACGCTGTGTTTATGTTCAGCAAGTATTTTTGGCAATCGAACTTCTGGCACAACGTCGATAGTTGATGGGGAGGGGGCATCAAATAAATCGTATTGAAAAAATTTTTCCAAGACCGATAAGGGTGAAAATTTCATTTTTTACCGATAATTTTGTGGAGAAATTTTTCGCATTTCGCTTTCAATCCAATTCTCCACTTCCTGCATCAATTCCAGCGCAGTTTTTCCTTGGGGAGAAATAGGTTTTCCAATGGAAACGGTAATTAATCCGGGTTGTTTGATAAAGGAATTTTTAGGCCAGCAATCGCCAGAATTCGTCGCTACCGGAACGGCCACAGTATTTGTTTCGATGGCTAAACGTGCGCCGCCACCTTTATAAAAACCTTTTTTCCCCACCGGAGTACGCGTTCCTTCCGGAAACATAACGATCCACTGACCATCCGCAAGACGTCTTCGACCTTGTGCAACGACCTGGGCAAACGCATCTTTTCCTTTACTCCGATCAATGGGAATCATCCTTAATAATGCCAGCGCCCAGCCGAAAAAAGGAATGTAATGTAATTCTTTTTTAAATACAAATACTAGGGGGCGTGGCATGCTCATTAAGTAGAAAATAGTTTCCCACGCTGATTGATGTTTAGAGAGCAGAATAACCGGTTGGTTAGGTAAATTTTCTCTGCCGAGCACTTGATAGCGTACGCCGCAAATAATCTTGGCCAACCAGATAACCATGACATTCCAGCGACCTGTTACCCAAAAGCGTTGGTTATAAGGAAGAGGTGCCGCTAACATGCAAATAAAAGTCCAGATGACCGTGAGTACAGTGACCAAAACAGCAAATAGTAAGGAACGTAAAAATAGGGTAAAGCGATTCATTAAGTCTCCAAGTTTCCGATAATTTTCTCGTCTTTTTCTGTTTTTTAGAAAAAAGACGGCCCTGCTTTTCTACTCAATTTCCCGGAAGAAAAGGTCAACCTTTAGCAAGCAACAAATGTTCAACCATGGTGGCTAAGTTCTGATGAACCAGTGATTGTGGTGGTAAGCCACCGGTGGCTATAGTTGCCTCACCTTTTCCAGTTAACACTAAGTGCGGCGCACAACCGACGAGGAAGCCAGCTTGCAGATCCCGTAACGAGTCGCCTACGGTGGGTACACCTTTTAAGTTAATCTCATAGCGCGCTGCAATGGAATGCATCATGCCTGGCTTCGGTTTGCGACAATCGCAATTAAAGTCGGCAGCATGAGGACAAAAGAATACTGCATCGATACTGGCACCAGCGTGCTGAGCCGCGGTGTGCATTTTATGGTGGATGGCATTCAGGGTTTCCATATCAAATAATTTTCGGGAAATTCCTGACTGGTTTGTTGCCACGACAACCGTATATCCTGCTTGATTTAATTGTGCGATTGCCTGCATTGAGCCTTCAATAGCAATCCATTCATCGGGCGACTTGATGAAATTGGGGGAATCCTGATTGATGACTCCATCGCGATCCAAAATGATCAGTTTTGTATTGGACATTTTTTGCACCAGCAATAATTAGGTGATCAATAGGCGGCTAATTTGGAAATATCAGCAACCTGATTTAATATTTCATGCAGCATCCCTAGAAGGGCGATCCGGTTAGCGCGTAACGCTGGCTCGTCCGCCATCACCATAACGTCATTAAAAAAAGTGTCAACTTGCGGACTTATAGTGGCCAATAAATGGAGAGCTCCGTTAAAATCGTCTGTCGCGTAGGCATTTTTTACCTTTATGGTGACTGCCTTGGTCGCTTGAAACAAGGCGTATTCGGCATCTTCTTGGAACAAAGAATCGAGCACGGCCGTAGATTTCTGTTCTGATTTTTTTAAAATATTCGTGATACGTTTATTTGCGGCTGCTAACGCTGCAGATTCTGGTAAGGATGCAAAACTTTTTACGGCAGTTAAACGTGCCATGATATTAGCCAGCGAATCAGGCTCTGGCGCAACCACTGCTTCTATTTCAGACGAGCTAAAACCTCGTTCTTTGAATATGCCGCGCAGACGATCATAAATAAAGCTACGTAATGCTTCGCCGGGATCGGTGAACGCCGTATTGTCGCTAAATAAGGCAACAGCGTTTTTTAACAAGCCAGATAACGTCAGCGGTAACTGTTTTTCGATTAGCATGCGCACAACCCCTAGTGCGTGCCGGCGCAAGGCAAATGGATCTCGGTCGCCGGTGGGTGGCATGCCGATACCCCAGATACCTACCAATGTTTCGATTTTGTCGGCCAAAGCGACGATAGTTCCGGTAACCGAACTAGGAAGCTCATCGCCAGCGAATCGCGGCTGATAGTGTTCAATCATCGCTAATGCCACTTGTTCATCTTCACCGTCTAGGCGGGCGTAATAACTTCCCATTATTCCTTGTAGTTCTGGAAATTCTCCCACCATGTCAGTGAGCAAATCGGCTTTTGCTAATTGAGCGGCACGCGTAACAGATTTAGTGATTGCAACGTCAGCATCTAATTCTCTGGCAATCCAGGTAGCTAAAGATTGCACGCGCTCGGCACGCTGTGCCTGGTTACCTAATTTATTGTGATAGATCACATTCGCTAAGCCACCTGCACGCTCAGCTAAGGTTTTCTTTTGATCTTGTTCGAAGAAAAATTTAGCATCAGATAAACGTGGCCGTACCACGGTTTCGTTACCACGAATAATATGTTCTGGGGTAGTGGTTTCTATATTAGATACGATCAAAAAGCGCGGGCAAAGTTTGCCGTTCTCTCCGGTTAAGGCGAAATACTTTTGATTGGTTTGCATTGTCAGTACTAGGCATTCCTGTGGCACGCTTAAGAATTGTTTTTCAAAATGGCAGACGTATACGACGGGCCATTCTACTAAAGCAGTGACTTCATCTAATAAAGCTTCTGGCATGAGTACCTGGTCGGATCCGGCCATTGCTAGTAATTCAGCGCGAATTTTTTCTTTGCGCTGATCAAAATTGGCAATGATTTTTCCTTCATCGAATAATTGCTGAGCGTAGTCCTCGGCATGCACTAGAGTAATGTTTTTTACTGTAGAGAGAAATCGATGTCCTTGGGTAGAGCGCCTCGACTTTAGTCCCAGAATGCTGACATCAATTATCTGTTCGCCATGTAATGCAACCAAACCATGAACAGGCCGCGCAAATTGAACTGGAGTGCCATCGGGCCTCTGATAGGTCATCAGTTTAGGTATCGGTAATTTGGAAATACTTTCTTCCACCGCGTATTGTAAGCCGGCTTGTAGAGATAACCCTTGCGCGAGGTAACTGTAAAAAAAGTGCTCCGCTTTGCCATCGATGGTGCGTTCTAACTGGTCGAGAGCTAAATCGGGAAAGCCAATTGCAGCGAGTTTTTTTAAAAGCGGTTTAGAGGCGTTGCCGTTTGCATCCAATCCTATGCTAACCGGTAATATTTTTTCACGGCATTGCTGATCCGGGGAAGTGGCACGAACGTCAGTGATCAATACCGCCAGACGACGAGGCGTAGCATAACTAGTAACTGTGTAATTTTCGTTTAGAAAATCGCGTGACTTTAATCCATTCACAATGCCGGTTGAAAAAGCATCGCTTAATTTAAGCAGCGCTTTCGGAGGCAATTCTTCAGTGAATAATTCGACTAATAAAGGTTGGCTCATGGTAGATGCTTTAATTTCCTTTTTTTCTTTTCTCTCAAATGTATATAACCGAGAAAAAAAAGGCGGTTGAATAATCGAAATTTAATTTGGCGGTAATTTGGTGCAGGTTTTCAACATCGGAAAACCTAATGCTTCTCGTGAATTGAAATAAGCATTAGCAACGCTGCGCGATAAGTTGCGAATCCGACCCATATAAGACGCTCGTTCAGTGACTGAAATGGCGCCGCGGGCATCAAGTAAATTAAAGGTATGTGCAGCTTTAAGTACCATCTCATAGGCCGGCAACGCAAGCGGTACTTCCATTAATCGCTTTGCTTCAGATTCGGCATTGGCAAATAAAGAGAAAAGAAATTCGGTATTAGCGTATTCGAAATTGTATGTGGATTGCTCCACTTCATTTTGATGGTAGACATCACCATAAGTTAGTCGATGAGTCGTGCCATTTTCTTCCCGTTCGGTCCAGATTAAATCATAAACATTGTCAACGTTTTGTAGATACATCGCTAAACGTTCAATACCGTAAGTAATTTCGCCCAACACCGGTTTGCAATCCAAGCCCCCCACTTGTTGAAAATAAGTAAATTGGGTAACTTCCATGCCGTTCAGCCAAACCTCCCAGCCTAACCCCCAAGCGCCTAATGTCGGGTTTTCCCAGTCATCTTCTACAAAGCGCACATCGTTTTGCTGCAAATCCAGGCCAACCACAGCAAGCGATCCTAAATATAAATCTAAAATATTTTCAGGTGCTGGTTTTAACACGACTTGATACTGATAGTAATGCTGAAGCCGATTCGGATTTTCACCATACCGCCCGTCTTTGGGACGTCGAGAAGGTTGCACATAGGCAGCATGCCAAGGTTCTGGTCCGATGGCGCGTAAAAAAGTGGCGGGATGCGAAGTGCCTGCCCCCACTTCCAAATCCAACGGCTGAAGCAACGCACAACCTTGCTTACTCCAATAATCTTGTAAAGTTAAAATAATCTGTTGAAATGTAAGCATGATGATGTTGGACTTGGGCGAGTGTTAAGGAATTATTAAACCCCGGATTTTAACGGGTTTCAGGTTGCTGTGCGTATGTACCAATAGAGAGCTGACGGCTTTTTCACGGAGTCCAGATCAATACGGATTACACCTTCTTGTGCAACTAACCGATTGCGTCGTCTATCTCAATAAACTCACCTGGTATGCAATTGCAGGGTTGCAGCATCAAATTTTCCAGTAACTAACAACGGAATAATGTTGAGACTTTTTTCTATAGCTTCATCAATCAACGCTTGCTCCTCTTTGCGGGGACGATGTAATACAAAGTCAACTACCGCTTGTTGTAATCTTAAGTTTCGAGGATGCCCAATGCCAATGCGCAAACGCCAGTAATCTTGAGTGCCCAAAGCGGACGTGATGTCCTTTAAACCATTGTGTCCTCCTGAGGATCCTCCTTTTTTTAGCTTAGCAATGCCAGGATCAATATCTAACTCGTCATGTACCACTAGAATTTCATCGGGCCCTATTTTAAAGAAACGGGCTAATGCACCAACGGATAACCCTGAGCGGTTCATATACGTTTGAGGTTCTAATAACCAAACTTCCTGGTTAGCAATGGTGACTTTTGCGATTAATGCGTTCATGCGCACATCACGTTTTAGTGAACAATAAGGCAAGGAATTGGTGAGGTTATCTACTAGCCAAAATCCGGCATTGTGACGAGTAAGCTGGTATTCCAAGCCGGGATTTCCCAGGCCGACAATCAGACGTATGGACATGGATTTGGCAATAAAAATTATAATTCAGGTGTGCGACGAAGATGAACGCCTAATGCAAAGCATGTTGTCCGGTTAAGTACAGCACAATTAAAACACCCAATCCAATCAGAAAAAGTTGCATAACCGTTTCGCGCCATGTCGCTCGCCGCTGCATTTGAGGCATTAAATCGCTTACCGCAATGTAGATAAAACCAGAAGAAGCGATGACTAGCACATAGGGAATTAAACTATTGGCCCCTTCAAGGGTAAAGTATCCTGTCACACCACCGATTACTGCCATCAAACTGGAAAGTAGATTATAAATATAAGCACGGCGGCGAGTAAATCCGGCGTTGAGTAACACAATAAAGTCACCAATTTCCTGCGGAATTTCGTGCGCTATAATTGCCAGCCCCGTCACAATCCCTAGTTGCGGATCGGTTAGAAAAGCGGCTGCCACTAAAATGCCATCAGTAAAATTATGCAAACCGTCACCAACTAAAATCATCCACCCGGATTTGCCTGCCTCTTTAGCATCGTGTCCATGTGGATGATGATGCCCATCTCCTTCGTGGTGGTGAGAATGACGAAGGATCGCGAATTTTTCCAGAATAAAAAAACCAAACAAGCTTATCAACAGTAATGCAAATAATCGATGCGGATCCGCTTGTGACTCAAAAGCTTCTGGAAGTGCGTGCAAAAAGGATGTGGACAGCATAATCCCAACCGACAAGCTTACCATCCGTTCAACGGCTTTGGATAACATCGCAAACGAAAATACAGCGGCTGCACTAATGCTAATTATGCCCGCAATGGTAGTCGTAAACAAAATGGAAACTATGGTGGAGTGAATTTTGGGCCTCTAGAAAAACAAAAAATGCGCCTTGCATTAGAACATAGTGATACGGTTAATGGCAATACAGATAGCAATACAGATGGCAATAGTGGCATTTAGGGACCTTTCTAACCATCAGAGCCTATTAATCCCAGATTTCTCATTAGACCCCTGCCACTTATTGCTGAAGCTGATGGGTATTAATGATTGAACTAAAAGATTATCGCGAGATGCGTGTAGCGCTACGAAGCTAAGTGCGCTCTTTAAGCTCTTTGGATTGCGTTGCTTCTTTTGCAACGCACAGGCCTCGCATTGGCATGTCTTGCCCACGACGTCATTGGAGGTATCGAAAGTCGCGCCAAAGGTACAAGGAAGAGTGTAGTTAGGGCAAAGTTGAGGAAGGTGCTGAGGAAGGCCAAATTGTCATTAGTAACTCGTTTAGTTGACAGAGGAGGAGCTCACGCGGCCCTCGGCAAAAAACGTTATTAACAAACGAGCATATCAACTATGTTGTGTAAATACGATTTGCCATTTTAAGAATGAAGTCGTAACCGATTTTCAAAAAAATAAATCTGCTCATTGCTGAGTGCCCAGTTGGAATAGGCATAGTCCATTATTTAGTGGCACGCTGGACCGCCATGAAAATGACTTTTCCTGACTGCGGCGCAAGTATTTCCTAATCATTAATTTAATTAGGAATGAATATTCCATCTAGGCGCTACAATTTTCGTAATAATGGGATATTAATGGGGAATTTTAGACAGCCTACGCTAGTCAATAAAGCGGGTCGCTATAAGGCTTTCCGACGAGCTTAGAAAGCCTCACGAGCGCCGAAGGAAAATGGTAGTGCGTAACGTTGTTGCGTTATTTGATTTTTAAGTATGCTGATCTGAGCGTGAATCAGTTCACGGCGGATAACTTCGGGTGAGAGTTTTGATATTGTAAAGCGCAACGATATGTCAAATGGCGCACACATAAAAGAGCAGCAAAGCAAACGGCGAGAGGGGGGCTTTGATACGTGCCGCAAGCGCAGAGTATGCACTGCGAAACCCTTGCTTCACCGCGCCGACGCGGCGGCAAAATCGTCTGTGTTGCGTATTGGTAAGCAAGGATTTTTTTTGAGCATGAATCGTTGTTACCAGCCGACGTAAGGACCGTTTCCTTTGTTAGTAGTCCCGCCGTCTATTGCAAAATAGACGCTCTTGCCAAAGAAAAAAGGCAGCCCCCAAGCGAATATGATGAGGTTGTTGTTGGGACCTATGCCAATGCCGCCGAGATTATTGAAGGCCACATTTTTCGGATGGCTGAACAAAATTTCTGTATTAGCGATATTGAAATTAACAATGGCAGGCGGAGTACTGCCAGAGGTGCCAGAAATGGTCGCGGTAAATTCGGTTGTGTTGCTAGGACAATAGAAGCCCGTATAGATTGCGCATAGCGGATTAAAATCAGGTAAGTTAAAACGATACGCATTAACTCCCGTGTCAAGAAAGCCACCAGGGAAATTGATACCGTTAACTGTTGTGGTAAAGAAGCCGTACGCTGCGCTGTTGGGATTATTGCCGGCCAAAATAGTATTGGTATTTTTGCTGACATTATTGTTTCGGGTATCAATACCAAAAGTGAGCGTACCCTTAGCAGACGCCGCTCCCCTGTTTGGAATGGGATCTAAAGTAACGATGAAGCCATTATTGTCCGAATCAAAAAGCGTAACCGGATTTTGAACCTGGTTCGCTAACGGCTGTGTTGTGACGGCGCAATTTCTGCCGTTAGGATCACAAGCAAAGTACTGCGGTGACGGGTTGGCGTTAGTGCAATGAGCGCCGCAGTCGTTTCGAAACAGAGAAACTCCTAGGATACCATTTGCGCGAAAAAAGGCTGGGTCGGTTTCCAGCTTACCTTTGCATGCCTCAGGAACAGAAGTGAAGTTCGGCTCGGCAATGACTTGAATGGCGAGATTCCTGACAGTTTTTTCACCAATTTTAAGTGCGGCATATTTAATCGGTCCCCATATAGATTTATCAGCAAAAGCAAAGCATTCGAAGATGGGGCCATTTGCTGTGTTGCCTGTTGTCATTTGCTGGGTGAGATTTAGGTTTGACAAGGCTGCTGCGTTGATGGGTTGTGCAAATATACGCAGTCCGGTAGAGCCAGTATCCAGCAAAATATTGTCGATTGTTGTGCAGTTAGATTTATCGTTCGGTGAACATAACGTAATACTGACATAAGGCATATTTACCACCGCCCAAAAAGAAGGCTGGCCATTATTTACGCTAATGTTTACCGTGTTCGCTTCTACAGGTGGCGGCGGATTGGAAGAGCTGTCGCCGCCACAGGCGACAACTAACAGCGTAAGCAATAAGGGCAACAAAAACGGATTAAAACTTAATTTAATTGAAGAAATCATGGCAGGGCCTTTCAGTTGAAATATTGGCGTTAAGTGTGCTTTTCTGTAGACGATTGCGAACCAAATTACAGATCGGGCTTGTTAACGCTGCTGTTTCACGTGGGTGACTGTGCGGTAATTATATGTTGGAAAGAAATTGCCTTTCTTGCGTGATCTCAAGCGAGGCAGTTTCTTTTGATGGCTAATGGTTATCAATGACCTATATAACGGCCATTTCCTATGGTAGTACTCCCACCATCTGTGTGGAATAGGCATAGCCCATTTTTTAGCGGCAGGCTGAACCGCTATAAAAAAGATCTCTGAACATCCTTCACAAATTTTTAGATAGGACACCTCTCTGCACAACCTTAGCGAGCAAGCTAAAGATAAGGCGCACGGGATACCGCATCAGAATGTACGCGAGTACATGAGGGACTGCGAACACTGAGCAACGCTGTAGTTTGGGGGTGTGCAGAGGTCTTTTCTATAATAAAATCTGGTTCGAATTTGCGTAAAATGGCACATTTTAAGGTTTTCAATAAATTTATTAAGGTTGCCATGACCATTTCCAGTTTTCCTGTCGATGTTCTCGCACTTCTCGCCTTGGCTGGTTTTTATGCGGGTATGCAAAACACCTTAGCTGGTGGAGGCTCTTTTATTACTTTTCCAGCATTATTATTTGCTGGATTAAATCCGCTGGCGGCAAATATGACTTCAACGATCGCCTTATTTCCCAGTCAAATTACGACAGCGATAAAGGGAAGGAATTTGGTCGGCGGCATTAGTCAAACGCCGTTCCGCCGTTTATTTATAGTGAGTTTGATTGGCGGCATTCTAGGCGCGCTGCTACTGCTGTCAACGCCGGTAAGAATTTTTACGCAGCTCGTGCCGTGGTTGGTCCTATTTGCTACCATGGCTTTTGCCTGGGGTAGTTTTGGTCACAAGCCCAGCCCAGTGGGGGCAGCTGGACATGTATCGAATACAGTTGTTTTGCTGACCCAAGGAATTATTGCGATTTACGGTGGATATTTTGGTGGGGGAATTGGTTTTTTAATGTTGGCAGTACTTACTATTGCGGGACAGAAAATTCGTACAGCTAATGCCACTAAAAACGCACTGGCGATGACAATGAATGCATCAGCGGTTGCTATATTTGCATTTTCGCCGCAGATTAATTGGGTGGCCGTTGTCGTACTGGGTATTGGGGGAATGGTTGGCGGAATAGCTGGATCTTGGCTAAATCATCGTTTGCCCGAAAAGTTATTACGTGCGATTGTGGTTTTTGTTGGCGTTGTGTTAACGGTGTGGCTGTTTATTAGAGGGTGAGGGGTAAGAATCCTCAAATCTCACTTTTAGAACAGTCTTTTGGATGATGTGTAGAGGAGTTCTATGCTTGCCGATTATTAAGATGTTTCACAGAATTAATGTAACCCTTTGACTTGTAATATACTCTCAGTTTTTCCTCACTTAAAATGTGACGTCGCGACTTAGTTGACCTCACCGTAAAACCCCTACAACACCATGACCCAAATTAAGTCCGAACCGAATCTTATTTCTGTAACTACCCTTCTCGATGCAGAGCCTATCGCTGACGTTTGCTTTGCTGACTTTGGTTTGTCTGAGGATATCTTACGCGCACTCGGTGATCAGGGTTACGTGCACCCGACTCCTATTCAGGCCGCGGCCATACCGATGGTCCTGAAGGGTAGGGATGTGATGGGTGCAGCGCAAACAGGTACAGGCAAAACCGCGGGTTTTTCTCTGCCGATGATTCAGCTTTTATTAGCGCACGCCAGTACTAGTGCATCACCGGCTAGGCATCCAGTGCGCGCGTTGATTTTGACGCCTACTCGTGAGTTGGCCGATCAGGTTGCTGAGAATATCAAAGCCTATTCCAAATACACGGCTTTACGGAGCGTCGTTGTTTTTGGCGGGGTGGATATTGCACCGCAAATAGGCGCTTTACGGACTGGAGTTGAAATTGTGATCGCAACCCCTGGCCGTTTGCTAGACCATGTTCAACAGAAATCCGTTAATCTAAGTCAAGTCCAAATGTTGGTGATGGACGAAGCCGACCGTATGCTGGATATGGGTTTTCTACCGGACTTACAGCGTATTATCAATTTGCTACCCAAATCGCGCCAGAGCTTGATGTTCTCTGCGACCTTTTCACACGAAATCAAAAAACTTGCGGCGACCTTTCTGCGTAATCCATTAACCATTGAAGTTGCCAGAAGTAATGCGACTGCGGATAATGTGACTCAGGTTCTGTACCAAATAGCGGAAGAAGATAAACGTGAAGCGGTGAGTTTCATTATTCGTGAACGCAACCTAAAACAGGTTATTGTGTTCTCTAATACCAAAATTGGAGCGTCAAGGCTCGCCGTGCATTTGGTAAAAACTGGGGTTAAAGCATCTGCCATTCATGGCGACAAGTCGCAGGCAGAACGTATGGCGGCATTGGAAGCTTTCAAACACGGTGAAATTGAAGTCTTGGTGGCAACCGATGTGGCTGCACGTGGTTTGGACATTGCTGAATTACCTTGCGTGATTAATATTGATTTGCCTTATAACGCCGAAGATTACGTGCATCGCATCGGCCGTACTGGTCGTGCCGGCGCTAAGGGAGATGCAATTTCATTGTTTTCGGAAAAAGATGAGCGTTTATTAAATGATATTGAGAAACTGATTGGGGGAGGAAGTGCTGGGAAGGAAGGGGGACAAAAGCAACCAAAAATTGTGCGCTTGCATTTAGCTGGCTTTGTAGCGCAAAAATTGGTTGAACCCCAACGGGCGCGCAGTTCCGAGGGACGAAATCTCTCATCAGGTGACGTAAGGAATAATCGAAGAGCCGCTTTTCGTTCTGATCCCTCACCATCGAGAATTGACCCGTGGTTCTTGCAACCCTATCAACCGGCTCAGTCGACACTCCCGCCGGACGAAAAATCGTCGGCTAACTCTTCTAAGGCGTCTCAAAAGCCAGTAAGGCGTGCGGCGTTACTTGGTGGTCACATAAAAAGCTAATTGGTAGGCAACTCACGAAACGGATGACAGCTAACCCTATGTTTCTCTCCGCAAAACATGACTGTTTTTAAGGACCTTGTAAGTTTAACCGCGATTTTTCATTAGAACGTGGGCAAGCGCGCTTCTTTTAGGTGGTTTGGCCGCAAGAAAGCCTTTGGGCTCAGGAAACTTTCCTGGTAAGGAAAGTCCGTTCCGCAAGCGCAGTGGATACACTGCGAAACCCTTGCTTCACCGACGACGCGGCGGCCTACATGCCGCAAGAAGAAGCAACGCAGTCCAGACAACTTAAAAGAAGTGCAATTGACTGCGTAACGTTGCATGCACTTCGCAATAAGACTTTTAGTCCGATAGTAATGTTCATCTGCTTCACCATGAAGTTATAGCGGTCTGATGGAAAATCTCGGTTAAATCGCCTTTGTTTTTGTAAATTGAGCAAGGGAGGATTATATAATCCTAAAATGTATTTATTCGGGTTTACCGCATCGTGGATATCCACAATGGTTCCGATTTGACAGTCAGGTTAAAGTTCATACCTCCACCTATTTAGGAAAGAAGCGAATCGTGAGCCAAAAAGATACCGACAGTTATATAAAGGAAATTGCTGTAGCCGTAGCTCAGCAACAAGGGATTCAGTTTAAATCATTGAAAGAAGCAAATGATCATACTGAAAAAACTACCCAGGAAATTCTTCATCTTCTTCAACAAAGCAATACAATCTTGCAAGAAGGATTACAAATATTAAGTGAAAAATCGACTGGATTTGTTGCGGATTTTTCAAAGAAACTATTAGATCAGCTCCAATCTCCTGGGCCCTTCACTAAGATAGTTGCAGAGGATCTTCAACAAAATGAACAGGCGCTAAAATTATTCTCTGAAGCAGTTAACAGCTTTTACGATTGCGGTGATTACCATATCGAACAATGCGTGCTTTCAGTCTTTATGATGCTTTTTCCACTTTACCCGCAACCTTACGCTTGCTACGCAACCATGATTTGGCGTAAGGAAGGAATTAATGCTGCGGAAACTTTGTATTCGCAATTAGTGGCAGCGATGGAAGATCCGGTGTTAGATTATTTCGCAGCAGATTGTTTTGTAAAAGCGGGTAATCAAATCAAAGCCAAAGAACTGGTACAAAGAGCACTCGAGAAATTGCAAACGTTACCTGAACAGCAGGAGTTAAGAGAACACTTACTTCAGATATTAGCACGCTGTGAATGACTTTATTTAGGGTTTACGGCAATAGCGAGTCTGAAATAAAGCGATTAATATGGCTCGTCCAGACCGAGTCAACCCAGACCGGGTTAACCCAGACTGGGTCAACCCAGACTGAATCGATCCATACCGGGTCGATCCAGACCGGGTCGATCCAGACCGGGTCGATCCAGACCGGGTCGAAAATTGTGCTCAAGAGAAGAGTAACTCCTGATGTCCAAAGCGAGCAATACATAGTCCGGCTGAAAGTTAAATGGCGTGATATTTATGCTAGACCGAATTAATTTTTATTGAGAGAGTAAATATGCAAGTTATTCCTAACGAAATTCCTAATAACCTTCAGAAATCAAAACTCGAATTTTTTAATACCCTTTGGCAAGCTGCACCCAGCAAAGAACTGCTTGTTACGGTTTGCACACTGGCTAACCTTCCTATGGCCGCCGCATTCAGCACCTCCCAGCAAAATATTGGCATAGTGGCATCCGTGTTTGGAGCTGCTTTAGTGGGCACTGGTATAGGCGTTGGAGTTTATTGTTGTTGTCGCAATAAACGACCGGAAGCCTCTCCGCTTTTTATCGAGCAAAATGATAGGGATTATCACCCGTACCGCAACAGTCAGTCTTCCGCTTCAATGGAACGTAAATTCGGTGCGGATACTACTGAGTCTTCAGATTCAGAGTATTCTGATGTGAAGCTGGACGTTGAAGCCCCGAAAATTTTTCAGTCTCCCAAAGCAAATGCGCCGTCCTCTTCCCAGCCATCGCCCTATTTCCAAAACTTGAGGCATAGCTATTCTGCTGACCGGATAACGTATATCAAGCCGATTGGTATCGAATCAGATGTGCGTTTGGAAGACACTTTGCAACCTTTCAATGGGGCCTCTAGTCTTCCCCCTCCGCTGTATAGCCTTATCTCAGATAATCCTCCTTCAGACGTTCCGGTGATTGATCCTCGCAATTTTGACACTCGATATGTTGATGAAACAATCCAATATGACAGAATCTAACGGGGTTAAGGTAAAAAATAGTTAATCTTCCTTGAGACCTCGACACAACTTGCTCCGCGAGCCAAATACGGCGTTGTGTGGTGCTCGTAATTTTATTTACTCGAGTACATTCCGGTTGCAGCGCTCAGTGCTCCTTGTATTTGGCGCGCCGGTTGTATGCAGAGGTCTCGTTAATAAGTCATTCAAAAGTTAGTGACTTTAATCCATTTTTATTTTTATGCTTAAAGGGGAAGGAGGCGAAGCATACTGAGACCATTTCACCAATGGACGATCTTGGGTTTATCAATGGATCTCTGAATCTTTCAACCGGGATTCAAGTCGCAACAATATCGCGACACATTTTCTGACAATGCGGACACGACTTACCGGGAATATAAAAAGGCGATAATTGTTCGCGTGGCGTAACAACGGCGCGGCAGGCATAGCATTGCTCCGTATCGGTCGCTTCTAATTTCGGATTAAGAGCAGTGCGGTAATCAAATACAAAGCAATCGCCGTGGTAATGATCGCCGCCGACTTCTTCGAAGTATTTCAGAATCCCGCCTTCGAGCTGATATACATGGTCGTAACCGACATTTTTCATGTGTATCGCGGCCTTTTCGCAACGGATGCCTCCAGTACAAAAAGTGACGACAGTTTTATCGTTTAGTGCTTGTTTATGGGCCGCGATCACTTCTGGAAATTCAGTGAATTTTTTTATGCGGAAATCGACCGTCCCATCAAAACTTCCGACATCCACTTCAAACGCATTGCGTGTGTCGACCATCACAACCGGCCGGCCTTCATCATCATGTCCCTGATCTAACCACCGTTTTAGAGTCCGGGGTGCAACGCAAGGAGCGCGTCCGTCTTCAGGGCGAATTAATGGCATTCGCATGGTGATAGTTTCTGCTTTTAATTTGACGAGCAATTTAGTAAAAGGTTGGTTGTCAGAAAAACTTTCTTTTGCTTTTACGTCACTGAAGCGGGGGTCAGTATGTAGCCAATCCATAAAGCCATCAATTTCATGACGCAAGCCGGCCAGAAATAGATTAATCCCTTCTGGTGTCAGAAGAATAGTTCCTTTTAGATTAAGTTTTTGGCAAATGGCTAAAAATTCAGGACGTTTTTCTGCCGTATTATTAAAGGTGATGAATTTGTAAGCGGAAATGTTGACGTACAGAGGAGCGCTAGATGGCATAATCATTATCAATAGAAAGAGACGGATATTTTGAACAGTGCTTATTCAAATATAAGCTTGAGTAAGATTATAACTATAAACTACTCGGTATTTGATTTCTTACTTGGCTTGCCATAGCGGTTCTTCTTGGAAAAACCTATAGCTGGGTCACCAAAAATAGTTTGGAATTCTTCCTCAAGGGCATATTCTAAATTCTCGTCGACGAAACTTGAGTTCAATCTGAAACTCAACTTTGAGGCGCCAGCTTTGTTACAATAGCCGGCTATGAAAAATCCCGCATTTATCCATCTCCGCCTGCATTCCGAATATTCCATCGTAGATGGTTTAGTTCGCATTAATGAGGTAATTCAAGCCGCCCTAAAAGATCAACAACCTGCCTTGGCGATTACGGATCTCAGTAATTTATTTGGGATGGTGAAGTTTTACAAAGAGGCACGCAGTAAAGGTTTAAAGCCAATTATTGGTTGTGATGTGTGGATTAGTAATGATCAGCAACGCGACAAACCAAGTCGCTTATTATTACTCGTTAAAAATAACACCGGTTATCTGCAGTTATGCGAACTGCTTTCGCAAGCCTGGTTAGTCAACCAACATCTTGGTCGCGCTGAGGTTCGCCCGGAATGGTTAGCGGCTCTATCGCCCGGCGGTCTTATCGCTTTGTCAGGCGCACATTTTGGCGACATTGGCATTGCTTTGGAAAATGGCAACGTAGACGCGGCCCGTCGCTGTGCGCAGTACTGGGCAACTATTTTCCCTGACCATTTCTACATTGAAATTCAACGTGCCAATAATCAGGCCAATTCAGCAAGTATAGCCGCGCTGTTACATCAGTCGGTGGCGTTAGCGGCGGAGTTAAATTTACCTGTTGTGGCAACCCACCCAATCCAGTTTCTACATGCGAGTGAATTTACGGCGCATGAAGCCAGAACTTGCATTGCAGAAGGAGAAATTTTAGCTAACGGTCGCCGCATAAGACGTTTCAACGAAGATCAGTATTTTAAATCACAACAAGAAATGCAAGTCCTGTTTGCTGATTTGCCAGGTGCATTAGCCAATTCCGTTGAAATTGCCAAGCGTTGCAATTTGGTACTGGAATTGGGCAAACCTAAATTGCCACTATTTCCGACACCAGCTGGGGTGACTATTGATGATTTTTTAGTCTCTGAAGCACGAGCGGGATTGTTGCAACGTCTGGTGCAATTGTATCCTGCCCCTGCTGAGCGCGAGAAGCAACAAGAACGTTACTTCTCACGTTTAAAATTTGAAACCGATACGATTATTAAAATGGGATTTCCGGGTTATTTTTTAATCGTGGCTGAATTTATTCTATGGGCAAAAAATAACGGGGTGCCAGTCGGGCCGGGGCGCGGTTCGGGTGCAGGGTCGCTGGTAGCATACTCGTTAAAAATTACCGATCTTGATCCACTTGCCTACAATTTATTGTTTGAACGTTTTTTAAATCCCGAGCGCGTGTCAATGCCGGACTTTGATATTGATTTTTGTCAGGAGGGGCGTGACCGCGTTATTCAACACGTTAAGGACTTATACGGAAAAGATGCTGTTTCACAAATTGCTACATTTGGAACTATGGCGGCGAAAGGTGCCATTCGCGACGTTGGTCGCGTACTTGATTTTGGTTATAACTTTTGCGACAGTATCTCTAAATTAATTCCCTTCAGACCAGCAAAGCCAGTCACGATTGCCGAGGCAATTAAAGAAGAGCCGCAGTTAGCAGAAAGGATGGAAAACGAAGAAGAAGTGAAGCAATTGCTTGCTTTAGCCCAGCAAGTTGAAGGCATTACCCGCAATATAGGTATGCACGCCGGTGGTGTGCTCATTGCGCCCGGAAAGTTGACTGATTTTTGTCCTTTGTACACGCAAGGCGGTGATGCGGGTGCGGTTTCTCAGTTAGATAAAGACGACGTGGAAGCCGTTGGTTTGGTAAAGTTCGACTTTTTGGGTCTAACCACGCTCACTATTTTGGATTGGGCGGTGCGTTATATAAAAATGCTTAACCCATCAATGGCGAACTTTAATCTGGAGACCTTACCCTTAAACGATAAAGCGTCGTACACCTTACTCAGTAAAGCAAAAACAGTTGCAGTATTTCAGCTGGAAAGCCGGGGCATGCAAGGTATGCTAAAAGATGCACGGCCTGACCGGTTTGAAGATATTATCGCCTTAGTTGCTTTGTACCGTCCTGGTCCAATGGATTTGATTCCTGATTTTTGTAAACGTAAGCATGGCGAGCGATTTGATTATCCAGATCCGCGCACAGAAGATATTCTGTCAGAAACCTACGGCATCATGGTATATCAGGAACAGGTCATGCAAATGGCGCAGGTGGTTGGAGGATATTCGCTGGGTGGTGCTGATTTACTGCGCCGCGCAATGGGTAAGAAGAAAGCCGAAGAAATGGCTGAACATCGGCAAATCTTTCGTAATGGCGCGGCGAAAGATGGATTATCTGAACAAAAAGCAGATGAAATTTTTGATTTAATGGAAAAATTTGCGGGCTATGGTTTCAACAAATCACACGCCGCCGCTTATGCTTTACTTGCTTATCACACCGCATATCTAAAAGCACATCACCCGGCAGCATTTATGGCAGCGAACTTGTCGTTGGCCATGGACGATACGGATAAAATAAAAATTTTGGTGGAAGATACTATTAACGTATGTGGCTTAACTTTGTTGCCGCCAGACGTGAATTATTCGGATTATCGGTTCACGCCGGTGGCCCACCTTACTGACCCAACAAAACCTGCAACTCAAATTCGCTATGGTTTGGGAGCGGTAAAGGGTTCTGGACAAAATGCGATTGAAAATATTGTGGCCGCACGTCAGCAGGGGCCATTCACGGATTTATTTGACTTCACTAAGCGAGTGGATAAACGCCAGGTAAATCGCCGTACCATTGAATCGTTAATCCGTGCCGGCGCATTCGACTGTTTAAAGGAAGACCGTGGTGTATTGATAGCGAATGTGGGTTTAGCGATTGAATGTGCCGAACAGGCAGAGGCGGCGCGCAACCAAGCGAGTTTGTTTGATGATGACGTGACCATGTCAGGTTCACCCGACTATTTGCCTGCACCTTTCTGGAGTGAAAAGAAAAAACTCGCTGAAGAAAAGTCTGCGCTGGGTTTCTATTTGTCGGGACATCTATTTTCTATCTACGAAAAAGAAGTACGGCAATTTATTCGCACTCCGTTATCAAAATTAGAATTGTCACGAGAAAATCGTTTGTTGGCAGGTATTATTTGTGCGATTCGAACACAAATGACTCAACGGGGGAAAATAGTGATTATTACCTTAGACGACAATACCGGTACGCAAGACGTGACCATTTACTCCGAACTGTATGACGAGTTTAGGCATATTATTAAAGAAGATGAGTTTCTAGCGGTGAGTGGACGCGTTTCTGAAGATCGTTTTTCTGGCGGTTTGCGTATTACAGCTGACAAAGTCATGGACATTGCACAAGCGCGGATCCATTATGCGCAAGGGTTACGTATCAAAATTAATGGTTCAGTCAATAACAAACAGTTACAGACCATATTGGATCCATATCTGAATAATCAAGGTTGTCCGGTTTTAGTACACTTTGAGAGCGAAATAGCGGCGGTAGAATTGCGATTTTCCGATCAGTGGCGCGTATCGCCGAATGATGAACTGCATCAGAAATTGAGTGAAATATTTTCGCCCGAGAAAGTGGTGATTGTTTATTGAGCTGGTAAATTGAGACTATGAATTGAAACTATACAGGGAAATTAATACGCGTACCAGGTTCAAGACTAGTCTGACCACGGATTAATTATTTCCAAACCCGGACAATCAGCGAAATCTACGACATTGCGCGTCACTAAAGTCATATCATAGTGTAACGCAGTTGCGGCTATTAAACTATCTATGGCTGGCAAAGTACGTGAAGCTTGGTATTGCAGTCGCCCCCAACGATCAGCTACTTGAGAGGATATGGCGAGAATTCTGCTATCAAACATTTTGACGAGGTCGTGCTCTAACCAAATTAACAAATTTTTCTTTCGCCTATTGTTTTGGGTTTTTTCTACACCCTTTCGGATCTCTCCCAAGGTAAGCACGCTAAGAAAAACAGCTTCAACTGGAATTTGTTCTAACCATGCAATTACGTTGGGATTAGGGTGCGCGCTGACCAGTTCTGAGATAACATTGGTATCGATCAAATAATTCATAAATCGAAGTCTCGATTCGGAGATTTGTCACGTGATAAATCAAGGTTAAGACCTACTAAAGGTGATTGACGAAAAAAATCAATAAGTGAAATTAAGGGAGTGGTAAGAAATTTATATTCATTTTGTGAAATGACCACTACCGCAGGATCTCCACGTACGGAAATAAATTGCGGCCCCTGTTTTTGTGCTTTTTTAACCAATTCACTCAAGTGCGCTTTTGCATCTTGGAGTGGCCAATGATTTTCCATTGCAAGTCTCCTGATATCTAGTTAGACTAGTCTAACATGTTTTTGTTCGTGATTCGAACCAAATACCGTCCACCCGAGACATTTAATAAGCAGAAATTGCTATCAATTCTGCCAGGAAACCAAAGCGACTAACCAGCAATGAGAATCAACTCTTACTTCCTCCGTCTGTTGAATGCCGTTAAGCCCTACAGAACTCGCATCGGCTTTGCACTGCTCGGTATGATCGGGGCCGCAATGACGGAACCAGTTTTTCCCTATATCTTAAAAATTCTTATCGATAACGGCTTTTCAGAAGAAAAATCATTTTCTATTTGGATGGTGCCATTAGCTATTGTTGGCATATTTTTCTTACGGGGTATTTGTACTTTTTGTACCCAATACTACATGGCGTGGGTGGCTAATAAATTAATGAGTGATATGCGGGAAGATATGTTTAAACGCACCTTGGATATCCCAATTTCTTACTATCAAAACGCATCCGGCGGTCGCATAATCAACACCATCATGTATGAAGTACAGCAAGTCGTTGATATGGTGAAAGGCTCCATTAATACGTTAATACGTGACTCTATTACCGTACTTGCGCTATTTACGTATCTGGTTTATCAAAATTGGCAGTTGACCATAGTGGCATTAATTATTATCCCATCGATAGCGTACGTGGTGCGGATTACTAGCCGACGTTTGCGGCATTTGAACCAGCATCAACTCAACTTAAATAACGAGCTAGTCCAAGTGGTGGAAGAAGCCACGCGTGCCAGCGCGGTAATC
This sequence comes from Solimicrobium sp., assembly GCA_021155915.1. Lineage (GTDB taxonomy): Bacteria > Pseudomonadota > Gammaproteobacteria > Burkholderiales > Burkholderiaceae_D > Solimicrobium. The sequence continues at coordinate 14,091 of JAJNBE010000003.1, read as the reverse complement.
CGTATTTTTGGTGCGCAGAAATACGAGCATCATCGTTTTTATTCTAAGAGTGAAAAATTACGGGGTTATACTCAGCGCGTTACCGTTGCCGCCAGCTCGACTACGCCGATTACGCAAATGGTGGCGGCCGCCGCTGTCTCGATGGTTATTATCATTGCTATGCGCCCCTCTTTGTTGCCATTCTCTACTACACCATTTTCCCCGGGTGACTTTGTTGCTTATATTGCTACAATGATGTTGCTGCTGACGCCATTAAAACGACTCTCTGATTTAAATGGTCCTATGCAACGGGGTTTAATTGCAGCGGAATCGGTGTTTACGCTAATTGATATGACGCCGGAGCATACAGACGGCATGGAATTGATAGGGCGCGCTAAAGGTGATCTTGAATTTGTTCACACCACATTTGGTTACCAAGGTCAGGAACAATTAGCGTTAAAAGATGTAAATTTAAAAGTTCGTGCCGGTGAAACGGTTGCTTTAGTTGGAATGTCAGGCGGTGGAAAAACATCGCTGGTGAATATGGTACCTCGCTTTTATGCGCCAACCTCTGGTTTCATTACCTTAGACGGACATAATTTAGCCGATCTTTCTCTCACTAGTCTACGTTCTCAAATTGCCATGGTTGGTCAACATGTCGTGCTGTTTGATGAAACGCTCGCCGCTAACATTGCTTACGGAGACGATAGGCCAGACCAAGCGCGCATCGAAGCGGCAGTGAAAGCGGCGCATTTAACAGATGTAATCGCTAATCTGCCGCAAGGTTTGCAAACCCAAATAGGGGATAACGGATTACGGCTATCGGGGGGCCAACGTCAACGAGTAGCGATTGCCCGTGCTATTTATAAAAATGCGCCGATATTAATTTTAGATGAAGCCACTTCGGCTCTGGACTCTGAATCGGAACGCGCGGTTCAATCCGCATTAGCCGCGTTAATTCGAGGTCGCACTACGTTGGTTATTGCCCACCGACTTTCCACCATTGAGCGAGCCGATAAAATTGTGGTGCTAACGGAAGGTGAAATCAGAGAAGTTGGGACGCATGCGGAATTGCTGCAAAAAAATGGTGTTTATGCTCATTTGTATCAGCTTCAATTTCCGGAGGATGAATGAAGTATCGGTATAAGTTTTCGGTAACCTGAGATTTTTTGTGGGCTTTTTAATAGTACCGTTAGTGCCTCAATCACTCGTGTGACCGGCAGTTCATCTAAGCAAAGGCTATGGCTTTTAGTGTGATTATCACATCCTGCCTTATGACACGGCACGCAGTCTCCCTGGCCTTGAAGTAGCATTACATTATTTACTAGCTGATAGTGTGAAGAATAACGGCGCCATGGGCTTTTTTCTTGCTTGTAACCAAACGGCCATGGCGCCCATTTTACGGGGTTGGTTGGGCCGAAAATGGCTATAGTGGAGGTGCCGCTGGCTGCGGCCAGATGGGTCATTGCGGTGTCCATCCCGATATAAGCTGTTGCGCGTTGAAGTAAAAATGAAGCTTCAGCAAAGCTGGCTTGTCCCGCCAAATTGGTAATCATGGTGGAGAATGGTTGAGCAATTTCTTTGCAGTAAGCAAGCTCAGTTTCATTGTTACCTCCGGAAATAACGACATGCAGACCGATTGAATGTAAGTGATTTATCAGAGACCTCCAACCAGTAATATTCCAACGTTTATAGTGCAATAGCGGATAGGGGTGAATAACCACATAAGGTAGGTTACTGATGTCCGAATCAAATGTCGACGTTATATGGCTCTTGGAGTGCGTGCTTTCGGGCAGGATCACGTTGTAATGTAGCGTTAACCCCATACTTTTGGCTAACAGCAAGTTTTGCGTTACGGTATGAGTTTCTGAGTCATCGATTATTTGCCAAATTCTGCATAGTAATTTCTTCCACCATTGGTGACTCTTTTTATCTGGAATTAATCCGATACGCTTTTTTGCGGCAAGTAAAGCAAACAGATGCGGCCGATCTCCCGTCTGTGTGGCAATGGCGAGGTCATATTTTTTAAAAATATGACGGACTAATAATATATATTGTTTAAAGCTCGGTTTTTCATTAACTTGTATTAGTTCGTTTACATCAGAATTACCTTCAAGGACTCCCTGCCTGCCCTCGAATAGGAGAATGTCAATTTTTGCCGTGGGGTAATTTTGCCGTAGGGTATGGATAAGCGGAGTTGTTAGCAACAAGTCACCAATTTGCCGCGTTGAAATTAGTAAGATCGAGCCAACTGATTTAAAAACAGATTTTTCAGAATTAATCGAGAGGGTCATGTGTTAAGCGGGTTGGTGTTATTTTAATGTTGAGACTTACGCTAAAAATACTGATTAAGACCGCAGGAGGCTTTAGTTTGCGCTCCATCAATGCGTGACATTAACCGGCGGAAGTTTTCAGCCTCATTGGTTCGGTTACTTTCCTGATGCCAAAGATGTAAGACTGGTAAAGCACACTGTCCATCCTTCCGCTTCACACCTGTTTTCAACAAGCGCACAGCAAGGTCAGCATCTTCGTGCCCCCACCCTTGAAATGACTCATCAAAGCCGTTTATAGTAAAAAAATCCTTTCGCCAAACACCCAAGTTGAATGTCCTGACCCCCTTCCAGCTGAAGCTACGCATTTTTCGTAAGGGTAGATTGGGGAGCCTTATTAATGGAAAAATTCGGTTTACTTCTTTACGTGCAGATGAGCGAACCCATTCTAAGGTACGCCATTCCAGCGGATTTTTATTTCTGCTTTCGATTTCTTTTGTTAATGAAGCATTGCAAAGTATCCGGCTACCCATAACCATCCAATCGGGTTCACTAAGCGCTATATGATTTTTAATGAAATCGTCGAATACTAAACAGTCACCATCTAAAAATATTAAGTAATCACCGAAAGAGGCAGCTACACCCCGATTTCTTATTCCTGCTGCACGAAATCCCTCGTCAGCCTGCCACGCATGTTTTATCGCGCATGGCATGCGTGATTGCCACGACTGGATTATATGCGCTGTTTCCGCACCTGAACCATCATCGGCAACGATGATTTCCGCAGGCAGAACTAGTTGGTTGGCTAAGCTGGATAAAACGCAATCGAGCGCCCGTGGGCGGTTATAGGTAGTAACAATAACAGAAATTGATATAGACATTAACCCGGATTCCTTGATTGGATAGGTTCAAATGCGCGTTATTTCGACTTTGTGACAAGGCGACGATGCCTCCTCCTCATGTTGAAAGGGGAGCAACGTGGTTTGGGAAGTCAAAAAACACACACTTGAGCCCTTGGCTGTTTCACCCGAAAGGTGAAATAATTAAAAGTGGAGATGCAATGAACTCAGTCTGTTATCGAAATTTATAAGTGGTCTACTTGGGGGTTAGGCTAAGCGTCGGCTTGCATTTTTTCTTGTAAGTACATAAGTTTAAGGTATCGATAATAGACACCTTCAGCATTTGAAACCGCTAGGATGAAGCCTTCACGGCCATCCAGAAAGCCAGCTTGTATAAAAAAAGTTCGTATAAAAGCCCAAAGCCCATGTCTTATCGCTTTACCGAAGCTACTTTTTTCCCCTTGCTTGAATTTTTGCATTGCACCAGCGCTGGAGTAACGGTTGACTTTATCTACTACTTCTTCAAGATCAGAAAATGCATAATGACGTATTTGATGCTTGAGGGTTCCTATATTACCTTTAATTACTAAGCTCTCATGCACAATATTGTTGTTAAAGTAAGCTGAATCTTTGCGAAATAAACGAACGACGTAATCAGGCGTCCAGCCGCTATGCTTTATAAATTTACCGCAATAATTGGAGCTACGGGGTATACGGAACGCGGTATTACAATGGGGCTCCGTAATGACCTTTTCTATTTCCGTTCGTAATTCTCGTGTTACGCGCTCATCGGCATCCAAGGACAGAACCCAGTCTTTAGTTGCATATGCCAAAGCTCGGTTTTTTTGTATTCCAAAACCCTGCCAATTTTCTTCTACATATACTTGTTTAGTAAATTCCAGAGCAATGTTTCTTGTCTCATCGGTGCTGCCCGAATCCAGAACAATAATCTCATCCGCCCAAGAAATTGATTCTAAACAGCCCCGAATGTCGTGGGATTCATTCTTGGTAATGACGATAATGGAGATCTTGTTCATTGCTATTTACAGAGGCTCTATAAAGAATAGTTAAAATTGATTTAACAATGTTGACCATTATATTCTAGTTATTTTCAGTATTAGATTTCAAAATACGTTCATTTGCAAGCATGGCCCCTAACCAAATGTATATAAAAACACCTTCCGAAAATGTTGAAAAGTGTGAGTTGGCAAGGCTGGTTCCCATCCATGCAGATAGAACGCCTAAACCAAGCATGCGATATGGAGCAGATGCTCTTTGCCGAAGACTCGATGCGAGAAAAGTACAAAAGACAAGCAATCCAAACAGCCCGTACTCCGTCGCTATGTTCAAAAACTGATTGTGAGGGTCGCTAGTGATGGTTGCCGCTATCCCTGATTTTTTTGAAACATGTTCTCGATAAACCGATTCAAATGTTCCGGCTCCATAACCTAACAAAGGTTTTTCTTTAATCATCTCCAGTGTATTTTTCCAAAAATACACTCGTATTCCCATGGAGGTCACTTCGGAGGCCTGTTCATAACGAACTGCCTCATCAATTGCTTGTGTGATTCTCTGCCTGGACTGTGGAGCTAATGCTAATGAAGCGACAACGAGAGCTATGAAAATGATTCCTACACGGATAGGCTTAATTGCGATTCGATTGCTGGATATTATTTGGCCTAAAACCAATGCAATACCACAAATAATTAATGCTATATAACCACTTCGGCCGTTAGAAATAAACGCAATATTGATTATCAGTAATAAACTTAAAATAGCCATGACCAAACGAAATCGGGCGGACAAATTTTTTATATCCATGGCTAGCGTAGCGGAAGCGAAGGCAGCAACAGCAAACATCATCCCTTGAGTCGCATGGTTGCGGACTGTAATACCAAGTGCGTGCTCACGCAAGGGGAAATAAGTATGGTTAATTATTCCAAGGTACGATAGGAAGCAAAAAAAACAAGCTGCAGTAATGAACACCATTAATAGATTAAACTTTGCTCTCTTATCATTGAACAAAGCAACAGCTAAAGGTAACAGTAATATTTTTCTCCAACTACTCAATATATCAAGTCCATTAATGTAATCGGAACCACTGTAAAGCACACCGATAGTTATAGTGGCATAAAAAGCCAGGGCCCCAATTACTATGGGTTGCTTCCAAGAGCTGGATAAATGCTGACGCAATTGCGGAGAGAGCACTATTGTCAGTATTAACAAAAACTCGGCTAAATTTGTTATAGGAGGTGAGAGCATTAACGCCACAATTATTGCGGCGATTAGCCATCGACCAATGGATAAAGACGGGGGTAAGTTTTTAACAAAAATATGCATGGGTTTCTAATCTATTTTTTTCGGAACTAGCAAATCTTTAATTTTTTTAGAAATTTGAACTATTTTACGACGAAGTATCTGCCGTCGATATAAGTTCAACTTGTTGCGAATTATTGTAAATGCGCGGCTATGTTTTTTACGGTGGGCATCGAGTTTGCTGTCAAATAGCCCTGTAGTGCTGCCTTGTTTTACAATAGCCGTGCTAAGCCAGAAATGAGAAGTCCCCGTTTCCTTGTCTATGGCTTGAATTAATTGATCAGCCGGTAATGTAATTTTGTTATTTGCAATCCATTTGAGTCTTCTCCGTATAGCAGTAAGGTCGCTCACAAGACCCTCGGCGGTCGACATTGGTAATCTAATCAAAGGGCCTGTTTCCAGAAAAAAAGAGTCTGGCACTTTTACGTCTGATCCGCCTAAGAACAGTAGCCAGCCATCACAAAGCTTTGTCGCGGCAGCCATTGCCTCATGGAATTTACTGATAAAATTACTTGATAATATTACATCATCTTCAAAAACTAAAATTCTCTTATAGTTATTCGCAGCAGCTTCACGCCAGATGGCAATGTTTTTTAAAACGAGAGACTGGTGATTTCTTTCGAGAATTGAAGGTGAAAATACGTGTTCGATAAGTGAGTTGTCTATATCTTCGGCATCATGTAAAAACATAAACTTGAATACAATATTATGCTTTTTCATTTCCCTTTCAACGTGCTGAATCCTTGCATCAAAGGATTTAACAGATATTACAAATACAGCATCTACCCAGCTATTTACAGATTTTACAGTATGAGTTTTCATTTAATTAGCCGGTTAGCATGCCTCAAATTTAATAGGATCTGGAAATAGTTTTATATCAGCAATCACAAGGTTAGACGGAATCTGTTTTAAACAGTTCGTGTGGATTAGGGGGCATACTCGTTTAAAGCATGGGCTGCATTTTAGCCCCAGGTATTTTACTACTGCCTGGCTGTTCATCGGCGGGGTATGATGCGGGTTGGATGAACCGTAAATCGCCACCAATTTTTTATCAAGGGCAGCCGCTATGTGCATCAAGCCAGAGTCATTACTGACCACAGCCTCACACAGTGATAGTAAATCAATGGCGTCCCTAAGCGTGGTTTTCCCACCCAAGTCTACGCACTTTTGCTGGGCAAGTTGATTGATTTTCGTGGTTACTGTGACGTCCTTTCCAGACCCAAACAACCATACCTGCCAGCCTGATTTTAATGCTGCATTAGCTACATCCGCATAATATTCAGCAGGCCATCGTTTGGCTTCGCCGTATTCAGCACCTGGGCACAGCCCCAAGATTTTGACCTCAGGAATTTCTAAGCCCAGTGCTTGCAACGCGGCTATAGCACTACCTTTACTGGACGTAAGTGCAGGGCTAGGGATTTTACCCGGTAAGGTTGCGCCTGCTGGCAAACCTAACGCCACAAACCGGTCCACCGTGCGTGGCAGTTTCTTTTTATCTAACGGCCGTATATCGTTAATCAATCCATAGCGCATCTCACCTGCGAAGCTGGTGCGCTGCGGAATGTTAGCGAAGAATGGAAGGATGGCAGACTTAAATGAATTGGTGAGAATAATAGCCTGGGTGTATGCCTGAGCACGCATACTTTTGCCGAATTTGATGCGTTCTAACAAGGCAAGTTGGCCATGCTTAAACGGTAGCGCAATGCCTTGACTAACTTCGGGCATACGTTCTATTAATGGAAGTGTCCAAGTCGGTGCAGCCACGTTGATAGTGCAGTCAGGGCTCTGTAGCTTAAGCGTTTTAAACAAGCTTTGCGCCAATACCATATCGCCCACCCACGCTGGACCAATTACTAAAATTTTTTTAGGGTGCAACATGAGAGGCAATTCGAAATTTAACAGGTTATTCTTAATGAAGTTTCATACGCTCGCGCAATATTATCCTAACGGGCCTGCGTCAGTCCCTAGCAGACAAAATCCACGGCGTGAATACTACCGTACGCTCAAACTTAACGCAAATTCCAAATTGGACGCTCCGCAATACGCGCTATACTTTCGTCTCTGGAACTAAACTTAATGTAGAGACTTTATGATAGTAATAACCGGTGGCGCAGGAATGATAGGATCGATTATCGCCTGGCATCTCAATAATAAGCTGTCCCGCGATGATATAGTCATAGCGGACCGCATAACACATCCAAATCAGTGGCAAAACTTGGTAAAGCGTCGCTATGCGCATTATCTAGATAAAGATCAGTTAATGCCCTGGCTTGAAGGCCGCAATGATATTTCCGCAATTATTCATATGGGAGCGATTAGTAGTACGACGGAACTCGATTTTAATAAATTGGTGGCAGATAATATCCATTACTCTCAAGATCTCTGGCGTTGGAGCGCAAATAATAATGCCGCTTTTTTCTATGCGAGCTCAGCAGCAACGTATGGTGACGGCGCAAATGGTTACAACGATAATTCAATAGAAAATTTGCGCCCACTTAACGGCTATGGATATTCTAAGCACTTTTTTGATCAATGGGCGTTGCGACAAGCGAGTACTAATATGCCAACACCTCGCGCATGGGCGGGTTTTAAATTCTTCAATGTCTATGGCCCGAATGAATATCATAAAGGGCGCATGGCGAGTGTGGCTTTGCATAGCTTTAATCAGTTCAACGAATTAGCTAGTGTCAAGTTATTTAAAAGCCATAAAGCTGGGTATGCGGATGGCATGCAATTGCGCGATTTTGTTTACGTGAAAGACGCGGCCGCAGTCGTGGCACATTTCCTGCAGATGGCGTTACAGAACCAAATCTGCGTTAATGGCATTTTTAATATAGGCACCGGCATAGCTCGTTCATTTAAGCATTTAGCTACTGCAGTGATGACCAGTATGGGCAAGACGCCAAATATTACGTATATTGATATGCCAGAAGATCTGCAAGGTAAATACCAGTACTTCACTGAAGCTACCATGAGCAAGCTCGCGGACGCTGGCTATAAGCACGCGTTTTACAGCCTGGAAGATGGGGTGAATGATTACGTGCAAAATTACTTGATGCAAAATGATGCCTACTGCTAAACCACTGTAAATAAAACGCCAGCATTTTTCCATTTGTGAGCGGTTCAATGTTCAAAATCACATCAAAATCACATCATATTGTTCCTGATGATAGGTACTTTCCACTTGCAATGAAACTGGCTTCCCAATGAAGTCTCCCAGCATAGCCAAATGTTGGGATTCTTCTTCCAGAAATAAATCCACCACGACTTGTGAAGCCAGAATCCGAAATTCACGGGGGTTGAATTGTTTGGCTTCACGTAATAGTTCGCGCAAAATTTCATAGCAAATGGTGCGTGCAGTTTTAACCTGGCCTTTACCCTCACATGCCGGGCAAGTTTCGCACAAAATATGTGCGAGCGACTCGCGTGTTCTTTTACGTGTGACTTCCACTAACCCTAATGCAGAAAACCCCGAGGCAGAAATTTTGGTCCGGTCACGAGCAAATGCTTTATTTAACTCCGCTAAGACTGCCATTTGATGTTCGGCATTGTCCATGTCGATCAAATCGAGAATGATCATTCCGCCTAAGTTACGCAACCGGAGTTGTCGTGCAATGGCATGAGCCGCTTCCAGATTAGTTTTAAAGATGGTATCGGCGAAATTACGACCGGCAACAAAACTGCCCGTGTTAACATCTACAGTGGTCATGGCTTCGGTTTGTTCTACTATTAGATAACCACCCGATTTTAGTTCGACGCGTCGGCCTAAAGCACGTTCGATTTCTTCCTCTACCCCGTATAGATCAAATAATGGTCGTTCTCCGGTGTAATGAGCTAGTTTCGGGATAACAGCTGGCGTATAGTTTGCCGCGAACTCTAGTAATTTTTGAAAGTTTTCCCGTGAGTCGATTTGAATATTGTCGGTTTCAACATTCACAAAGTCACGCAATACCCGCTGTGCTAAATTTAAATCCTGATGTAATAAACTCGGGGACGGCAGTCTTTTAGCCAAATGACAAATAGCAGCCCATGTTTTACGAAGATAATCCACATCCATTTGTAGTTCAGCTTCCGATGCATCTTCTGCCATGGTGCGTACAATAAAACCACCTTTTTCATTCGGCGCAAGTAAATTCTGCACCATGGAGCGTAGTGCTTCACGGTCTTCTTCATTACCAATTTTTTGTGAGATACCAATATGTGAATCTTGGGGTAAAAATACCAGCATACGTCCGGCGATGGAAATCTGAGTGGAAAGTCGTGCGCCTTTGGTGCCAATCGGATCTTTAATAACCTGGACAGTAACCGCCTGACCTTCAAACAGCAATTTTTCAATAGGTGTTGAGACAGCATTTTCAGTGATGCTGAGCTGGCGCTGATCCCAAATATCGGCCACATGTAAGAAGGCAGCGCGCTCCAGGCCAATATCAATAAATGCCGATTGCATACCGGGTAACACTCGAACAATTTTACCCAAATAAATATTACCCACCAGACCGCGTGACATTGTCCGCTCGATGTGTAATTCTTGCACCGCACCCTGAAAAATTAAAGCGACTCGTGTCTCTTGGGGAGTGATGTTAATTAATATGTTCTCACTCATGAATAGATGATTTCTGATAATAGCTTTGCTGTTTCAAATAAAGGCAAACCCATGATGCCAGAATAACTCCCTGAAATGTGCGAAATAAATTGAGCCGCATGACCTTGAATTGCATAACTTCCGGCTTTATCGTACGGTTCTGAGCTGTCGCAGTACCGATCAATTTGGTCCTTGCTAAGAGTGCAGAACGTTACCGCTGATGTTTGTGTACATTCTCTGTGATGCCGGTAATGGGTTACAGCAATGCTTGTCAATACCTGATGTGTTTGACCAGATAATCTCGCTAGCATCATACGCGCCTCATCAGGAGTAGCAGGCTTTCCATAAATTACGCCATCCAGAACGACAGCAGTGTCCGCTGTTAATATAGGACGTATGGGTAAATTGCGCTGCATCATAACGTTCCAGGCGGTTTGCGCTTTTTCATTGGTTATCCGGGTGACGTAATCTTTCGCTAACTCACCCGGTATGACATGTTCTGGCACGTCTATTGGCCGCTCTGTAGAATCTCGTAACATCAGCACGTCAAAACTAACGCCTATTTGTTCTAACAATTCACGACGGCGTGGACTTTTAGAGGCTAAGTATATTTTTTGATTGGTAGATTTTTTCGTCATAAATCCATTTAGTTAGGAGCGATGATAAGGATGGTTTTGAGTAATAGACCAGGCCCGGTACAATTGCTCTGCCAGCAAAACACGTACCATACCGTGAGGTAGTGTTAAGCTGGAAACACGAATTTTTAAATTAGCACGAGCTTTGAATTCGGCATCCAGACCATCTGCGCCACCAATTACAAAACAGGTATCGCCACTTTCTCGCTGCCATTCTGTGAGCAATTGTGATAGCTGGATCGTGGTCAAATCTTTGCCGTGTTCATCCAAAACAATAATGCGAGCTTGTTTAGCAATAGCTATTTCAATTTTGCTGCGCTCCAGTGCCATGACAGTCTGAGCAGTTTTGCTCCCTGAACGTTCAACTGGCTTAATCTCTTTAAGAACAATCCGGCATTCGCCCGGCATACGTTTGACGTATTCGGCAAATCCGGATTCGATCCAGGATGGCATTTTGTGGCCAACTGCAATGATGGTTAGCTGCATAAGAAAAGTACGATTTAATGATGTCTATTTTTCTCATTATTTATGACCAGTTGCTGACGGGAATTTTAAGAACACTCTTCTGCAACGGGGGAAAGGTTGGGATAGTGCGTTTCCCCAACTTTAAATATCATTTAATGAAAACTGATTTTAATTTCTGACAAAGCAATCCATACCTATTAACGTTACTTCCGATTCCATGGCCCTTTCCTCAACCCGCTCCCGTTTATTCGAAACATGTGTGAAAAGGATTGAAGAAAATGAGTAGACATTTTTGTTTTTTGATCAAGAAATGCCTCAGTCACATTGATTACCAATTCAAACAGCAGCTTTGCGCTTGTTGGTTACGCGCTTTGCTGCAGCTTGCTTAGCCGATGCCACAGCAGTTTTGCTAGCGGCGACTTTCACCGTGGTGCCAATTGCTTTCTTACGTGATGCCGTTTTTTTGGCAATTGTTTTTGTTCCCTCATCCAACGTTGTCGTTTTTACACGTGAGATACGTTTCGGTTTAGCTTCGGCCGTTACGTCAATGGTTGCCCGCGGCTTTCTAACGGGCTTTTTGATTTCGTCATCTAATGTCGTTTGCGTAGCCTGATTAACCGTGCTACGAACGCGTTTCGCAGGTTCTTTAACCAACCCTTCTTCGACAATTGCTTCTGTAGAGCGTTTGCTGAGACGCTTTGCAGAACCTATTTTTACCTCTTTATCCCCCCATAATTCTTCCAGTCGATAATAACCGCGAATGACGGGTTGCATAATATGAACCACCATGTCGCCTAAATCAACCAAGACCCATTCACCAATGTCTTCCCCTTCAATACCGACCACGTGACCGCCGTTTTCTTTTACTTTTTCACGCACAGACGATGCCAGTGCTTTCGTTTGGCGATTCGACGTACCTGATGCGATACACACCCGATCAAACAGACCAGTCAAATGGGTGGTGTCATACATTTTAATGTCTTGCGCTTTTACGTCTTCAAGAGCATCCACGACTAGTTTTTGTAATTTTTTAATATCCATAGTTTTCAATAAATATGATGTTGTTGTATGTAGTTTAGTACATTGGGCGGTACCAATGAAAGATTCTTTCCATCTCGTATTTGAGTTGATGAGACGTCAATGCACAAATCGGTATATATATAAGTAAATCCACAAGGTTGCTCTCGCAGCTGCTGTAATTGTTGAGTACTACAACTCCGCCGTTGGAACTCTTTCAACACTAAATCATTGATGGCGCCAGTCGCAGCAACGCTAAAGCCCGGACGCGTTGCTACAACGATATGTGCTAGCTCAAATAAATGTTGCCAATTTTTCCAGAGATGAAGTTGTTGTAGCTGGTCGGAGCCTATTAAAAATAACAGTGAAGCAGAAGGGCCGAATTCGTTGCGTAATAGAGTTAGCGTTTCTACGCTGTAACTGGGGAGCTCCTGTTCAGCACGTTTGATCTCTTGCGTGTCTAGGTACAACAGCGTTGATTCCGCTAATTTTGCAAATGCCAATGAAAGCATGGCGATGCGTTGTTCCGGGGTAGCTCGACAAGGCGCCTTTTGTGAGGACCTGCCTGTTGGAATGATACGCAATTGAGTAGGTTTGAGCAAATCGACAAATAATTGGGCCAATTTGACATGTCCAGAATGCACTGGATCAAAACTGCCCCCCAAGATGATGATGCATGGGTTTGCTGTTTTTGGGGGTAGGGTCACTCAGGTCAACCAATCTTTGTGAATAAGGAAATCACTGTAGAGTTTGGCCTCAGCCGACCCAGCCTCTGGGTGCCAGTTATATCGCCAGGTAACGGTTGGTGGCATCGACATTAAAATTGATTCCGTCCGTCCACCAGATTGCAGACCAAACAGTGTGCCGCGATCAAATACCAGATTAAATTCAACATATCGGCCGCGCCGATAAGACTGAAAATCGCGTTCGCGCTCGCCATAGCAAATATCTTTGGTGCGTTCTACAATGGGCAAGTAGGCCGGAATAAATGCGTTTCCGATACATTGAATCATATTAAAGCTGTCCGAAAATGAAAGGCGATTAAAGTCATCGAAGAAAATACCGCCGATACCCCGGGGTTCTTTGCGGTGCTTTAAATAAAAATAATTATCGCACCAGGTTTTGAATTCCGGATAAAGCTCATTGCCAAAAGGTGCTAACGCAGTTTTGCAAGTTTGATGGAAGTGTTGTGCATCTTCAGTAAAGCCATAGTAGGGGGTCATATCCATACCACCACCAAACCACCAGACGGGTTCTTCGCCTTCGGTTTGGGTAGAAAAAAAACGGACATTCATATGCACTGTTGGCGAATAGGGATTGCGTGGATGGAGCACTAAAGAGACACCCATCGCTTCCCAACTGCGTCCGGCTAATTCCGGGCGATGTGCAGTTGCGGAAGAGGGAAGATTAATTCCCATAACATGGGAAAAATTAACTCCACCCCGCTCAAAAACTTCACCGCCTTCAAGTACCCGAGAGATACCGCCACCACCATCCGCGCGCTCCCAACTATCGGTTATAAAGGCGTGGCCATCCAATTTTTCCAATGTTCCAACTATATTGGATTGTAAATTTAGAAAATATTGTTTGACGGTGGAATTATCCATTTTTTTTCAGTTAATTCTTGTTTAATATTATTTACTATTTTTTATTGCACGCCAGCCGATATCGCGCCGCGCCTGTGATCCATTGAACTGAATAGCATCGACTGCATCGTAGGCATATTTTTGAGCGACTTTGATGTTATCCCCTAAACCTACTGCACATACGACCCTGCCCCCACTAACGGTTAAATTTCCGCGATCTAATCGTGTCCCCGCATGGAAGACAACGCAGTCATCGGTTTCGAGGGGGATTCCGGTAATTAGAGTTCCTTTTACAGGAGCATCGGGGTACCCTGCTGAGGCCATAACTACCCCCAGCGCTGTGCGGCGATCCCACTCTAATTCGACCTCATCTAAACGACCGTTGACAGCTTGTTCTAATAC
>JAJNBE010000071.1 GCA_021155915.1 Solimicrobium sp. | reverse complement strand
ACCCTCACCCTCCGAACCCATGACGATAGCGACACCTTCACTATTTTTCAGATCGGCCTGATAAAGATTTTTTTCAACATCATCTGCGGTACCAACCACAAAAATAAGGCGCTCTTTTAATTCACGCATGGTACGCGCCAGATTGGTCACGGTAATGTAAGGAACCGTGTCTGCTGCACCGCTAGCTACTTTTGCAGCAGTCGCATTTAAACCGACGGCCCGGTCTTTTGGCGCAATCACCGCATGCGCACCGGCACCATCGGCTACACGCAAACAGGCTCCTAAGTTGTGAGGGTCCGTAATGCCATCTAAAATTAAAATTAATGGAGGGCCCTGGATGGCATCTAACAGCTCATCTAAGTTTCGTGCCAGCGAAATCTCTCCGGCTTTAGCCACAACACCTTGATGACGTCGCGTACCAACCATATTCGCTAAACGCAATTCTTCTACGGGCATCACACGTACGCCAGCACTTTTTGCTACACTGATTAACTCCTGCATGCGGCGGTCATTGCGACCTGAGTCCACATAAATTTCTTCAACGCTAGAGGCTTCATGACGCAGGCGCGCTGTAACGGCATGGAAGCCGAAAATAAATTTGCTTTTCATTGTTTTCGTTTCTTATATTTCAGAGGTTGCGACATAATTTATTTTTGCTCAATACGGAATTCGGAGGGTAAACGACTGCATTTTTCATAAGGACTCTGGCTCTATGAAACTCATTTTATGACTATTTTATGAGTGGCTAATGTATCCTATTCACAGAGAGCATTTTAGGTCAGTCCCTTCCCCTTTGAGGGGGAAAACTAGGATCAGGGTAGAGTGCCTGACATTTCTGCACTGACAAATAGAGTTCTGTCTAAGTCAATTACTAGATCATTGCATGTCTTGTCTTCGTTAATAACGTCGTCCGATCATTAACGACCCTACCCCATCCTCATTTAACCCTATGAGGGAAGGGACTTATATTTGGCCTTTTTCACCTTATAGACATAACATCAGATAATCATATTTCCATGTCCAAACTGGAAAGCCTCGGATTTATTTCTTTCTGACGCTAAAGGCCTATTTCCCTCTCTCTCCTATTTCCTAGGACAGGAAGCACCGAGGCTTTTACAACAAATTGTTATCGAACTATTTGAGGCTCCCAAAAATGGTAGACGCAATGCGGAGCTAACGAATTATCGCTTTTTTGAACTAGCCCTACTACTTACTTTCACGTTACCTTTACTGCGTCCCAGTACTTTTTTTTCTCGCTTCGATGCGTTTATAGCAGGTTTAGCGGCACGGCCATGTTTTTCTTCCTCCAGGCTTCCACGCGATTTCCGTTTCGGAGGCATAACCCCATCGGACCCAGATACGCTTACAATTGCCTTAACCTTAGCGGGCGTACCAGACTTTGCATTTTTTTGATTAGAAGGTGCACGAATGCCTCCTGGCTGCACCAAACACAAATCAATTTTCCGTGCATCCAGATCAACACGGGTTACTTGCACCTTCACCCGATCAGTGAGTTGATAGCGTTTTCCTGTACGGTCACCACGTAATTCATGCCGCGCGTCGTCATATTGAAAATAATCGGCGCCTAAATCCGTTATATGCACCAAACCTTCGATGTAAAGGTCCTCTAATTGTACAAAAATGCCAAATTGCGTTACAGCAGAAATTATGCCGCTAAACTCCTCGCCCAGTTTATTGCGAATGTAATAGCACTTTAGCCAAGCTTCCACATCGCGGGACGCTTCATCAGCACGACGTTCATTTGCAGAACAATGCACACCTAACGCGTCCCAGATAGTTGCATCTTTCTTTTGCTTCCCATCGGCTTTATCTATGACCTGCTGTTTGCGGACCGCATTTGAAATCGCGCTATTCAGCGAACTGAGATCGATACCTTTCGGCTCGTATTTTTTTCCGGCCAAAATTGCCTTAATTGCACGATGCGTAAGTAAATCTGGATAACGCCGTATTGGGCTGGTGAAATGCGCATACGCTTCGTAAGACAACCCGAAGTGACCAATGTTATCTGGACTATAAACCGCTTGTTGCATGGAACGCAGTAGCATGGTTTGCAGAATTGGTGCGTCCGGCCGATCTTTAATTTGCTTCATCAGATCAGCATAATCCGAAGCAGATGGCTTATCGCCCCCATTTAAATGCAACCCTAAGGGTTTCAAATAAGTGCGAACTTGCGTAAGTTTTTCTTTAGAAGGACTTGCATGGATTCGGTAAGTTCCCGAATGCTTATGCCTGATCAATAAATCAGCTGCGCAAACGTTTGCAGCCAACATGCATTCTTCAATTAATTTATGCGCCTCGTTACGGGTGCGAGGCAAAATCTTTTCAATTTTTCCCGCTGCGTTACAAACAATATAAGTTTCGGTGGTTTCAAAATCAATTGCACCCCTTAATTGACGTGCTTTCAATAAGGCACGATAAGCTTCCTGCAAATGCAATAAATGCGGCACCAACATCGCATGCTTGTTGGCCTCGGGTCCTTTGGTATTTCCCAAAATTGCCGCAACTTCCGTGTAAGTAAATCGAGCTGCGGAATGAATGACTGCCGGATAAAACTGATATCCCTTCACTTCCCCGTGCGCGGTAATTACCAAATCACAGACTAACGTTAAGCGATCTACATGCGGATTTAATGAACATAATCCGTTGGAGAGCTTTTCGGGCAGCATTGGAATAACGCGTCTGGGAAAATATACAGAGGTACTGCGTAATAATGCGTCTTCATCAATAGCATCGTTTGGTTTCACATAATGGCTAACGTCCGCAATTGCAACAATGACTCTATAGCCAGATACACGGCCAATTTTAACCGGCTCGCAATACACCGCATCATCAAAATCACGCGCGTCTTCCCCGTCAATAGTCACCATGGGAATGTCGCGCAGATCAATACGGTTCTCTAAATCAGCTGTTTTCACCTCACCAGGCAATTTACTGGCAGCTTTAAGCGCGGCATCAGAAAAAATATGTGGGACACCAAACTTACGCACAGCAATTTCAATTTCCATACCGGGATCTTCAAGGTCACCGAGTACTTCAACTATTTTTCCAGCCGGCTTAGCATAACGTGTTGGCTGCTCTGTTAATTTCACGCTCACCACTTGCCCGGCTTTGGCCTGACCGGGCGAGCCAGACAGAACCACGTCCTGGCTAATCCGCTTGTCTTCCGGGGCAATAATCCACGTGCCATTTTCATTTAATAGACGACCAATGATATGAGTAGTGCCACGATCCAGCACTTCTACTATGGCGCCTTCTAACCGCCCACGGCGGTCGGTACCCATTATGCGTACTAGCACACGGTCCCCATTTAAAACACGTTGCATTTCGCGTTCTGACAAATAAACGTCACTGCTACCATCATCTGGAATTAAAAAACCATATCCATCCCGATGGCTATTTACTCTGCCGGCGATGAAATTCTCTTTACTCTCTGCGTGATAAAATCCCCCCTTATCCAGCTTAATCTGACCATCACGTTCCATGGCATTAATACGGCGCTGTAACCCATCGTGCTCATCCGGCGGCACGCCGAGAGCGGTAGCGACTTGTTGAAAATCGTGCTTAGCTGCTGTGCTGCGCAGAACACCAAGGATGTCTTCACGACTGGGGATAGAGTAGGAATGTTGGATCAAATGTTTAACCATTCTTTTAAAATAATACTTATGTGAATAACTATGTGGATAACGAGGTAGGTAACGATGGAAAAAAGCCAGAAAAAGTTAATAACAAGCTCAACATTATGACAGTTCGGCGGCCGAATCGTAAAAATTTCTCTTAAGTTTATAAAACGCGTAATTTACCATTAGGAGCAATATAAAAAAAATTACGTCTCGTATTACAGGTTTGAGCAAAGTGCCTGATAACTTTCTTTGATCTTACGCCATTTTCCACTATAATTTGGCCTTCGCTGCCCACGTGGCGGAATTGGTAGACGCGCATGGTTCAGGTCCATGTGCCTTAGGGTGTGGGGGTTCGAGTCCCTCCGTGGGCATTCTGATTCAAGAACTTAGCCGTTATAATCAACGGTTTTGAAAATAACGGCATAAATACTTTTTACTGTAAAAGAAAAAATTGCATTCCTCTCTGTAGATTGGTATAATTTTAATACGACTTATCCCTCGTGGCGTCATTCAGTTGGCTTTTACTTGGGACGAAAAAGCCGCTCTTTTGGGCGGCTTTTTTACATCTAAAGGAATGCGGTCATCGTGCCCAATAATCTTAAGGTTCCAATTAAAACAGCCGTTTATATCGATGGATACAACCTTTACTATGGGCGATTAAGAGGCACTCCATATAAATGGCTCGATGTGATGCACTTATTCAATACAATATTGACGGAACGAAGTCAAAACGAGTCTGTTGAAAAATTACATATCTTTACAGCACCCGCTTTAGCCACCTTTGCGACGCATGGTACTGATTCAGTAGAAGCACAAGCCAATTATTATCGTGCTTTAAAAACACTCTACGATGATCGAATGGAAATAATTTTCGGTAACCATTCTTACGATAGGAATGGTGCTTTATTGCCTGTCTTCGTACCTAGGCAACCTTATGACCGGACACATCGCGTTCGCGTTTGGAAACTGGAAGAGAAAAAAACGGATGTCAATCTCGCCCTGAAAATGTACAGGGACGCAAGCCGCCGTTTATATGAACGCATTATCTTAGTTTCTAACGATAGTGATGCCGAACCGGCACTACAAGCAATTAGGCAAGATTTTCCAAAAATAATGATTGGTGTCGTTATGCCAATCAAACCACTCACATCATCACAAACATATCGGCGTGCTAGTGGATCATTGTCAAATATTGCTGATTGGGTTCAACAGGACATCAATGATAATCAACTTGAACAAGCACAACTACCACTGCAAATTCCTACACGAAAAAAACCAATAAAAAAACCAGTCCATTGGTGATTTAATTTTTAGTTATAAGCACTATCCAACTAGTTGCAAACCAAGTATTGTGTTATAAAATGTACTGATGTTAGTTTAGGTATGGGTCACTTTATGCAACCAGAAAACATATTAGAAAAAAATACAGGCAAGTGAAACGTTCCAGGTATTTCTAGCAGAACAACGGGTGTCAACACTTTTCCATTCAATGAAATGGGATGCAACTCACGGCGCTTATTTTCAGGATTTGCACTCAGGAAAATCTCGAGAGATTGATGTCTTAGCAAGAAAAATTTGGGGGAAAGCGTCACCGCAGGGGCAGGAACATGACCAAACGGTTCAACTTACGGCAATCATAGAAGTGAAATCAATGAAAGGAGGTCATTTACTGTTTTCCCCAAAAAAAAGTAGACCCCTAACAACTTCCCGGCAATGCATTTGGCTGGGATATCTGGATCAGCCCCATCTTAATAAATTGTCGAACGCCCTTCAAGCTAAAGGTCTTGAGAAGGCATTGGTTAGAAAACTCCTACATCGTATTCAATCTTACTATTTTCCTGATGGCGTTTGTAGGATGCAGGGTATGATGCCAAACCCACAGAACGGGCCTATTGTTTCCGCTTTTAGAGAGACGAGTATTAAAGGTAAAAAAAAGAGTTAGAAGCTTCTGTCTTTTGGAAAGCAAACCTTGGCTTACAGTCAGCATTGGATAGCCTATGCGATGAGGTTATGGACTTCCATATCGATTTCATCACTGGGAATATGGACGACGCTGCTGAAACCGGTGAGGATCCGATTAAAGATGCTTATTTTGGATGGCTCGCCAGTCGAACTACGCCCACATCTATCATCCTATTATAGTAACTGATGCATCACTTTGGATAACAGAAGACGGCAATACAGTCTCGCCAGAGTGGGTCCGTTTTGCCCGGAGCAAGTACGGTAATACAAGCTGGTGGTGTGATGTTGTAAACAGCAAATATATAAATGAATATGCTAGGAATTTAGCCACGCATTATGATGCTTGGTTTCGGAAGTTGAAGTGCGAGAGCGTGGATTTTGGATAAGGACTGACCAATAATGTCCGCTTAAAGTACTGCTGGTTTTTTTAATTTTCAAGACTTACTTTGCCCATTATTGGCAGGAGCTTTTTCCTATATACGCAGAATATTACCCAAGTCACCAGCTATGATCGCATATGTGAAACTGTACTGGCCAACTTAAATAGGACCTACCAACCCGATAATGTGTGGATATGTAAAAGTGAGTCCATCACCTACGCGTAAATTAGGCGCAACCTCTTGAAAACTCCTATTACAACGGTTTGGATGCCCTCCGTGGGCATTCGAACTGCTTTTAGTTCAAGAGTTCTGGAAATAAATCATAAGGTCAATCTGGAATTTGCTCATATTTGCCAAATTGACAGGGCTCGAGCCGGTGCATACCATGATCAAAGTTCATACATTAACTAAAGGTTTATATGAGTTCGCTTGAAGCAGTTTGGGAATACAGGGAAGAAAAACTCTATCCGGATCTATTCGGAAAATGTCAGGAAGATATCTTTACGCTTACGCCTGACATTTTCACTGAGGTATTTTTCCAGGATCCAAAGACTATAGACCCGAGGTGGCTTCATTTGGGTATATTGGCATTCGCCCCTACGATCGACCGAGAATCCTGGCTTTATGTAACATCGGGTGGATCAACTCCCTGGGACTCAGAGCCTGAAGACTATAATCCGAATGAATATTCAGGCTTAGGCGCTGAGTTCGTCATAGAGACCCCTGATCAAGCTGCCTGGCCAATCTTTACATTGCAAAGAGTGCTTGCATATCATGTGCTGTTGCATAGTGGCTGCTACGGCGAAATGCCGCCTTTAAATTATACGCATAGGATACCTTGTGGAGGACCTATAAATGGCGAGCCAGAATGTGCTCTCAGGTTTATAGCGATTGCAAAACCGTTCCACTATCCAAGAACAGTGCAGCTGGAATCTGGAAAATTTAATTTCCTGCATCTGGTAGGAATTACGGAAGCTGAAAGGGATTATGCGCAGGAAAATGGTACCAATAAGCTCCTTTCATTGCTCAAATCCCAGGGTGCATGTCCTGTAACCAATCCCTACCGCAAGGAAATAGCTTTCTAATTGCGTGTTGGCAAATTACTCCATTTAGCAAGATGGGTGATTTTGGCATCCACTTAACACGGCACAAATATAGCAGGACTAGCATCAAAAAATTTCCCTAATTTCCCAGCTAAAGATGCACTAATTTTACATTTTTGAGCAAGAATTGCCCACAGGTTGCTCTGATGGATAATCATCGCTAATTCTTCTTGTTTTAAACCACAAACATCCATCAAGAAACGTAACGCATCCTTAGATTTACCTGCTCAATAGCGTAGTTTTTTTGTTCGTATTTAGGAATTAAATTGCTAATTAAATTCAGTCAGTCTGATAAAGGATGATCCTCATCATCAGCCATGGCATCCAACATAGAGTTCATCAATGACACCATAGGATCGTATTCCTTTTTGCTGGCTATTGGATGAAAATATACGATGTCTCCAAGTTTTTTCCATGAAGCTTGAATGGCACGCATATTAAATTGAGATTGTGCTTGCACAACTATTTATCTCCTTTCCTTACGATAAAGCTTATTCCATTCGCCATACTTGCCACCATTACGCCTTAAAGTTTTTCTAACATAGCACGTAATTCCTTAGACATAGGCTGCCGTTCACGATGTGAGCCAAATAAATTGTTAGCTATGCCGATGCAATGGTCTTTTATTTGAGGTAAATCTGGATGAGACGGCTGATTAGCCTGCAGTAAAAGATATTGTTTTACCTCACCATACAAATTATTTTCACTTTTTTGGGTAGCCACATTGAAATCTCCCCACAAATCGACAGGAAGTTGATCTTCGGAAAGTTTGCTCTTGTTTTCTCTTAAAAAAGAATCGCGTTTAAACGTTTCTCTTCCAAATGGATGCCCCACTTGAATTTCGACAACATGTCCAACCTCAGGTAAATAAACAAAAAGATATTGAAGAATATCTTTATATTCGTCATCTTTTTTATGATAGCCGTATGGATCTTGCCCCAAACCTCTCACCGCACACCACCCGCCAGACGTTTTTGCCAAATCTTGAAATTTGGCCACTGTATTTTCAATTTCATTAACGGAGCAATACACCGTTGCGCCCGCAAAATCAGAGACCACTTTAAAATAATTGGGCGATTTGCCTGATGATTCTGCGTACTTCCTAATACCTTCAAATTTTGTTGTAATTCTTTGCATAGATTTGGTAGGTCGAATTTCATTTAACGTGATCCCCACGTTCATGCATATATCTGAAAATTTATGCGTCGCGCTGGATGCATCTTCCAGAAACTCATCACTAAGATTGGCATGTATTTCTTTCCATGCTGAAATCTCCAGCAGAGCTTGTTCGCCCAAACCATTTGAAGACACATCCTGTTCCCGTATGAATTCACAGATGGTGTTTAACGTTTTCTTACATAGCGTTACAGAATTAATAGCTTGCTTATTGTCCTGCGTAGGGATTGCCTTCTGCTGTGGGGTGGTGAAGATATTTTGCGCGGTTGAGGTTGCAATATGTTCCATAAGTATTTCCTGCTGGTATGTTGGGTAATTAATTTCGCGTGTTTTATGAATGGCGATTTATTCGACTGAAGAGCCCACTTAATACAATAACTCTTGCAACTCTTGCCGCGGTAGATATCTCACGTCGTTAACTCCAAGTGAATAAGAGGATGTCGTTTGCCAGATAAATTAGCTGTTCGACTGTTGTTGCAGTAATTAGATTGTATATAAAAATTTGTAAAGGTGGTACACGGGTCTTTTTTGGTGAGAGTTTTACAGACAAGATGCGCGCGTTTCTCAAGCAGCAGTCAAGGCATGTTTCGATCTTTTGAACACAAAAAGAATGCCTGCGAAACCGATTGTAGGCAAGGCAAAGGGCCTTTACTTAAAAGCATTATGTAGTCGGAACCGTGGATAAAACGCACAAGCAAGCCTATCCCGCCAAAAAATCAACGGGATAGTCGCAGTGTAGTAGGAAAGCGGATAAGTAAGAAAGTCATCCGCGGTCAGCGGCAGACATTTGTGAGAGCTTCCCATGCCACTAACTGCGAAGGCTGGATTTTTAGCAAACCTACTATTGCAAGGGCGCAATCGCTATGGAAATTGGGGAGTAAGTTGACGTAGTGTTGACATTAGGACCAACAGGAGCCAGCTCGCCGCTGTTATCATTGATGGTATAGGCTGATACACTGCCCGCGAAGTTCAAAACATAGGCGAACTTTCCTGTCGAATCGACTACCATGGAAGTCGGATACAGGCCAGCGGTATAATTACCCTTGAAAGACAGCGCGCCAGTAACGGCAACAATTTCATAGGATGAAACAGTTCGGTCATCCTTTAAAAAATAAAAAAACCTTCCGGTCGGATCGACAACCCCAGGGGAGTGGCTGTCAATGGAACTAGCAGTCTTCTGATTAGCCAAGTCACCAGTGGCTGCATCAATTTTATAGGTTGATACGCTTCCTTCATCAGCACTTACAACAAAAATGAATCTTCCTGTCGGATCTATCGTTACAGAAGACGGAATTTTGTCAACGCTAAAAGAACGACCAGAGGTCAATGCGCCATTCGTGGCATCAATTTTATAGACCCATACAGCTGCATCCTCTTGATTCGCCACATAGGCATACGTGGCTGTTCTATCGACTGCGATAGAATATCGGCCCTTGCCAGTATGTACAATCCCAGCCAAAGTCAGGGCGCCAGTAGGGCCAATTTGATAGGCTGATACAGTTTTGCCCTTGGAATTCCCAATATAAACAAATTTTCCTGTCGGATCGACTTCCATAGGACCCGCTTTCAGTTCCTGATCAATTTCTGTAGAATCCGGGCCGGAACCAGTTTGGATCTCATCAACAAAAACCAAGTCGCCAGTATGGGGATCAATTTTATATGACCATACCTTGTCATTGTCGAAAACAACATAAACGAATTTTCCTGTCGGATCAGCTTTGACAGAATTCGGTCTCTCACCAGTGGGGAAATCACCTCCAAAGGTAAGCTTACCAGTAGTAGCATCTATTTTATAAGCCGACACAGACTTGCTATTGAGATTCGCAACATAGACAAATGCCGGATTTTTATAACAAGTCACTCCCACATTAATAACGTTGGCTGCAGCTGAGCCGGATGGGTTTTCCACCCTGCAAGTCATGCCTGCAGGTTGAGTGCCGATGGTTACCTTGTAAGCCGAGCCGGGTTCAACGACCGTTGGAAATGAAAACGCACCATTGGCGCTAACTTTAGTGGCGTCTCCCCCGTTATTCAGTAGAACCAGTGATTTGGACGCAGAAAGTTGGCTTACCATTCCCCCCACTTTATAAGTCGGTGTATCTTCGCTATGGTGTCGCCCCTTGCAAGCTGACAGAACTGTAATTAGTCCAACTATAATTGCTGCATATTTTAATCGCATAAAATCTTCCCATGTAATTTTTTTAGAATTTTGAATTCTACACAGATACAAAGGGCTGCCGTCAAAAATCGCTTCAATCTTAAAGAAACTAACGGAAATGCTACAGTTATAACGAATTGCTCCTATTTAATTCTGTGCGTTTTCTGTAGCTTATAAATTTGCAGTTCTCGTGAACTACACTATGATTTCTCGTGGACAAAAAGTGTGCCCACCACTACTAATTGACGCGTATTATGCTTCCGGCACCTTGCGCAGCCAAGCTTAGGGAATATGTCATGAAAAGTTTTCCAAATTTTCTGATCGCTATGGGTATCTGGTATTCTTCCATATCGGTTACGAAAAATACAAGATAGATAAAGGAGAAGAATGATGAAACACCAGTTCAATATCGGCGATCACGTTAAATGGAATTCGGAGTTCGGGCACATTTCTGGAAAAATTATAAAGATTCATACCCAGGACGTAATCTTTAAGGGCCGTACACGTCATGCGAATGAAGACGAGCCGCAATATGAAGTCCAAAGTGATAAGACAGGCCACATCGCGATACATAAGGAGTCAGCATTGCAAAAAATATTGCCAAATAAGTAAATATCTTAATACCTTACAAAAATGGATAAAGTAAATAATCCCGAATATGCCAATTTGCAGGAGTTGTTGGTAGCAGTGCGCAGATGCCGGGCTTGCGAACCGCACCTTCCTCTGGGCCCGCGACCAGTGTTGCAAGCCGGAGAGTCGGCACGTATCCTGATTGTGGGTCAAGCGCCCGGGAGGCGGGTACATATTTCAGGGACGCCGTGGGATGATTTAAGCGGCGCCCGTTTGCGCACGTGGATGGGGATAGAGGCTGATCGGTTTTATGACGAATCGAGCACTGCCATCATTCCAATGGGGTATTGTTATCCTGGTAGAGCGAAAGGCGGCGATTTGCCACCACGTCCTGAATGCGCGGCGCTGTGGCTCAATCACTTATTGACTAACTTGCCTAGAATTAAATTAACTCTGCTAATCGGTGCGCATGCGCAACGGCACTTCCTAGGTAATCGCCGTAAACGTACATTAACGGAAACGGTCGAAGCATGGCGAGAATTCGCACCTGAATATTTTCCCTTACCCCACCCTTCGCCGCGTAACACCGCTTGGTTCCAGCGTAACCTGTGGTTTGAACAAGAGGTTTTGCCCATGCTGCGCCAACGGATCAAATCGCTTCTTGTAGATACGCTTAACCATGACAAAGCAATTGATTAAAACAGAACTCGGCTCAGCCGTAGGGTGCACGCCAATACAACGTAGTGAGCACAGCATTCGGAATGTTGCTCGGCACATGCGAATCGCGCGCACCCCAACCTCATCTTTGCTTTGCGCAGCGGCTAATAAGGAGGTCACTCAAATTCCAGCAGGCTGCCCGCACAACAGCGCCATTGCATGAGATAACGCATTTTTAAGAATTAGGACAACTGCGGTGGTGGATTAATCCTCTATTGCACTCTATATGACTTAATCATTCGGCCCGCCATTTTGGAACCCTTAACTTAATGAGCTTACTAGCTAAACCGAATTTCTGGGAAGAACACCAAAAAATAAAAAGTCTTCTATAGTCAACAGCGCTTAGTTCAACCTAACTTATAATCATGGACATTCAATAACTGATTCCACTCATCCCTTAGGATATATTTTAATGACATCCCAATTCTCTAAAAAAAATGAAGCTTGGTCTGCGCGTTTTTCGGAACCGGTTTCTGACCTTGTTAAGCGCTACACTGCCTCTGTTTTTTTTGATAAACGTTTAGCCCAGGTCGATATTCAAGGTTCAATGGCGCATGCGGAAATGTTGTGCTTCAAAAAAATCATCAGTGAAGCAGATTATGCAGACATTACTCGCGGTATGGCACAAATTTCAGCAGAAATCAGCGCTGATAATTTTGTATGGCAACTTGATTTGGAAGATGTGCATTTAAATATTGAAAAGCGCCTTACCGAATTAATCGGCGATGCTGGCAAGCGTCTACACACTGGACGTTCGCGCAATGATCAAGTCGCCACAGACATCCGTCTCTATTTACGTGGTGCTATTGATGATATTTTAGGATTGCTTGATCAATTCCGACTCGCGTTGCTAGATTTGGCAGAGAAACATGCTGACACCATCCTTCCGGGATTTACCCACATGCAAGTTGCACAGCCTATTACTTTTGGGCACCACCTTTTAGCTTACGTGGAAATGTTTGGCCGTGACGTTGAACGGATGGCGGACTGCCGTAAACGGATCAATCGTCTGCCGCTGGGTGCAGCAGCTTTGGCGGGAACCACCTTTCCCATTGACCGGGAACGAGTCGCAAAAACGTTGGACTTTGATGGCATTTGCGCCAACTCATTAGATGCCGTTTCTGATCGTGATTTTGCAATTGAATTTTGCGCTGCAGCCGCACTAGTCATGACACATATTTCGCGCATGTCAGAAGAGCTGGTTATTTGGATGAGTCCACGTGTGGGATTTATCGACATCGCCGACCGCTTTTGCACGGGTTCCTCTATTATGCCGCAAAAGAAAAATCCGGATGTACCCGAACTTGCACGCGGTAAAACTGGCCGAGTTAATGGTCATTTAATCGCCCTTCTCACGTTGATGAAAGGACAGCCATTAGCCTATAACAAAGATAATCAAGAAGATAAAGAACCGTTGTTTGACACCGTGGATACGATCACCGATACACTACGAATTTTTGCTGATATGACTTGTGGAATTACAGTTAAGCCAGAGGCCATGCGTGCGGCAGCGCTGCAAGGCTATGCTACCGCTACGGATTTAGCGGATTATCTAGTCAAGAAAGGATTACCATTTCGCGATGCACATGAAGCCGTCGCTCTCACTGTGAAAACCTGCGTAGACAAGGAATGTGACTTGAGCGATTTAACCTTGGATCAGTTACGCACGTTTTCTCCGCTGATTGAAGCGGATGTTTTTGATGTGTTAACGCTGGAAGGATCGGTAGCGGCACGAGACCATTTAGGCGGAACTGCACCCCCTCAAGTGCGCGCTGCAATTGCGCGATTACGTTCACAAATAATGGTAGCACCATTGGATTAACATGATTTCACAGCAATCTCACTTCAGCCCAGCTTGGCCACATGGTGAACTTCGCCAGATTTTTTCTGACATTTTCTTTGTAACAGGAACTAACAAAGTTCGTCACGAGAATGCTGATATCCAAACCAGCCGCAATATGACCATTGTTCGGACTGACTCCGCATTAACCTTGGTCAACACCGTACGGTTAAATGATCACGGTCTTCGTCAAATCGATTCTTTGGGAACTGTCAGGAATATTGTTCGAATCGGAGCCTTTCATGATCGTGACGATGGGTTTTACAAATACCGTTATCCGCATGCTAAATTGTGGACCTTAGCAGGTGTCAGTTACGAAAGTAGTTCGGTCAAAGGCTTGATGGCTGATCAAGAATTAGCAATTGGAAAGCTAATGCCTTTTCCTGACTGTGCGCTTTTTGTTTTTGAAACATCGGCACAGCCCGAATGTATTTTACATATTGAA
>JAJNBE010000123.1 GCA_021155915.1 Solimicrobium sp. | reverse complement strand
GCAAAGAAGAAAGAGCAGACAACTGAACTATAGCTTGAGCTCCAATTAAGGTTCTCATATCAGAGCTTATTTAAGTTGCGTTACCTTAACAAGCGACTTACGCTTTGAGATGCTGGTTTAGGCTACGGTTGACGCAATTTTATAAAATTACAAAAATTTTAGATGTATTGGGTGGTAAGTGCAGCACTACTCATTTTCTTTGACGTTATTCCATTCCTGAAAACAAACAGGGCAAAAACAGCGTAGATTTTTAGGATTGGAAAGTTGCGGATAAATCGGCAAATCAGATTTTGTGGGCAGTGTTGTGCACCAACAGGGTTGCCCCGCTTGGTCGGCCATTGAACAAGTGAATTGACTAGCACAGCGGGGACAAACACTCATGTTATTTTAGTGGAGAGAACGAAACAGGTATTATTCTAACTTAAGGAGAAGCTGTACTGGAGATCTTCGCACACAATCGTAGTAGGTGAGCCAAAGACAAAGGGCACGGAGCGCTAAAAACGGAATGTATTTGAGTATTGAAAGATTGCGAGCACCGCGCACGGCCGGATTTGGCTCGCGCAGTAGGTTGTGTGCAGAGGCCGCTACTGTGAGGTACTGCCAATACCGAAGAGATGATTTTGCGTAATTTAGCTAAGATAGTCGACGTCCACGCATGCATTATTTTTATAAGAAATTTCCGAACCAAAAGGTGTTTCACTGTAAAATTGCCACGATTATTTTATTGGGATTAATATGAGTAGCTTACGTTCCGATTTGCCTCCACATCCACTTGCCGCTACCTCCCCGGAATTCTCTGCAGAGCCAACATCCTGTTCACATGCTGCAAGCGAAACTGCCACCGCCCCGGTTCCTCCACAGATCCAAGCGAAAATTATAGCGGAAGCTTTGCCATATATCCGAAAATTCCACGGCAAAACCATCGTTGTTAAATACGGTGGCAATGCGATGACCGACGAACGGTTGAAACACGGCTTTGCCCGCGATGTCATTTTATTGAAACTTGTTGGTATGAACCCTGTGGTGGTCCACGGTGGTGGCCCACAAATTGATAGTGCGTTGCGCAAAATCGGTAAGCAGGGTACTTTCGTGCAAGGTATGCGGATTACGGATGAAGAAACAATGGAAGTGGTTGAGTGGGTATTAGGGGGCGAAGTTCAACAAGATATTGTAATGCTTATTAACCATTACGGCGGTCAGGCGGTAGGTTTAACAGGTAAAGATGGTGGTCTGATCCGTGCTCGTCGTTACGAAATGCCGGATCGGGAAAATCCTGGGAAATTTTTGGATATTGGTTTCGTCGGGGAGATTGATGCTATTAATCCAGCGGTGGTTAAAGCATTGCAGGATGATGCATTTATTCCGATAATTTCACCCATCGGTTTTGGCGCAGACGGTCAGGCGTACAATATAAACGCAGATGTTGTTGCTGGAAAAATAGCCGAAATTTTGAAGGCCGAAAAACTTATCATGATGACGAATATTCCAGGGGTACTGGACAAAGATGGAAAATTACTCACCGATTTATCTGCTCGAGAAATTGATGACATGTTTGTCGATGGTACTATTTCAGGCGGAATGTTACCCAAAATTGCATCCGCATTAGATGCGGCGAAATCTGGTGTAAATACGGTTCATATTATTGATGGGCGTATTGAGCATTCGTTGTTATTAGAAGTGCTTACCGAGCAAGCGTTTGGAACAATGATCCGTAGTCATTAAATCCATTTAAACCCCGGCCAGAAGTGCAGCCGTTTACGACCAGCCAGCAGACGAATATTGAAAATCACTTGGCTAATTGATTTAGATAATACCTTGCATAATGCAAGCCATGCCGTGTTTCCTGTAATTCATGCCAACATGAACCGCTATATGGCAACGCTATTAGCCAATGGAGAAAAACTAGCAGATGAAGTGACGGTAAACACGACCAGGATGCTTTACTGGGAGAAGTATGGTGCTACGCTGTTGGGTTTAATTACGCATCATAACGTTAATTCTGCCGATTTTTTGCTTCAAACCCATCAATTCGAACACCTCCCTAATTTGTTGCGTTTTGAAGCTGGTCTTAAGCGGTTGGTAAACCAATTACCAGGGCGAAAAATTTTATTTACCAATGCACCGCATCGCTATTCACAACAAGTACTGAAAGAATTAGGATTGCATAGACATTTTGATCAGCATATTTCTATTGAATCGATGCGGGTGCATGGTCGTCTTCGTCCTAAGCCAAGTCGCTGGTTGTTAAAAAAAATATTAGCAAAACAAAAGTTGCGTGCGCATCAATGCGTGTTGATCGAAGACACGCTGGGTAATTTGCGTACTGCTAAACAGCTGGGAATGAAAACAGTTTGGATTACTCAATATCTTAAACAAGATGCCTGTCTTATGCGCGCTCATTTTGTTGATCTCAAGGTGCGTTCCATCAAACAAATTCCGACTAAATTATCAAGGTTGTCGCTACGACCTTAAAGGCAAGTATGGTTGCCCCTATCCTGACTAGAATATCGACTGCAAATGAGCTCATCGGGTATTTTCGTCCAACATTACTTTAAATTTCATATGCTTAGTTTTGCTCTACTGGATGACAGTGATTCTAATGATAAACAACCGACTTCGCGTTTATATACCGATCTCCAGAATGTACTGAGTTTTAACAATTCAGCGCAATTTCTTTTAATGACTGAGCAAATGCAAGACGCTTTGAGAACGGGGTTGTATGCGGTAGCGGTGTTCTCGTATGAGTTGGGTGTGGAGCTACAAGGGCTGAATGTCGCTGAAGCAAATTTGAGGGAATTTGCTGCGCAACCTTCCTTTGTTTTGCTTTATCAGCAATGTCAGCGGTTAAGCCCTGATGAGGTGACTGATTGGCTACGGGAACGCGAAGATTGGTCTAACAATATTGCCGGCATTGCAGACCTTCATGCCAGTGTCAATCAAGAAGAATTCACCCAAGCCATTGATCGTATTCAACGCTACATTGTTGAGGGCGATATTTATCAAGCTAATTATACCTTTCGTTTCTATTTCCACACCTACGGTAGTATTTTTTCGTTATACCAATCCTTGCGCAAACGTCAGCCAGTGCCATTCGGAGCATTGATTTCCATGCCGGATGGCTCTGCTGTTTTGTCATTGTCGCCAGAGCTATTTATTCACCATAGCCAGGGAAATTTACTTACACGTCCGATGAAAGGTACCGCAGCTGCTTTAGTGACAACTGATGATAAGTTGAATGAAGAAATTAATCTTCAACGTTGCGAACAATTATCTCAAGATGAAAAAAATCGCGCAGAAAATGTCATGATAGTTGACTTATTGCGTAATGATTTAGGTCGAATAGCACAGCCGGGTTCAATTCAGGTTCCAAAATTATTTGAAGTGCGACGCTTCAACACGGTTTTGCAAATGACGTCCAGTGTGACGGCACGAAGCCGGAATGATTTAAAATTGGTTGATTTGCTAAAGGCGATTTATCCTTGCGGTTCGATTACTGGGGCGCCAAAAATCCGGGCAATGCAAATTATTAACGAAGTTGAAACCGAGCCGCGTGGCATATATACGGGCGCGATCGGCTGGTTTGATCCAATGCATTTTCAACCTGATGAGAGAAACAAAATACCTGAATTTTGTTTATCTGTTCCTATTCGCACTTTACATTTGCAAGCACCCATATCCGGTGGAATACGACACGGAGTTATGGGGGTAGGAGCCGGTATTGTGCTGGATAGCGTTGCCGACATTGGAATCGGCATTTGAAACGGTTGACAAACAGTGCACATTATTTTGGTTTTTCCCTAAATCTATCTGAAGTAGAACGCCGTGTGCATATGGCCTGCGCCGAATTTGCTGACAATACCCCTTATCGTCTTAAGTTGAATGTGTACGGTGGAGGACAAATTCAAATCCAATATGCTGCTTTAGTGCCAATAGAAACGCCTGTAAATGTATTGCTGGCAACCACCTCGCAACCATCCACGAGCATTTGGTTACAACATAAAACCACACAACGCTCTTTGTATGACCAGGCATGGAAAACTGCAGAAAGTCAGGGTGCATTTGATATGCTGTTTTTAAATGAACAGGGTGAATTGACCGAAGGCGGACGTAGCAATTTGTTAGTCAAAATAGATGGGTGCTGGTTTACGCCGCCATTAAGC
>JAJNBE010000070.1 GCA_021155915.1 Solimicrobium sp. | reverse complement strand
AAGAAATCCGTATAAGTAAATTTACTTATATACTTAATTTGTTATTTCTTCCAATAAAAAAGAAAAAATAGGATAAATGAATCTACCTAATTTTGAAGAAAAACTGGTTTAGAGAGCGTATTATTGCCTCTTAAGATGCTAAGTTTTCCTTCTTGCCGCAATCCTATAGGTCACCGTTTTACCATCGGGATATTGATATGACTTCCATTATGTGTTGATTTGTCTCACTCATGCGCTTCAAAAATTTTTAGGTATGAATCTGATATCAATAGGAATAATTGACGCCATTTGTTTGGGTAAGACCTTAATTCTTAGACGATCAATTTCCTCTCGTATTTTGGTATTGGAATAGTAACTAGTCACTAGGATGGCATATTTTAATGCACTCGCTTCAATAATTTGTAGGCCGTTACTATCTTGACGAAGCAATTCATAATCTGTTAAAAATACCACGCGATTTTTTTCCTCCTGACTTAAAGTTTCCAAGAAATCTAATGCGCTTTGCCCTTGGGTAAAGTGAAGTACCCGTAGGGTGGAATGTAATCTTAAAAACGGAGAAAAACGTAAATTCCACGCACCATGAATGGACTCTTCATCATCCAAAATGACGATGATACTAGTTGGTGCCAAGTGGATTTTTTGAGCAATCCAGGTGGGAGCTGTTATTCGTGGGAAGGTGAGCTTAATAATTGTGCCTTCAGTTGGAACAGAGCTTACTGTCATTTCACCTTCGTTAGAATCTAGGGTATCCCAGACTTGTTGTAAGCCTAAACCATGCCCGTTTTCTTTACCCTCCGTAAAACTTTGACGATTTAACATTCTTTCGGCCAAGCCAGACGACATACCTTTACCATTATCTTGGAGTGTCACAATAATAGATTGGTCATCTGTCGCTAATCTAATCGTAATGAGTCCGTCATTCTTATTATCCAGTGCATCGACAGCGTTATTCATCAGATTCGAGATAGAACGTCTGAATGGGCTAGCCTGCATTTGAGCAAACGCAAACTGTGCATCGTTAGTTATTTCTGTTTCAAACTTAACCGTGCGATTACTATATTGCGCTTTCTTCTCACTCAATAATTGAATTATCAAATCTGAAATTAAGACGGGCTGGCGGGGTTCAATACCGGAGGCTGGTCCGTGTTCTTCATTTCTATAGGTACTTAATAGATTATTCGCAATATCTAAAATGCTCTCAGTCGCTCTTTTGATCACCGAACGCTTACTTTCACCCAGCTCATCACAAAACTGCATCATCATATTGAGGGCGGACAAGGGAGAGCTGATATCATGAGCGACCGTATGAGCCAGTTTGATAAGCTTTTCTTTTTCTTGTAAAACCATCTTTTGCTTTTCGTTTTCGAGCTGAAAACGTTCGAATCGAAGCCGTTCTATTTCCTTTTGATCAGTAATGTCTGCAGCGATACCCAAAACGCCAATAATGTCCCCTTTTTTATCGTAGAGAGCCTTTTTTTCCGTTCTAACCAAGACAGGTAAGCCACGAGAATTTTTTATAACCAAACTTTCTTCTACTACAATCGAGCTACCTGTTTTTATTACGTATTGGTCATCACTAACGAACTTAGCAGCTACAGTCGCATCCGCTCCCCAAGGTAATGTGTAGTCAGTTTTACCGATCACATTGCTTATATTGTCGGTCAATGCAACTTTCAAAAAATCTTGATTGCATCCCATATACACAGACTCAAGATTTTTCCAATAAACATATCCAGGCGTCGAATTAAGAATGAAATTGAGATCTGTTAACGAGTTTTGAGCCTCCTTTTGTTTGGTAATATCGAGTGAAACACCGATTATCCCAATAATTTTTCCTTGTTTGTTTTTTAAAGGACGTTTTTCACTTCTTAAAATAGTAGAAAGCCCTTCTTCATTTTTTCAATTCCTCCTCAGTTGTCCATAATTCACCGGTCTCAATAACATGTCTATCTGCTTTAATATTGTGTTCGGCTATAGCGGGGTTAAGTTTAGAATAAGGCATTTCGTGTTCTGACTTACCAACAATATCTGCGGGGCTTTCAAAACCAAGCAAATCACCTAAATTTTGATTACACCCCAAATAAACAGAATCTTGATTTTTCCAATAAATATAACCCGGCGTACAGTTCAAAATAAATTCGGCATCGAGATTTGGTATAAATAATTCCGTTTTATCATCTTTTAACCTTGCTTAATCTTTCAAAGAAAGCCAGGAGTCGGCAGTTCTGGTGGGACATATCTGACTTGCAATTGTATATTTTCATCAATATCCATAAGGGTACACATTCAACTTATTTTCCTCCTCGAAAGCACCAAACCATATAGCACTACTGATAATCTAATCAAGGCAAGAGGATCAGGCTATCAGCAGAGAATTTCCGGTTTGCTGATAATATAGACTTCGTGAGTAAGCCAGAAACTTGTTCTATTAATGCGGGATTATTTATGGTCGGCCGCACATCTTGTTACAGTTCATTACGAAATCTATTTCTCTACTCTATTTTTCCGATAATATCACCGTTGATTCGTTCATATAGATTGGAATAACTGATGCCATTTGTTTGGGTAATACCTTAACTCTTAAATGATCACATTTTTCTATTATTTTGAAATTGGAATAATAGCTGGTCACTAACATGGCATATTTTATTGCACTTGCTTCTATAATTTGTATGCCGTTCTTATCTTGACGAAGCAATTAGAATAAAATGGCTTACTCTTCGTCGGATGAAAGAAAGCTTTCATCCCTTAAACTTCATCTTTAATTCATTCCATCACTTAGAATACACGAATGAGTTCACTATAAGGAACATAAAATGTTACCCATTAATCCGTCACCATCCTACCTGATTCCTAATAGTCCGAAGGATGTTCAATTTGAAATTTTAAGAAAAACGCCTTCGGAAGATTTAAGGAACTTACGCGCCACTTGTACGGCTTTGCAAAATGATGAGGAACTGCGGGACTTACAAGAATATGCTCAACGAGCGGAAGCGCTCAAGTTTTCAATTTATATTTCAAGAGAAACTATTCCTGAAGCTATAGAAGAGCTGGTTATCTATAAAAATTTCTTAATCGAAAAGTCTTCGGACATGAATTGTTCAGAGCTAAGAGCGATGGCAAAGGAGTGCCAAAAAATATTGGAGAGTGAAGGGAGAATTATCATGGATGAAATGGATCAATACGATGTGCTTCGCTTAACGGGATCTTTCCTTACGGAGGAAGAGAAAAAACAGGGTACCCGGACCTATATGCATTATTCGACCAATAAACTTAAAGTTGACATACTAGAACTAGAAATTATGATAGCAGAATCCAAATTCTCTCCGGAAGATTATGAGGCCTCCCTGGAAGCGCACAAAGTGTCGCTAAACGAGACTTTAGCACATACTTTTTCCATTGAGCAAACAATAGAATCCCAACATCTGGCAGAAAAGACGGCGGCTTTATTTTGTTCACAACCAAAAGCAATACAAGTACTTCTGAAAGAACGTCAAAGGAACGATATTCGTCAGAAAGAGGAGTTTATGGGCAAGAAAGTCACTCAACGTTATCCACCTCATTTTTTTGATTTTATCTGATTAAGGATTGTCAGGGATTCAACCAAAAACCAGCAGAAATTGAATTAACTTGTTGATTATATTGAGAAATAGATTCTCCTTAGCTGTATTAGTTTCGATTGTGGCTATGTTCCATTATCCGATAGTGCTGGTTTTATTGGAAAATACGCTGTCCAGACGTGTTTCGCTACATTAAACAGCGGTTAATTATTTGCTCAGAAAATGATTTTCAAATTTGCCTAAGAAAAGTAATCAGGGACTGGACAATAATATGGCGTCGATTGTCCAGCAGTAAGATCGCATAAAGCGGCCTAATCATCTCGTGCATTTTTCGTTGAGTTAGCGGCAAGAGCTCATATGCCGATCTTTAGTTTCTACTAAAAAGCAGCCAAGGCATAGTTGTCTGGATATGTACGGTCTTTCGTAGGATACTGCCCCCAACGTCAGGCACGGCAGGACCAGGTTCTTCGATCGGTTTGTGGAGTGTTGTAGAGTTATAATTCTTTTAGTAATTTTCAGGCATCGCTTCCTTGGTGCATCGTAAGTTGGCCCGAACATTTTGGCGTCCTTGATACGTATCCGAATTCGCCCTATATGTTTTTGTCACTGAGCCGGGTACCGTTGCATTGGCCACTGCATCAGATACCATGGCAATGGCCTTGGCGCCGGCCGCCGTGGCATTCGCCACTGAGTCAGAGGTCATCGCATAGGCTTTGGACCTAGAGGCCGTGGCATTCGCTACCGCACCAGATGTCATAGCATAGACTTTAGCCCCTGAATCCGTTGCATTCGCTATGGCGCCCGATGTCATTGCCATCGCTTCAGCTCCCTTAGCCGCTGCATTCGCCACCGCGCCACGTGCCATTGCAGTTGCTTTAGCTCCGGTCACCTTTGCAGCGGCATTAGCACCAGCCACCATTGCATCTGCTACGGCACTATTTCCATTAGCAAAGGCCGAAGCTTCCTTATCTGTCGCCGATAATTCACCCGCACTAAAATAAACCTGACCTCTGATTACTTCACAATTTTCTAAGGTGACATTTTCAGGGATGATAATTCTTGAATCTTGATTCTCCAGCGAAAAACTCAGTTCTTTTAAGGTAACCTCATACGCCGTAGGAAATTTTCCAGTTTGTATCGCTACAATCACATTCTGTGCTGCAGAAAGGTTGCTATCGTAACCATCCTTTAACAAGTCTTTTACTTCCTGCTTAATATTGGAATCGCTTACGGGAATTAAACTGTTTCTCTGCGTTGCCGCAAGATAATTATCTCTGTTTATAATGCCTTCCATTTGTCGTTCCCCTTTTGTCCTTGCGTTGTTGCGCATGGATTTGTTTCGTGATCTTCAGTAATTGAGCAAATCGTTCTGTACATGCCGGTTGCTGCGTTCCTTGCGCCTTTTCTCTGGCTCGCTCGCTATGGTTGTGCGCAGGTCTCTTATGCCCGTTGATTACCAACTGATTTCAAGTGATCAAAAGCCGCTCGCGTATCGATAGAAAGATGGAGTACGTCATCGCCAAACGTCTGATCCAGCCGTTTGATCAAATGGCGGAGCTCGGTAGAATAGTCAATATGTTTTTGCTTGCATCGAAGAACTTCCTCAATGGCAGGCATAGGGTTTACTTCGCTAAACCGGTCGGCATATAAGGCACGCCCGTTGACGGTAGCAAGCTCACAATACTTGCTGAAGTCACTCTCACCCATTACTGTAAGCGTCGGGGTTATGTTTTTTTGGGTCCATAATATCAAGTTTTCCCCTAGAGTCTGAGTGCTCGAATAAAGTTCGTCAAAGAGACGTTTGTTGGCCAAATTGAAAAGAATTTGCGGGTTAAATTTGCCGTGTTTCGGAAGGTCTTTACAATGCAATGTCGATGGGCGGTCCGCAGTGCCTTTAGTTTCACTAGAGGGATCAAAAAATGCCAACGCGCAGCCCTCTGTCATCAATTGAATACCTACCAACCCTGGCTCTACGTAGGAATCTATTGCAGTGATATTCGCCGCAATTACCCTTGAATAACGAGGACCTAGAGCTGAACGGGTCAATTCAGCGTCATCTAATTCCGAGCGGGGTTCAAAGTCACCTTGCAGATGGTGTGTTTCTGCCCCCCTGTTAGTAATTGCTACAACTGCTGTGCCGCCGAGCCCATAGATAAACTTCTTTTGTTTGCCCTTGCTATCAAAATAAAGCACTACGCCACCAAATGTTACCCCTCTGTCGCCCGGCTCACCTGTGAATCGCTCATCTGTGTCTAACAGTTTTATCGTCTCAAAAAAGTATTTATTCAATTTGGCGCCAGTTAAGCCGAGTTGTTGGATGGCATAATTCACTGTATTTAATGCCGTGGCAGTTATTAGCCCACTATATATTCGGAAGTTTTTAGATAAAGGTTCGTCCTTTACACCACTGACTACAGTAGCTACGAACATCCCCTCGCGTACCGCTATCGTTGTGGTATCTGAAATTTCAACTTCTGCTCGTGGCGCTTTCTGCCAAGCAGTGGATCCGGCATGGATCTTAACGAATTTATAGTCACCCGGACAGGGTTGAGATTCAATTTTAGGGGTGGTTCTGAGCGTATGTCGATTTACATCGAGCCGAACCGGAGTTAAGGTATTGTCATCTCCCAAATCCGCCATTAATTTCTCTAAAATAACTTTTTTATGGCCGTACCTCGAGGCCAGTTCGAACATTTCCGCAGATTTTTTCTTATCTACGGGAAAATTCATCTCGCCGAAATCGTACAGTTCACCTAGAAAGAATGCGGTATCTGCAACATTTCCCTTCGCTTCTTTACGCCCCATCTCATCCGCCTTCTGGAACCAGAAGAGCGCAGTTTCTAGATTAGCTTTTAGATCATTTTCGAACAAGAATAGAAATCCAATTTGATAGGCGGCGTCCCAATGATTAGCTTCGTGTGCGGCTGACAAATATTTAAAGGCAAGGGTACTGTCGCGTTGAAGTATTTCCCCGTTAGCATACATCATGCCAAGTTTATAATTGGCTTCCGGATGGTTGGGTAGGTGCTCAAACTGGAATATTGCATTAGTAAAATACGTATTCATCAAATTAATTGCATTTAGGGAATTAGGAGACTTACTCGCTATGTCCGTATACCTTCTGATTTCCTCTGCAGAGACTTGCTTGACATTTCTAGTGTTACCATGAAACCGCATCCTATTTCCGTTATCAGGTAATTGCAAATTTTGATTCCAGTCTATCGATTTTTGATAATAGTACTCTGCCATTTGCAGACATAAATTACCTGCCAAATAAGCTTCCTCGGGAAAATCAATAAAAAAATCCTCGGAGGAAGTCAGATATTCGATAGCCTTTTCAACGTCTTTATTACTTGTATTTTTTTTTGCATAAATTCGGCCAAGGAGAATGGTTGCCGTTATGTTCCCAGCGGTAGAGGCGATTCTGTATAAATCAATGGCCTTTTCAATGTTCTTTTCAACACCATCGCCATTGAGATATCTGTTACCTAAGGTAAAGGCATGTTCGGTATTCCCCTGGCTAATAGCTCTTTCAAAATAATTAATCGCTTTATTGGTATCCTGTTCAACTTGTGTGCCGTCAAGGTATAACCTTCCTAATTGACACGATGCATATACATATCCAAGTAAAGAAGATTGTTCTAGCCAGTATATTGCATGGCTAGAAGATTTTTGTTCTGCCTGGAGATAGGCCATGCCAAGCACATAAGGAGCCCGTGGGTTTTGTGTCTCATTACAAGCTATAACTGTCCAGTGCATCATTAACCTGAGATCTTTTGTCCATTTCGATCGCGTCAAATAGGAGTCGGCGAGGGCAAGGGCCGCATCCTGGTGATGTTGTTCGTGAGCTAGTGCGAAGTACTGGTCGGTTTTTGCATTGCTTTGTTTAACCTTCAACCCATCACGGTAAATTTGGCCAAGTCGATAGGATGCGTCTTTATGCCCTTTTTTAGAAGCCATTTCTAAATACCGCAGACCTTCCGAGACCGTACAAATGCTCACGACTGTTCCGTCACGCATACAATTTATGAACGAGTTAGGCGGAAGGGCGAATAACGAATTACCAAATTCGTACATTGCGTCCAAATTTCCTTTCTCTGCCTCAGATTGATTAAAGGACATGGCAAGAGACTTTGCCGAGGTAGTGCCTACTTTTGTGTAGCGCGTTTTTCCAAAGGCCATCGTAGCGCCTCCGCCTGCGATAGCATAGGAATAATCGCCGATTGCATTTGCCACTGACCCATCGCCATTTGCCTCAGCTTTCGAAGATTCACCATTGGCGTTTGCAGTTGCACCATTCCACGCTACAGCTATTGAGCTCTCCGCGTTAGCGTTAGCTACGGCGTCTTTGCTCCACGCTTCGGCTTTGGCCCATCTACCGCTTGCAGAGATATCACCTTTATAAATTCGCACAGTACCGCAACGGACTTCGCAATTTTTC
Source organism: Solimicrobium sp. (assembly GCA_021155915.1). Lineage (GTDB taxonomy): Bacteria > Pseudomonadota > Gammaproteobacteria > Burkholderiales > Burkholderiaceae_D > Solimicrobium. The sequence continues at coordinate 6,528 of JAJNBE010000070.1, read as the reverse complement.
GCAGTTATATTCGCTGGTATTTCAAGAAAAAAGCTGTCATGGGGTTCGTTGGACCAGGATACAACTCCCTCACACATCCCTTTTGGCTCAAAAAAAATTAGCCCATCAATAACATACTCCTTGTTCTGGTCGAGTAAGTTGTTAAGAATGGCTTTGGAAAAGTTCTCGGCCGGTGTGAGACACTGACTATAATGGTGGGCCCCAATAATTTCCATCACCTCTTCAGCCGCCTTCTCACCCCGTTGGACGTGATCGGGCAAAGAAACGTTATCAAACCCCTTGTTTTGGTAGCTAATCGGCTTAGATGCCTGCTGCGCATCAAAAGTAATGTGGTCCATTGGTCATTCCATTCCAGTTTCTAATGAAAGAAAATAGTTCAGTTCTCTTGAATCCGATTCCGCGCTCATAAAGCTATCAAACAAGCGCGTGGGACGGCATTACGTTTCCAATAGCGGAAAAACGGTTGAAAGAAAATGTATTTTTCCAGGTTTACAGCATTCGTATCAAAATTCTGATCATAAAGTCGGAAAAAATTGCATTTAAGCCATTTTTGCAGATGTCTGCCTTAATTCCGACTTGGCTACAAGTATCGCAGACAAAAAAGATAAACAAATCCGTATTTTCCACATTAGTATAAATTGTAATAGTATGAGGGAGATGTACAACTTTAATTAGTACTCATTATTTCAGCCTCGCGAAGGAGGTGAGGGTATATTCGTGTAACTCTATCCAATTTCGTGATGCTTCTCTTAGTTTTTTTTCAAACTAGAGGGATGAAATCTTTTGCGAAACCCCTTGTAGAGAGCGGGGTAGACGTTTCCGGCATCCCTGCCTTTCACGTGCGGAAGGACTTAGACATACCGGGATAAATTCAGCTCGCTCACATCGATAGCAGGCGTCTTGCCAGAAATAATATCTGCCAACACGCTGCCTGAACCGCAGGACATGGTCCAACCCAAGGTGCCATGACCGGTATTCAAAAAAAGATTAGACACTGATGTTGCCCCGACTAATGGTGTTCCGTCGGGTGTCATAGGGCGCAAGCCGGTCCAAAAATTACCCTGTTTTATGTCGCCCGCACCTGGGAATAAATCGGTTAACACCATCTCCAGCGTGGCCTTGCGTCTAGCCTTTAGTTGGGTGCTAAAGCCGACTAATTCTGCCATGCCCCCTACCCGAATGCGGTTGTCAAAACGCGTAATACCAATTTTATAGGTCTCATCCATCACGCTTGAAAAGGGTGCTTTAGTAGCGTCAATAATGGGCACGGTAATAGAATAGCCTTTCACGGGATAAACCGGAAGCTCGACAATGTCTCGTAATAAAGAGGTTGAGTACGAGCCCAGCGCAACTACGTAAGCATCTGCAGTGACATCTTCGTTAACGCCCTCTTCGTTAGTTATTTTTACCCCAGTAATCTTTCGGACTGGCATGGTGTGATTATGCGTCAACGCCTTAATGCTCACCCCGTAACGAAACCGAACACCCAATGCTTCTGCCTCGTGGGCCAACGTAGCGGTAAATAACTGACAGTCACCTGTTTCATCATTAGGTAATCGCAGTCCCCCGCTAAGCTTCTGCTGCATAGACCGTAATGCTGGCTCGGCATGGAAAAGTTCTTCTCTGGACAGTAATTCAAAAGCAACGCCAGCTTGACGTAACACACGAATGTCCTTTTCAGCGGCCTGGAACTGAACTTCAGAGCGAAAAATTTGCAATGTGCCGTGCTGTCGACCTTCATAGCAAATCTGGATGTTTTTGCGCAACTCCTTAAGACAATCACGGCTATATTCGGCCAACCGCAACATACGTTGTTTATTGATAGCATATTTAGAGGCATTGCAATTCATCAGCATTTGCCACATCCAGCGTAATTGAAAAAGGCTGCCATCAGGCGTAATGGAGAGCGGCGCATGCTTTTGCAACATCCACTTTAATGCTTTGAGAGGTATACCCGGTGCTGCCCACGGTGCAGACATGCCGGGCGAGATTTGTCCAGCATTGGCAAAGCTAGTCTCTAAGCCAGCCGTAGGCTGTCGGTCTAAAACGGTGACTTCGTGTCCGGCGCAAGCTAGATAGAAAGCACTGGTTACACCGATTACTCCACTACCTAAGACAACTACACGCATACATACCTCTAAAATTAAAACTTGCTATAGTAATGTTGTTTGATCTATATGCGTTCCTTAAATTGAGAAATTTTTAGCAGGTCATCGCGTTTCCGTAGTCGCTTTAACCAAATTTTTCTATTTGGACGGAGGCAAGGGGGCTTTTTTTTAAGCTGTTTGGCCGCGCCAGTAAACGCGCCATCTTTAACTCCCTGTCGAAGTTCCAAGGTCAGAGCCGGTGAAGAATATATAATCCCCTCTGATCGACGGAATTTTTTTGATGCGGTTAGCTTATCCAAATGCGGCCGGGATGCCCGAGCTGAAGAGGGCGAGTCACCGAATAGTGCTATTTGATGGCCTACTACTCAGTTATTTCGGTGCTGCCATACTTGAAGCCGCTGCATCACAACCCTAATAAACCTTCTAGAATTTTGTTGGTTTGGGAGTCAGAATAATAGTCACTATTTAAGCAAGCAATAAAGTGTAAATATGCTTTGAAATAACGGTTGCATGTAAGAGACATCCAAACAGTTCAAACTGGGCGCCGTTTTACCTAAAAGGCATTAAGTCACTAGCCAAATTCCTATATTAGTGCATTGAGCTTATAGGATATCCATTGTAATGAAGATCGTTATCGGCATTAAGCGGGTCTATTCCAGCGCGCGTAAATTTAACGTTGAAAGAGTTTATGAAAAACATATTTTACCCCTATCGAATAAGTCGCATTACATCTACGTCTCTTTGCCTATGTAGCGTAGCGATGTTTTTAGCATCCTGCGCAAATCTTCCGGTAACCGTGCATCGATCGACGCCAACCCTAGTTACCGGCCAGATAAGGGATGTAAATCCAGAGTTATTGGTTGAGCGAATAACTTGGGGGAAAAATTCGACCAGCGTTGAGGATGCACGTGAACTAGGAACGACTGCTTATCTTCAGCAGCAGTTATCGAGCGCATCAACGTCAACCATGCCGCAAGTTGTGCAAGATCGAATTGCTACAATGACGATTAGCCAAAAAAGTTTGATAGACATCATCACCGAGCTCGAAAAATTACGGAAGTCTAATAGCGGTAATGCAAAAAAAAAGCTTCAACAAGAACTAAATCGCTTAGCTAAAGAAACCCAAAGCCGTAGCATTTTACGTGCCCTGTATTCGCCACAACAATTGGAAGAACAACTCTGCTGGTTTTGGTTTAATCACTTCAATGTATTTCAAGGAAAGGCCAATCTTCGCGCAATGGTGGGAGATTATGAAGAACGGGCAATTCGACCGCACGTTTTAGGTAAATTTCGCGAATTATTGACCGCAACAGCACATCATCCAGCGATGTTACGTTATTTGGATAATAATCAAAATACGGTAAATAAGCCGAACGAAAACTACGCCCGTGCGGTCCTAGAATTACACACAATGGGCGCCCATAACGGAAATACTCAGCGGGATATACAGGAGTTGGCGCGCATTTTGACAGGAGTCGGGTTCAATTTCAGTAAAGAAAATTTGCAAAATTCGACGAAAATGCCGAATCAATATGTACGCAATGGATTGTTCGAATTTAATCCTGATCACCATGATTATGGTGATAAACAATTCTTAGGGCATACTATTTCTGGGCGCGGCTTGGCTGAATTGGACGAAGCAATCGGGATTCTTTCGCGTCAGCCGGCAACTGCCTATTCCGTTAGTAAAAAATTGGCATTATTTTTTATCGGTGATGCGCCATCATCTGCATTAATTGATAGCATGGCACAAACATTTTTGTCCACTGACGGCGATATTAGGGCCGTGTTGGAAGCATTATTCTTATCCAGCGAATTTGCCCGCTCGCTTGGAAAACAATACAAAGATCCTCACCATTTTGTAATTTCTGCATTGCGCCTCGCTTTTGACGGCAAATTGATTTCAGCTACTGACCCCGTCATCAATTGGTTGTCACGTTTAGGCCAGCCCCGATACGAAAAATTAGCGCCCCAGGGCTATACATTAACGGCTTCGGCCTGGGAAAATCAGGCTCAAACGACAGCGCGACTTGACATCGTTAAAATCATCGGTTCCGGCAAGGCAGGGCTTTTCAAAAAAAATAGTGGAAATGGTGTTTCAGCAATTCCACAGCTAAATAACGCGCTGTATTCTGAATATATCCGGAAGTCATTAACTTCCACGACTTTAGCAGCTCTGCAAAAAACGAAGACTACGCAAGAGTGGAATACGGTGTTATTAGCATCTCCAGAAATGATGATGCGATAATATGCCCTCTTTTTTCTTACAAAAAATTTGGAAATCTTTATGGATTCTTATTTGAATACTATCTTCAACGAAGATGCAGTTGACGGATTTAAGCGCATTCCAGATGCGTCCGTTGATTTAATCATCGCAGATCCACCGTATAGTTTGGGTAAAGATTACGGCAATGAATCGGATAAACTTAAGGCAAGTGACTATTTGTTATGGATGGAAAGGTGGATCGACTCTGCACTTCCAAAATTAAAGCCAAATGGGTGTTTATATATTTTTTTAACTTGGCGTTTTTCTCCTGAAATTTTTGTCATGCTCAAACAGCGCATGCAAATGATGAATGAAATTATTTGGGATCGGCGTGTGCCCAGTATGGGCGGCAGCGTGCGCAGTTTTACTTCGGTGCATGATACGATTGGATTTTTTGTCAATGGTAAAGGCTATTATTTTGACCTCGATGCAGTGCGCATTCCGTACGATGCAGAAACTAAAAAAGCGCGTTCACGTTCGATATTTGTTGGTGCCAAGTGGTTAGAAATTGGCTACAATCCAAAAGATTTGTGGAGTGTTTCGCGTATTCATAAATGCGACCCCGAACGGGCAGACCATCCGACGCAAAAACCATTAGAAATCATTGATCGGATGATCAATGCCTCGTGTCCTCCAGACGGCATTGTCCTGGACCCGTTTATGGGAAGCGGCACCACCGCCGTTTCAGCCCGGCGTTGTGGTCGCAATTTTGTGGGGTTTGAGCTGAATCCAGATTACTGTGCAATTAGTGAACAGCGCTTAGCATCATCCGAAGCCCAACTGATGCCTAAAAAAAATCAACCGACTGAACCGGTGCGTGGAAAAAATCAGAGTAAACAAAAGTTATTAGAATTCTAGTGAGCGTTTTAGGGCTCTCTTTTTCGGCAATCCAATAGAAACAGGAGCAACCACCAGGGATTTTCAAATTATTGCTAGTTCAACGGCTTTTTAGGCGATAATGCCGGATTCTTGATTTATCTCAGCGAAATTATTTGAGACGATTTCCCATGCAGCCACAAAGTCAACGTAATCCGATCGAAATTAAAATTTCCACTGTTGTCGCCATCGCAGTAATTCTGCACGACGCTAGTCTGGCCGTACTAAGTACAGCATTAAAAAAGTTAACTGCACATTCTAGCGACTATTATTCACAGGAGTGCGCAGTGATTGATGTAGGTAATATTGATTGTACAGGGATGGATTGGCCAGCTTTAATTGATGTACTTCAGTCTAGTGGTTTTCATCCGGTTGCAATTCGCCATGCGCCTCCTGCATGTGAAGAGCAGATTGCTCAATTGGGTTTAAGCGTTGATTTGGGGACAAATGCTTCCAAAACCGCCGAAGTCATCTCAGCTGCATCGGCAGTCAAACAACAGGTAGCAGAGCCGGTTGTCGTTAGTTCCACTCAACCTCCGATGGTTATCGATACCCCAGTACGCGGCGGACAGCGCATTTACGCACGGGGTAGGGATTTAATTGTTACGGCAGTAGTGAATAGTGGTGCAGAGGTAATTGCCGATGGAAGCATTCATATTTATGCCCCATTGCGCGGTCGTGCTCTTGCCGGCGCGACCGGAAACACCGCAGCGCGTATCTTCACGATGAGTTTAGAAGCGGAATTGGTTTCAATCGCTGGAATTTATCGTACTTTTGAAGACGGTTATCCAGCATTAGCCCCGCATATTCCGATTCAAATTACATTAAATAGCGATAAAATCGAGGTCGTTTCGATTCAGTCCCATAACTAATCAATAATTAAGCTTGAAACGGCGTACATCATCGCTTAGGCCAACAGCAGTTTAAGCTACGCAATTTATATCAGTTCAAAGGAGTTAATGTGGCAAAAATCATTGTTATTACTTCCGGCAAAGGCGGCGTGGGCAAAACAACGTCCTCAGCCAGTTTCGCAACCGGACTCGCGATGCGCGGGCATAAAACTGTTGTCATTGATTTTGACGTGGGCCTGCGTAATCTTGATTTAATTATGGGTTGCGAGCGAAGGGTTGTGTACGATTTGATTAATGTGGTTAGTGGTGAAGCAACGTTGCGTCAGGCTTTAATCAAAGACAAACATTGTGACAATTTATTTATCCTACCCGCATCACAGACGCGTGACAAAGATGCGCTGGCTGAAGAGGGCGTGGAACGTATTTT
>JAJNBE010000069.1 GCA_021155915.1 Solimicrobium sp. | reverse complement strand
CTTATTCTTCCGGGCAACGATGAGCGTCATCAGGTTAATTTTGAAGGCAATTTAAAGCTGAATGACCGGCTCTTTTCGAAGGTTAATGAGGAAGATGTGGCAAGTCAGCTGTTTCAGGCAAACGACATTGAAGAGAATAACTGGCTTAAATGGGTTATTCAGGAAAAAGCTAATCCAAACCAATTAAATAACTGCAACAAGCTCTGGAATAAAAACAAAACTTTTAACGGGGGCATTGAAGAAAAAGCTAATCCCAAAAAATTACTCAGCGATAGCGAGCTTAAAGAGCAAAAGAAAAAAAATATTGATGAGAAATTTGCTGCGCTTTTTAAGGATCAAAACAGATCTAGAACGCATTTACCGACGTCAACGGAGAATAACAAAGGTATTTTTGCTAAAGATGAGAACAATGTTATTACATTGAAGGATGGGGAAGGCTTTCTTACTCAGGAAAACTATAGTGACTTCATTCAACATTGCTTCTCAAATATCGTTGAATATAATAATTTGTTAGAAGATGAAAAGGAATTTTACGAAAAATTTAAAGCGCTTGGTATTCATAACAAAAAACATTTTGTATTCAATATTTATTCCAACACTACAGAACAAGACGCAATAGATAAGTTAGAAGATCAATTTACCCTAGCGGATCGTGGACTTCTGTCTGAAGATGAACAGGTACGCTTAAATAGTTTACAAGCCGAATTCTTGCTATTAGCCCCTGAAAAACAAGAGCGGCTAAAAGACACTTTTTTTGGAGTTGATGCCGAAAGTCTCCTATTTTATGGAATGGATAAACAGTATCAGGACAAAATAAAGTCGCTTTCAATGCAAGAACAAGCTTTATATTTACTTTTTGTTGATCAGCACTATAAGACGCCCATAGCGGCTAGTAAAGTGCTCTTTACAGGTATGGGAATGCTTGCGGTAGACGATAAAGATACCGAAAGTTTTTACTCTTTCAAGCCTTTGCCTGTCAATCCTTACTTTCCAAGGGTAGTCAACATTGAAGTGAAATACAATGTTCGTTTTTCTCCTTTTGGGGACTACTCTCCGGTAAGGGACATATGTGCTAGTGACGAGGCAACCGGCATTTATACGGTTTTATTTGACGAGGATGAAACATTATTAGGAGCTAAAATTAGCTTAGATGACGTTAAATCGAATCTAAAGGTCCACGGTAAAGATGGAACTCTTTTGCAGCAAGGCCTACGAAAAATTTCGGCAGCAGAAATTGAGTTGATGCAAGAAGATAACGTTGTCATAATATAAGTATTACAGGAGCACGCGCTTGACAACTTTATGTCAGCGCGTGCTCTGCAGAGCTAATCTATTTATCAAGAATCGACGAAGGTTTAATCCCGCCCCAGACCGATATGCGATGTAGGAGCGTCAGCCGATATTGTTCCGACTTTGATAGGGCTTATGCGGTTTGGCAAGTTAGGGCATTCTGTCTCTAAGGTATTTAGTAAGCGCATTACAATCGCCTGCCACTTATCAAAAAAGTTCTTCCTCTCTTTACCAATTTTCATTTAAATATTAGATACTTTAAGCCTTTATCAACGCGAAATCGATTTTCGGCCTACATCTTCCCATTCGTTGCTTCATTTCCTCGCTACTAAGTTTAGGCTGCAGGGAAATGTACCATGCATCCGAGACGCTGCTCGTTGTCATTTAGATGCCCAGTCCATAAGCTCCACAAGCGGCATAATCAGTTCTAGGCCAACCTTTATACTGCCGGGCAGCGATTTATTAGAATACTTTTCTGTTTCTTTCAAATTGATGAGAAAAGGTTTGAAGGAAAACCAGAAATTTTGTAAAATTGATCACAAAATAAATTCAACTTCCGCCAGGTTTTTACGTTTCTTCCTGACGGGCTAAAAAAGCATCTTCCCCACTTACGTCGTGTCCTGACATTGCCTTAGGAAAGTCATCTATGTTGCCAGTCAATAAACCATCCAATACGTCTCATTTGACTTCCAAAAGAGAACAGATAAGCGCAATAGAAAAAAATCGCCCCTACGTAGTTAATTTAGAAAAACGAATAGCGGAAAACCATCACCTATTCGACAGTCTAAAAAGTGACAGCCGATTTCAAAATATACTCACTCTTTTTCTTCAATGTAAAAATGTGAATGACACTGAGGGTGAAATACAGCTCTTAAACTTTTTGAGCGGCAAGGCGAGTCTGGAGGCCAGCTTGGAGGCCTGTTTGGGCAAAAAATGGATGATCAATGTATTAGTAAGAACTTATGATGGGCTCGAGAGTAAAGCCGGTTGGTTCACCGAGCCCTCGCATTTTCTTACGGAATCATTAGCGAGCATATTATCGGCAGTATTCAGAAAAGGTAACTGGGAGACAATGGAGAAAACCCGTGCCAAAATGGCTATGCTGATTAGAGAAATTAAAGAGGAAGATGGATTTGGAAAGCTGAATTTGGTTGAAGCTGACCTCTCCGGTATTGGTTTGGCTGGAGCTGATTTGGCTATGGCTGACCTGACGGGGGCAGATCTTACCAAGGCTGATTTGACTGGAGCGAATTGTAGCGAGGTCCAGTTTTTCGGCGCGAACTTGCAAAGTGCTAATTTGACGAGAGCTAATCTGAGCAAAGCTAATTTGGAAGAGGCTAATTTGGTGGAGAGTGACTTGACCCGAGCTAATCTGAACCATGCTAACTTAATAGAGGCTAACTTAACCGGGGCCAATCTGACTAAAGCGAAGTTGCGCGGAGCGGACTTGTACCACACTAATTGGACGAGGGCTATCTTGACGGGAGTCGATTTTACCGGAGGTGACTTGACCAACGCTAATTTGGCCGGGGCTAACTTGTATCGAGCTAACCTGACCGGGGTCAACTTGACTAGTGCTAACTTGACTGGGGCCAAGTTACCCAAGGCCGGGTTAGCTCAGGCCCAGTTTTGTAGTTCTAACTTAACCGAGATTAACATAACCAGCGCTCACGGGAGATGGGCTAATATAGATCGTTCTGAATTTGTTTAGCTAATAACCGGGCCTAATTTAATCAGAGCTAGCCTAACAAAAGCTATATTTACAGAGCCTCCTATTCTACTCAGTTACGAAAAACAGAAAAGATTTGAAGTAAAAAATATTATTGCAAATCACTGAAGATTTTACTTTTTCGAACACTAATTTTCCTCAAGATTTGATAAATAATATTGGTTGTGACCGGATCTAAACATGCCATTTTGGTAGATCGTGAGTAAACACGTTTCCTAGGAATTAGCACTGAAAAGAAAACATTTGGCTGAACATACAAGCATATGATAAAAGGTATTAATTCAGAAAATTAGGAGGAAAGTTTTTTTGAGAAAAAGGTTTTTAAGTTTTTCTCACAGGTGCACTTCTGCTTTCCTTTCTAAATTTATTGACATTACCTAATCAAACGTTAATGTTGGAGGTGGCGCTGACCATGTTTCATCTGCATAATCCCGGTTATAGATACACCTTACATTGACGTTCGGGCTTCGACAGTAATCTAACATAACCTCCCTGGCAGAAGCACTAGATTGATCATACTGATAAATACGAACAGCAGGGGTAGATTGTTTAAAGTTAAATGTAAAAGGGCCCCATAAAATGCTATCATTACTGGCGACGACGCGAAAATATCGAGGAATTCCATTATTGTCCTTAAGCATGAATTCATTTGATGTTAGCCCCATCGCCGTTTCAGTCATCATTTTACAAGCATTACCCATCTCCCCTTCCAAAGCGCCTTTGTCTTTATCTTGTTCGTAATGACTCCATCCCAAACATTTATAAAAAGACTCTTTTAGATCTGTCCAAAAGCTTTTATATTTGAGGGCCGCTTCTTTTGTATTTCCTCCCTTTACCGCCGCATCAATAATTCGTCTGCACGTTCCTGATGAAGTGTTCTTTGGGAAATAAGATGGCGAAAAGATTCCATTCATTTTAATTACTTTCTATGGTCAAGGTATTAAGGGCCCGTACGAAAACTGCCAAGTTAATATGTACTCCGTCGCATCTACAGCTCAAGTCACCTCAATTTTGTAGAGGCCTAATTGACGTTACAACTCTACCCCACTTGTTATACCAGGTGAATAAGTACTTTCCACAAAGCGGCTTATTTAGGGAAACCCGTATATTTACTCTCACCGCATACAACGCCATCATTTTAAACCGTTTATATATGCATGCTTGCCGCTGGGGTTAGCCAGGAAATTATCGATGAGTCTGCCAGAATCTCACCTAACGCCCGGTTGCATATTGTGTTTACTAGCAAATGCAATTTTGAAAAAAGTAATAGTGATATTGATGTGGATGCGATGGTCACTGAGCTTGAAAAACATTTGAAACGGCACTTTTGGAAAGCGGCTTAACCCGGAACGAACACGCTTAGGAGTTCTTTCGCAGGGTCCCTTATGAAAAGGGCTCCGTTGAGCGTCGAACAACGGCATTGTCCGTCTTTGCATCACATCGTGACACAGTTATCGTTCTCATTCGTATTCCCCTTTTTTTTATAAAAAGGAGACTCGTCGTCCTTTATTTCATCCTTTTGATGAGAAACGGTTGGGAGCCGTTGGCTGTCTGCGGCGTTACGAATGGATGTCCGATGAGTTGGGTCTGCGTCAACGGAAAGTATGACAGTTTTAAATTGATCCCACGAATCCTTAGTAAATTCAAGGCGGCCTTTGCAGTGGTTTCCCCTATCTAAAAAGGACGATTCAGAAAAGAATTGTGCGAGCTCAGATTTCAGTACAGCTTCTTTAAATCGATCAGAATCATTTTTTGATTCCGGAAATATAACGACCTGGTCACGATTGCTGCTATTCACAGCAAAATGCAGTTGAATAGGCGGCTCGAGCTTAAGTAGATTATTCAGCTTTAATTCAATTATGTCCCTCACTGTAGAGTATGTTGCGTAATCATTGCGAAATACGCTAGAAACGCCAATAACATTCCGATGATCGTCTAAAAATTCACTGCATTTTATTGCGGCCGACATGGCTTCCTCTGTTTTGGCCTTATGGAGCGGACTTAAACTTTTTGTGTCGGAGAAAAGGTCACATAGCCACTTGCCAGCTTGGACGTTATTTGACGATGCTGCTTGAATTTTTTTCGAAAGAATATTTTGCAGTGAATCATTGATGACCTTAATTGATTTTTCTCCAAGGCAGTGGGTATACGAGTCTTCGAAGACCAACTCGGGCCAAAATATCGCAAGTTCTGCCAATTCTTTTAAGCCTTCTTCGTAGTATTGACTTTCCAATTCTGGATTTCCAAATTCAGGATTAGCATTTTTCTCAGAAAAAATTTCGCCCAACGCAAAGGCGATTATTGCACCGTGTCCATAGGCAGGCCCCTCTGATTTATCAACAGAACTTAACCAAGCTATTGCATCACCTGATCCAAGCCTTGCCGCCGCTATATAGCTCTTGATGGCACTCTCAAAATTGGCATTATTTTGGTCAGATAGCCTAGAGGATTGTTCTGCATGTGCACTTTCAAATAGCTGTGCTTCTTTCAACGCTGCGTTGCCCATCACCTGTAATTTGTGTTGTATTCCATTATCAGCTAAATTGATTTTTTCGGAAATGGCGAATAATCGCCATAAATCATCATTATTCATAACGAAATTAAACGTACCTTGGCATGTTCTTGCATAATTCGACAAGGAATTCAGAGGCAACCAAGAGCAAATATTTTTTATAATGTCCGTATTTTTATCGTCTGGAACTAAAAAGGTGAATTCGAGGTGCTTTTTAGTTTCGAACAGAATGTGTCGCCCATCGCTGAAATCGCCCATAGATAGTGGATTTTTCCCTAGCAGAGCGACACTTTGATGGGCTTTTAATTTTAATGAGAATAGATTGTTCTCTGATTGGGTCTGCCAGTCTTCGAATTCAAGCATGGCGCCGCTATATTGACTGAATTCTTCTGATAAACGTAATTGGAACGAGCTCCGCTCTGTTTGAGTTTTAAAAAAAAGATGAATTTGGGGGTTCTTGCTGTAAACCGTGATTTCGGTATACCCTTCTCCGCCAACCAAGTCTTTTAAACTGTTAGCAAGCGCCGCGTATGCTTGGTTTTTTGCTTGCTTTTTAATGTCGACAAGCTGATTTTGGCAGAATGAGCTGGTTTCTGAAGTGCCTGCTTCCCAATGCGTTGGAAAGGATTGAAAAAAACTAATCATAAATATGCCTCTTAAATAAATGGTTCCCTGCGGGAAAAAGCACCTTACTAGATGCCTGACCAAAACCGCTGTAGGAATGACGGTTGCCCAACTTTCTGAGATATTGTCTCCTAGAAAGGGTTGGAAAGTATATTGTGGTTTTCCACAAGCCAGTTCCAAATTATCGAGAAATAAAGTTTGAGTATTCTGAGGATGCTGAGACGAAAATACCCCTGATTTTTTGACAATAAATCACCATGTTTTTTTACTGCATTTAGGCTTGAAAAACGGGGGCATCTTGCGAGTATTGCTTTCCTTGCTGGTGCAAGAAAACACGCAAAGTAACATCATTCAAAAAATTATGTTCCTATGCGCGTTATGTGGGACTTAATAAAGCACTAATTGAGCACGACACGTTATTCAAAGTACGCATATGTTAAATTTGATTGACATCATGGCTCTGCTAAAAGCCATACGGACAGTCAGGAACCTGACAGAGGCTTGCCACGAGCTGCAAGGGTTTCTTAGGAAAATCTATCGCGGGGTTTTTGAAGGAAAAAAGATAGAAAACAATCAGATCAGCGTGCATACATTAAGGCTGGTTGCGAACTCCACCATCGCCTACCACGCCATTATTTTGAACACTATTTATAAACGTAGGCTTGCCGCTGGGTTTAAACAGGCAATGATCGATGAATTTGCCAGGATCTCCCCGTTGCCGGGGCGCATATTATATTCACCGGCGAGTACAATTTTATAAAGTAATGGAGATATTGATGTGGATGCGATAGTCAATGAGCTTAAAAAACATTTGAAACGGCACTTTTGGAAAGCGGCTTAACCCAAAACACTTTCGAGGGTTCTTCCACCAGAACTACTTTAAAACTGGCGTCATATATTGTGCGCTTTTTTTATTCAATTTTCTCCCTATCAAGGTACCCGTGCAGGTTAGATCACTACAGCATTGCGCCAATGGTTAAAGCAACCCAGGGTTTTTTGAGTTTACTCCTATTATTAATAAAGACTGCAGACCCCGCAGAAAGCTTAATGTAAATGCTATAACATTTATTCTTCACCTTCAGTCTCCACTTCCGGTTGCAATAAGTCGGGATCAATAAGTTCCACCGGTTCACTCTCTTTCTCCATCGACTTCAGCAGCGCTTTTTCTTTATCGCCAGGACGTTTTCCCAGCAAAAAATAGTCCAGCGCTAACTTCGCGATGGGTGCTGCGCCAGATGCACCGAATCCGCCATTTTCGACAACCATCGCTATCGCAATTTTAGGTTTATCTATCGGAGCAAAGGCGGTATATAGCGCATGGTCACGGAAGTGCGCAGCGATTTTGTTGGCATTGTATTTTTCGCCTTTTTTTATGCTGATTACTTGAGAGGTTCCTGTCTTACCCGCCGATTCATAACCCGCATTTGCGAAAATAGAACGAGACGTTCCTTCTTTGGTCACATCTCTCATTGCGCGTTTGATAAAGTCGACATTGGCTTGAGTCAACGGTATCTGATAGGGCTTTGTTGGAACGTTAAGAGATCGTTTGTGGGTTTTGGGATCTTCAATCATTTTTACTAACTGCGGCTTTATTACCACGCCGTTATTAGCCAAGGTAGCGACAGCATGGGCGAGTTGAAGCGGTGTAAAACTGTTGTAACCTTGGCCAATACCGAGTGAAATGGTTTCCCCTGCATACCATTTTTTCTGCGCCGGAGTTTTGTAATGCGAACGTTTCCATGCCGTAGAGGGTAATAAGCCGCTACGCTCGTGTTCCAAGTCAATCCCGGTTTTCTCACCGAAACCGAATGGTTTCATAAAGTCATGAATTGCATCTACGCCCAGATCATTAGCCAGCATGTAATAGTAAGTGTCGCAGGAGACAACGATAGACTTATGCATATCGACCATGCCATGCCCACCTACTTTGTCATCTCTAAAAGAATGTCCACCTAATACGAAATGTCCGGGGTCAGAAATGGCAAACTGGGGCGTACGCTTACCTAATTCCAAGGCGGCTAATCCCATAAAGGGTTTGTACGTAGAACCCGGCGGGTAAGTGCTCGACAGTGCCCGATTAATGAGTGGTTTTTCAATGGAGGTATTTAAGTTATCCCAATTCGCTTGGTCAATCCCTTCCACAAACAAATTTGGATCAAAAGTGGGCTTAGACACGAAAGCCAGCACGTCTCCTGTTTCCGGATCGATCGCCACGAATGCGCCCCGCTTGTCGCCAAATGCTTCTTCGATAATTTTTTGTAATTCAATGTCGATAGATAGAATAAGATTGCTACCCGCTGTGGCCGATGATCGTGATAACGTCCGTACAGCCCGCCCACCTGCCGAAACTTCGACTTCTTCGTTTCCTGTTGTGCCGTGTAACACGCGCTCATAGCTTTTTTCTAGACCTTCCTTGCCGATGTAATTAGTGCCGTTGTAATTGTCTGCGTCGGCTACGGATTCATCTAATTTTTCCGCATCGGATTGACTAATTCGGCCAATGTAGCCAATCACATGAGATGCGATTTCACCGAGCGGATATTGGCGAAATAGACGTGCTTGTATTTCTACGCCCGGGAAACGAAACCGTTGCACAGTAAAGCGGGCAACCTCCTCGTCACTTAAGCGCGTGCGTATAGGTAGACTTTCAAAACCCCTGGATTCTTCTATTAGTTTTTTGAAACGTTTTCGATGTTTCGGTTCAATTTCAACTAATTGGGCCAGTTCATCGATAACCAGGTCTAAATCGTGATTAATCTTAGAGGGTGTAATTTCTAATGTGTATGCCGAAAAATTTTGTGCTAGTACGACGCCATTGCGGTCCAGAATAAGGCCACGATTCGGTACCATCGGAACCACCGCAATTCGGTTGTCTTCCGCTTGTGTGGCGTACATTTCATGTTTAACGACTTGTAACCAAAAGAAACGCCCGAATAACAGGCAAAAACAGAAAATAATAAATCCGGCGATGGCAAATAACCTTAGCCGGAAAAAATATAGTTCGCGTTCGGTGTTTTTAAATTCCGTCATGATGTAAGTTGCTTTCCACACTTTGTCCACTGAGGGACGAAGAGCAGTAAGAAGACCTTGCACCATATCGTTTTAGCGGCACATAAACGAAGCCTGTGAGAAGAAATAAAAGTCGTTGCAGTGAAAGCACTCTTACCCTCAGCCGTATATTTGGCAGAGGGAAGAAATCCAGCAAATGAAAAATTAGATGGGGCGCGTGTCATCACGATTTACGGCACGTCGTTGTGGTGCTAATAATATCCATGTTGCCAGTGGCCACAATGCGGCGGTGACCACGCTTTGGAAAAAAAACAGCATGCCAGGAAGTTTCCCATTTACTAAAAATTGAATAGTCGCCTGAATGATTTGCGCGAGTAAAAATAAGGGGAATACATGTAAAGTTTGCTTGAGCGGCGGAAACCAAAGCACCCGGCGGTGAATGGTAATGGCAAAATAAGATAATAATGTATAGGCTAATGCATTTTCACCTAACAAAGAAGCGGTATGAACATCTATCAACAAACCCATTAGAAATGCGAC
The DNA here is from genome assembly GCA_021155915.1 of Solimicrobium sp. Classification (GTDB taxonomy): domain Bacteria; phylum Pseudomonadota; class Gammaproteobacteria; order Burkholderiales; family Burkholderiaceae_D; genus Solimicrobium. The sequence continues at coordinate 11,575 of JAJNBE010000069.1, read as the reverse complement.
GCCAATATTAACTTTACGCGGCTGATGAATGCTCCAAAATACCAACGTCAATGCGACAAAATCAGGGACTCCGGTGGTGGTGCCCCAAGGTAAAAAATTAAATAAAAAAGTCATTGCCAAACTGGTAAAAATAAATAAACCACTAACCGGCAATAAAATGTAATGGGGTTGGCTCATGACGATATTCTTTTCATTGCTTATGTTGGCTTCGCAGTTATTTACGGCGTCAATGGTATTGCACTATCCCGGGTAATGCGGCGGTTTATTTTTTTTGGCTTATTCTCTTCACCAACCGGCGGTATCCAAGGAGTTGGATCCACTAATAAAACCAGCACGTCTTTATGATGATCTAACCCTGCCATGGGTAAGCAAACGACGCGTCCAAAAGTAGACGTAGCCTCATTATCAATTTGCGTAACGCGGGCCACTGCTAAGCCTGCCGGATAAATGCCATCAATGCCTGAAGTTACCAAAATATCGCCTACATTAATATCGGCGTTCCCGGGTACACGCATTTCTAGATTTGCGATTTGTCCCTTGCCATAGACCACACTGCGTAACCCATTGCGCTGGACCTGCACAGGAATTACCTGATCTTTATCGGTCAGTAAAGTGACTTCAGAAGTGAGCGGAAACACTCGAGTTACTTGTCCGATTACTCCTTGATGGTCAATAACCGGCTGTCCTGCAGCGAGGCCGTGATTTATACCGCGATTGATAATGACGCGCCGGTTAAACGTATCGCGTGCATCATACAAGATGGTCGCCATTACTGAATCTACCGTAACCTGTTTAGTTGCAGTTAGTAGTCCGCGTAATTGCGCATTGTCGTGTTGGAGTTGCCTTCCTTGTTGTAGCTCCAGCGCTTGCGTTAGCTGAGCTTGCTTAAGTTGGGCATTTTCTTCTTGCAAAGTAGATAGCTGAGAAAAATAATCGCCCAGGTTGCGCGCTGCGTTGCGCGGCATTAGAGCTAGCATCTGAAGGGGATAAAGGACGACGTTCATCCCCTGGCGCACCATAACTAAGGTGTGCATGCGCGCATCGATAACCAAGAGCGCCACTGCGATCAGGGCAAAGAAGATTACTTTAACCCGCGCTGAGGTGCCTTGCTTGAAAAGTGGAGGAGGATTGTAGTTCATCAGATTTAAAACGGTTCACTCGCGCCTCTCCCACAATCTGGCGAGAGGAGAAATAATACCTAATCATAGGAGAACATCGAGCCCAATTTATCGATTCTGTCCAATGCCATTCCAGATCCTCGCACCACACAGGTAAGTGGGTCTTCTGCAACGATCACCGGCAGCCCAGTTTCTTCCATTAACAGACGATCGATATCACGTAGTAGAGCCCCGCCGCCGGTGAGCATCATGCCTTTTACCGCGATGTCGGCACCTAATTCAGGAGGGGTCTGTTCCAATGCATTTTTAACAGCGGAAACAATATGGTTGAGCGGATCCGTTAATGCCTCCAGGATTTCGTTGCTCGAAATCGTAAAGGAACGTGGGATACCTTCAGACAAATTGCGTCCTTTGACTTCCATTTCTTTTATTTCTGAACCGGGGAAGGCAGATCCTATGTTCTTCTTAATTGCTTCGGCGGTTTGTTCACCAATTAACATTCCATAATTACGACGAATATAATTTACAATTGCTTCGTCAAATTTATCGCCGCCTACGCGTATAGAGCCTTTATAAACCATACCGCCTAGCGAGATAATGCCTACTTCCGTCGTACCACCACCAATATCGACGACCATTGACCCAGTGGCTTCTGAAACGGGTAAGCCTGCCCCGATGGCGGCCGCCATAGGCTCTTCAATTAAATAAACTTGTGACGCACCGGCACCTAACGCAGACTCTCGAATTGCGCGTCGTTCTACCTGGGTAGAACCGCAAGGAACGCAGATGATAATGCGGGGCGAAGGTTTAAAAAATTTGGTGTCGTGCACCATGCGGATAAACTGTTTCAGCATTTGCTCGGTAACGGTAAAGTCAGCAATTACGCCGTCTTTCATTGGGCGGATAGCTTCTATATTGCCCGGAACTTTACCCAGCATTTGCTTAGCCTCTTTCCCTACTGCCTGAATAGTTTTTTTACCATTGGGCCCACCTTCTTGGCGGATTGATACTACGGACGGTTCATCTAGAACAATGCCTTGGCCACGAACATAGATGAGGGTATTGGCTGTGCCTAGATCAATTGCCAGGTCAGTAGATAAGTAACTACGAAAAAAGCCGAACATATTTAATCCTGTTGCGAAAAGTGCGCGTTGAATGTGGGGTGGGGTATTGCTTGAAAATACAGGTGAAACGTCAACTTGAGACCTCTGTAAAACCTACTGTGCGAGCCCAATACGGCGTGGCGCGGTGCTCGCAATCCTTGGGTACTCGCGTACATTTCGATTGTTGCGCTTCCTGCGCCTCGTCTTTGATTTATTACCGTGGTGTGCAGGGTCCTAACTTGCGGGACTTCCAGACTAAGTACAGCATCAGACATTAACTCGGCATTCTACCTTATAATTCCGCTTTGCCACATGCAGTAATATCTGTTTTCGTAGATGGCACTCCTATGTAGCATATACCTCAATTGTGGCCTTGAGCGCAAAGGTATGCCCATCCTACGAAACTTCAATTTTTTGACTGAAATTTCACTTTTTCGGCTCTGCCGCTTCTCAATTATGTCTCTTAACGAATCTGATGTAGCTCGTATTACTCACTTAGCGCATTTGGAACTCTCTCCCGTGCAAATCGCCAAAACCTTAGAGCAGCTAAATGGCATTTTTACTTTAGTAGAAAAAATGCAGGCGATTAATACCGAAGGAGTCGAACCGTTGAGTCATCCCTATGCGCTGGTTGTTGATCATCTGGCGCTACGTTTGCGAGAAGATCAGGTGACTGAAACGAATCATCGTGAGGCATATCAGCAATGTGCTCCGGCAACGCAAGACGGTTTATATTTGGTACCCAGAGTAATTGAATGATTCTTTCCATTCTGTGTCCTCCCTAGCTAACCGTTGATTCTCTCTATTCGCACATCTTACATTTATGCATACCAAAACACTGACCGAACTTTCCAAATTACTGCACAGTAAACAACTTTCTGCAACGGAACTGGCAAACGCTTATCTGGCGCGCATTGCCACCTCCAATGCCTCAGAGCTGAATGCGTTTATTCATGTAGACCCTACTTTTACGTTAGCGCAAGCCGCATTGGCGGACAAATTGTTATCGCAGCCTAACGCTCCTGTATTGGCAGGAATTCCTATAGCGCATAAAGATATTTTTGTCACTTGCTCATGGCGTTCTACGGCAGGGTCTAAAATGTTAGCCAATTACATCAGTCCATTTAATGCAACCGTAGTGGAGCGGTTAAATCAAGTGGGGATGGTGACATTAGGCAAAGTGAATTGCGATGAGTTTGCGATGGGATCTGCCAATGAGAATTCGTATTTCGGCCCGGTGAAAAATCCGTGGGATAAGCGTGCTGTACCCGGTGGCTCATCCGGGGGTTCCGCAGCAGCTGTGGCAGCGCGTTTAACGCCGGCAGCCACAGGTACTGATACGGGTGGATCCATTCGGCAGCCAGCTTCTTTTTGCGGTATAACAGGCATTAAGCCTACCTATGGACGTGTATCGCGTTTTGGCATGATTGCTTTTGCTTCGTCACTGGACCAAGCCGGCCCTATGGCACAAACTGCTGAGGATTGCGCTTTATTGTTAAATAGTATGGCCGGCTTTGATGAACACGATTCGACGAGTCTAGATCAGCCCGCAGAAGATTTTCGGCGAGAATTATCGACTCCACTCGGCGGTTTGCGTATCGGCATACCACGTGAATTTTTTAGCGAGGGACTGTCGTCCGATGTGGAACAAGCTGTCCGTGCTGCTTTGGTAAAATACGAGGAATTAGGTGCAACTTTAGTCGAGATCACTTTACCTAATACAGAGTTATCTATTCCTGTCTATTATGTCATTGCGCCGGCTGAAGCCTCATCCAATTTAAGCCGCTTTGACGGGGTGCGTTATGGTCATCGTGCTACCGCTTATGAGGGTTTGACCGACATGTACAAGAAATCGCGTACCGAAGGCTTTGGTGAGGAAGTCAAGCGCCGGATTTTGGTGGGTAGTTATGTGCTCTCGCATGGGTATTACGATGCCTACTATTTACAAGCGCAAAAAATTCGTCGTCTGATTGCTGAAGATTTTCAAGCTGCATTTAAACAATGTGACGTTATTATGGGACCCGTTGCACCCACGGTGGCATGGGATTTAGGCGCAAAGACCGATGATCCTATCGCTAACTATTTAGCCGATATTTATACTATTTCTCCTAGCTTGGCTGGTCTGCCGGGCATGTCGGTGCCTTGTGGTTTTGGTCAGGGTGAAAAAAATAGCCGTCGTCCAGTTGGTTTGCAATTGATTGGTAATTACTTTAGTGAAGCTAAATTGCTAGGCATTGCGCATCAATATCAATTGGCAACGTCCTGGCACAAACACATGCCAACTGAATAAAAGGATTTTTTATGCAATGGGAAGTAGTTATCGGTTTTGAGACGCATGCTCAGCTCTCAACCCAATCAAAGATTTTTAGCGGATCCTCCACCCAATTCGGCGCGGAACCTAATACCCAAGCCAGCCCGATTGATTTAGCGTTACCCGGTGTTTTGCCCGTCTTGAACCGCGCGGCAGTTGAAAAAGCGATTCAATTTGGTTTGGCTGTCAACGCCACTATTGCGCCGGTTTCGGTATTTGCACGAAAAAATTATTTTTATCCTGATTTGCCCAAAGGTTATCAAATTAGTCAGTTTGAATCCCCGGTCGTACAGGGTGGCGTGGTGAGTTTTGCGTTTGAACGCGATGGAAAAACAGAAGTACGTTCGGTACAGCTCACGCGCGCACACCTGGAAGAGGATGCCGGAAAATCGTTACATGAAGACTACCACGGTATGAGCGGCATAGATTTAAATCGTGCCGGCACACCCTTATTGGAAATTGTTACCGAGCCCGTCATGCGTAGTGCAACCGAAGCCGTTGCTTACGCTAAAGCATTGCATTCGCTCGTGACGTGGCTAGGAATTTGCGATGGTAATATGCAGGAAGGTTCGTTCCGTTGTGATGCCAACGTTTCTGTTCGTCCAGCCGGACAAACTGAATTTGGCACACGCTGTGAGATCAAGAATCTGAATTCATTCCGGTTTCTAGAGGAGGCCATCAATGTTGAAATTCGTCGTCAAATTGAGCTGATTGAAGACGGCGGCAAAGTTATCCAAGAAACACGTTTATATGACCCAGATCTCCGGCAAACGCGTTCGATGCGCAGCAAGGAAGATTCGCAAGATTACCGCTATTTTCCTGATCCCGATCTGCTTCCTTTAGTTATCAGCGAAGAATGGATAGCGCGCATTCAAGCGTCGATGCCAGAATTACCTGCGGCCATGCGTGCCCGCTTTATAGCCCAATTTGGATTGTCAGACTATGATGCTTGTGTGCTAACCCAATCTAAAGCAATGGCCAACTACTTCGAGGCGGTAGTGAACCGTGCTGGAATAATCCATGCCAAAGTTGCTGCCAATTGGGTGATGGGTGAGGTAGCGTCCACATTAAATCGTGAGGGCGTAGAAATCAGTCATATTCCAATCACAGCAGAACAATTGGGATTACTGTTGCAGCGCATTGCTGACGGCACCATTTCTAATAAGATCGCGAAGGAAGTTTTCGCGGCCATGTGGTACGAAGCGTCACTAAAACCCGCCGGTCCAAACTTGGCGGATACCATTATCGAAGCCAAGGGATTAAAACAAATTTCCGATCCGCTTGCATTAGAAAAAATGATTGACGAGGTATTAACGGCGAATTCAAAATCCGTAGAAGAATTCCGTGCCGGAAAGGAAAAAGCGTTCAATGCACTAGTAGGACAAGCGATGAAAGCGACCAAAGGGCGGGCTAATCCTGCTCAAGTAAATGAGTTATTACTGGCGAAATTGAAACAGCTCTAGTTTCTAAGACTTTTATACTCAGCAACCTAAAATTTATTGGTTAAAATGGCTGAAATAATCTGAGCGCCCTACTTAGGGCTCAGTTTTTTCAGCATCGGAGCTGCTTTGTCTTCTCAATTACAAAATTGGCACTGACCTTAGGCTTGCTCATCATCTTGTGCGCATGTGCCCTGATTCTTATCACTCAGACTTATGGGCCTTGCTGGAAGTAAGTAATGCAGCGCATGCATTTTTCTTCTGTTCTGTCGTTCCATTTTTCAAAACCTCTTCAAGCGATTCGATCATTGAATTGTTATATTCCTCACACGCTTCTTCCAAAAAAAGGCAAAGTAGCTTTTTTCACTGACCGGCTTTTCTGGTAAAAGCAGGAAAGCGGCAATTTGTTCTTTACTCCGCCGGTTTATTTTAGCAAAAATGCTATGAAAATTCGGACTATCTGGGCCAAAGTCGTTGCTGAAAAACTTTGAAAACACATGCTTCGTAAGGTGGGACATTTAGACGAGGACGCAGTTAAGAAATTCATAAAGCTCAATTTTCTTTTTTTGATGGCTGTACAATTATCAAATTTATCCGAGTAGTTAAATAGTATCTGAAACTGAGTAGTATCTGAAACTGAGATACTCAGCTATTGGGGAGTACCTAAAGCTGCATGAATTTAAATAACATATAAAAATAAAATAAGGTAAATGCGTTATTATTGGCGAGTTGAAATCATCCTAGTGGATAAGATTTTGATACTCAGTACCTAAAACCATTATCTCTGGGAGTGATTGATATGGATTTAAGCGCACTATTTAGGAATGCCGTTTCTGCATCTTCAGAGTCGTTTTCTCTCCCCAATTATAAAAATAAGTCGCTGGTCAAATCTTTATTCATTCTTTTGCTCGTCTGTGGGCTAATTTTTACCACACTGAGCCTTACTGCTGACGTTGCCGAGGCGGGATCTATCCACACAGAGTGGCTCCCTTATTTTTTATTAGGTTTAGCTCTACTGATCGCCTTAGGTTTTGAATTCGTAAATGGATTTCACGACACGGCCAACGCGGTAGCTACCGTTATTTATACGCATTCCTTACCACCTTACATCGCCGTGCTATGGTCTGGCTGCTTTAATTTTTTAGGTGTTCTGTTATCCAGCGGTACAATTGCCTTTGGCATTATTTCTTTATTGCCTGCTGAATTGATTTTAAACGTGGACACCAGCTCCGGCTTTGCGATGATTTTTGCGCTATTAATTGCCGCTATTGTTTGGAATGTAGGAACTTGGTGGGCAGGTTTACCTGTGTCTTCGTCGCACACCATGATTGGATCTATTTTAGGCGTTGGTATTGCCAATGCCATAATGCACGGCCATTATGAAACCAATGGCGTAGATTGGGGGCAGGCAATTAATATCGGCTATGCCTTGTTACTTTCTCCCCTGATTGGATTTATTTGCGCCGCGCTGTTGTTAGTAACGATGCGTACCTTTATTAAAAGCCAAGAGCTGTATTCGGAACCCTTAAATAATGCACCCCCTCCTTGGTGGATCCGTTGGTGTCTCATTCTGACCTGTACCGGTGTGTCGTTTGCTCACGGCTCGAATGACGGGCAAAAAGGCATGGGGTTGATCATGCTGATTCTGGTGGGTAGTGTCCCCATGGCCTATACCTTAAACCGCGCTATGCCAGCAGAGCATGTTGCACAATTTGTAAATATTGCCCAGATAACTCAGCTCTCTCTTGAAGAGTACACCAATCCCGTCTTAATGCCGATTGCCGAAGCGCGCGACATTCTGGTTACTTATATTCATACAGAAGAACTAACGCCCGAAGTAGTGACCGCTTTGTCCACCCTTACCGGCTCTATAGGTGAGCAAGTAAAGCAGTCAGGTTCTTTGGCCAATTTTTCGATTGATAAAATGACGAGTGTTCGCAATGATATGTATCTGGCTGCAGAAGTCATGCGCTTTCTTGATAACAATCCGCTCATCGATTTTGACGAGGAGACCAAAATGAATCTCGCCGCGTTCAAACAGCAAATTGACGACGCCACGAAGTTTATTCCGATTTGGGTAAAAGTAGCGGTGGCAATTGCCTTAGGGCTGGGTACGATGGTCGGTTGGAAGCGTGTTGTCGTTACCGTTGGCGAAAAAATTGGCAAGTCACATTTGACTTATGCACAAGGCGCTTCTGCTGAATTAGTTACGATACTAACCATCGGCGCCGCCGGCGCGTTTGGCCTTCCCACCTCAACCACGCATGTACTATCCTCTGGGGTGGCAGGAACCATGGTGGCTACCTGGTTGTTAACCTTACCTATGGCAATTTTAATTTCAGGGTTGTTGTATTGGTTGTTTTCTTATTTATTTTGAAGATAAGAAGTCTTCTTTGTCTATTGTTGAATGTTAGAAAAAAGGGCGGAGAATATATATAGCAGTTAATATCACATAAGAATTTCCTAATTAATTCTTAAAGTAATCGCTTAATTGGCATTCCGCTTATTATGCTCACGGCCTAGGCCGGAGCATCAAAAAATGTGTATTTCAAATCGTTATAAATTTGGCTTTCAAATCATCTAGCGCTCTTTAATGCTTCTACATATTTTTTAAGTAGATATCGCCTGAAAAAAATGAAAAAGCATTCACTGAGAAAAATGAAGACCTTTTCCATTGTGCTCTTCACTACGAGGAGTTTAAAACGAACTCATCAGGTTGAACACAGGCAATACATTTCTAGTGCTCCATTCCTGACTCACTGTCCCACCCTTCTAGCCCACCTATAAGCGGAATAGGAAACTAAGCCCTCTTTTAGCTCAACGAAATAGTATCAAGAAATGCTGAAAATATTTTGCTGGAATATAAAATCTTGTCTTTATTTAATAAACTCTCTATTATTCGCGCTCTTTTAACTTGTTTCGCTCGGTTTTAATTAGGGGAATTAAATTAAAAAAATAACTTGTAACATAACAATATACATCCTAAATTTAATCAGAAGTATCTCAACGTTATCGCCCATTTTTGAACAACCGTTGAACTTTTAATAGCGAGAATTGTCATGAGGACATATAAACTTTTTCAATGGGTATTGTATTCATTGCTGTGCATAGCTCTATTTGCCTGCGGGGGAGGCGGTGGTAGCGGTACTGTTACACCGCCTGTTATACCACCTGTAATACCCACTGTAACAATAATCACCCCAACTGATGGAGCTGTTGAGGTAACGCTCACTCCGAGTGTCCAGTTAAAATTTAGCATAGCTGTACAAAATGTAAATAATGTGAATGTTAGCCTGCGTGAAGATTCCGTTAACGGTCAGGTTGTGGATATAGGCGCGGTTACACAAGGTGCAGATAATATTTATACCTTAACGCCACTGGACCCACTCAAACCTGCGTCTGTTTATTATGTCGTGGTTGGCAGTGAGATTAAGAACAGTGCTGGCGACGCTCATCTGGTTCAAACTGCGTTTAGCTTTAAAACCAGTACAACTACGTGGATTAAATATGGTATTAGTGGAGGAGAAACTTTTGGCTCTGGTATTGCCATCGACAGTGCGGGCAATAGTTATATATCGGGATCGGCAGGGGCCGCACTCCCGGGGCAAACGCAAAAGGGGCTTACTGATTATTTTATTGCGAAATATAATTCCACCGGCGAGCCTATATGGATTAGACAGGTTGGTGTTACTGGAGGATTCACTAGTGCCACCGACATTGCCGCCGACAGTGCTGGCAATATGTATGTAACGGGATTTACAAATACCGCACTCCCAGATCAAAAGCAAATTGGGACCCAAGAATATTTTATTGCGAAGTATGATTCGGACGGTAATTTAATATGGAGGAAACAGATTGGCGATGATGCTGCTCTTAATGCTGCTACTAGAGGAAATACTGAAGCCTACGGCATTGCCGTCGACAATGCCGGCAATAGCTATGTAACAGGTGTCACAAATACCGGACTCTTCGGCCAAAAGCAAAATGGGTCCTATGACTATTTTATTGTGAAGTATGACTCAACCGGTAACTTTATATGGTCGAAACAGGCTGGTGCCAGTGGAGGAGATATTTTTGGCTCCGGTATTGCCGTCGATAGTGCCGGCAATATTCATGTTACGGGTTACATAACTCTTAATACAGTCGTCGGACAAACTAACCCCGATTACTATTTTGTCGCGAAGTATGATTCGAACGGTGTTTTAGCATGGTCCCGTCAGGCTGATGCTAATGGAGGACATAGTGTACCGAATGGTATTAGTGTCGACACTGCCGGCAACAGTTATGTTGCTGGTTCCACAGATGCATCACTCTTCGGAGCAGCGCAAAATGGGCTCAAGGACCTTTTTATTGCGAAGTATGATTCAAACGGTGCTTTAAAATGGCTCACACAGGCCGGTGCCAGTGGAGGAAATACTTCAGCGGGCGGTATTGACGTCGACACTGCCGGCACTATTTATGTTACGGGTTCTACAGATGTCGCACTCTTCGGCTCAAGGCGAGAGTTGTCCAGTGACTATTTTATTGCGAAGTATGATTCAACCACCGGTGTTTTATCCTGGTCCAAACAGGTTAGTTCCTTTAATACTAAAGCTTCTGGACGCGGTATTCGAGTCGACACCTCCGGCAATAATTATTATGTTACCGGGGCACGAACTGGGGAAATTCCTGGGCAACCGTGGACTGGTAAATTTCATTACTTCGTTTTAAGAAATTAAGAGGAAATAGGGTGTTCACGTCTTGAACGCCCTTCAAATATTTACATCCAAATACACAGGTGAGCGTATTAGTTCCCGGTTTTTGGAGCCTTGAAGTCGCCGATGTGGTTGTCAGAGCGGAAAAAAGTTCGGACTGGCTAAAGCGGAGTGCGGGATTTGTGCAGTTCAGCAGATACCTAATCAGGTAGACTCGTAAGCAAGCATGCCTTTTATACGAAATACCTGGCAATCGTATCCCTCCAGCCGTTCTGCTGGTCTTACAAGTTGCATACCACTATGACGATGCTCGTCACGATACTAGTGAATAAATCGTTGCATCCAGCGCGCATGCTTCTTCCAACTGGCAAAGCCAGCCTGGGCCTCTCAGGTCCATATTAGTGGGCCACCCTGAAAGCCAATATTGACGAGGCTTGATAAGAAATGGCAGACTCACCCGATTGGTGAACAAGGAGAAAAACATGGGTGAAGCAAAAGCTCGTCGAATGGCTACGGCAAAAAGCAGTGAGCCGATGGTAGTGGATACGATGGGCGGACGTCTGCATGTAAGCTGGGACGATGGGGCCCAGGCCACACCGAACGGTCAGCTGGTATTTTTTGCCGAATTTTTGAATGCAACCGGCGTATTTGATCAATGGGTTGAGTCGTGTCCACTGGAATACAAAAGTGGGAATGCACCCGACAAACGCGATGTTCTGGGCACAGATCGGTTTGGAATTTGCTGACCATGCGTTGATGGAGGCTGCACGCATGTGGGAATACACGGTGTGGGTGACCGATTGCGCTTACTCCCTGGAAACGATTGCACAGCTTTATCGTGACCGTTGTGATTGCGAGAACGGCTTTGATGAATTGAAAAATCAGTGGGGACTCTCTGGATTTACTACAC
>JAJNBE010000002.1 GCA_021155915.1 Solimicrobium sp. | reverse complement strand
CCGCTGCTCAATCAATTCTGGCAAATCGGAAAGAGCGACCAAACACGGGAAATTTTAGTGTAGACAAACAGCACGGATCAGATCCGTTAATTTTGATGTATTTTACTTATGTACTCTTCATGCACTCGCCGAGAGGGGAAAACCTTAATCAATTCTCACCCTGGTCCCCTATCTACCGAATTTAGCCAGAAGAGAAGTGCCCTACAGTAGTGGCTCAACCTAGAGAATACTTAATCACCTTCCCTAATTTCTATATCGTTTAACTCCTCTAGATTTCCCTGCAGAGCATGTCGTATCGACTCAAACGAAAATCCGCGTTGAGCCAAAAATCGAATTTGCCGCGCACGTTGTTCAGGCGTAGTTATTCCTTCGCCCCCCTCAACTTGGTGACCAAACTTTTTTTTCCAAACCGCATAAGCGCGCGCTACTTCAGATTCAGCGAGCTTTACTTTGCTCTGTAAAACTAATTGGGGATCTAATTCATGGGTTTGTAACTCCGCCAATATTCGGCGATTACCGTATGCGGCCGAGCGTCGTCTTAACAACGCCTCAGAAAACCGCTCACAAGATAAGAACTGAGCATTTTCTAAAAAATCTAACAGGGCTTCTACATCATCTTCCTCTTCCGCGAAACGTCCTAGCTTGCGCCGCAGCTCAAGGCGGCTGTGTTCCCGAAGAGAAAGATAATATAACGCCCTGTTCTTCAAAGTGAGCGTTTGACATTTGGATAGCATCTGACAAACTTATTGAGGCTTCATATAAACAAACGCCTCACTCGGCACCTACCTCAGAGACTGCTGCCTTGGTTCCCTTATTCACTTTTTGCTCCACAATAGGGGCCAAAACCGGTACGCCTAAATGCTGGCGCACCTTATTTTCTATCTCACGTGCTAAAGCCGGACGCTCTTTTAAATAATTACGCGCATTATCTTTTCCCTGACCAATGCGTTCGCCATTATAGCTATACCACGCACCCGCTTTTTCAACGATTTTGGCGTCTGAACCCAGATCAAGAATTTCACCTTCACGGGAAGTTCCTTCACCATACATAATGTCAAAGTGGGCTTCTTTGAAGGGCGGCGCAACTTTATTCTTTACAACTTTAACTTTAGTTTCATTGCCGATTACCTCATCACCTGATTTAATTCCGCCAGTGCGACGGATATCTAAACGTACTGAGGCATAAAACTTCAATGCATTGCCGCCAGTGGTCGTCTCAGGGTTACCAAACATCACACCAATTTTCATACGAATCTGGTTAATAAAAATCACCAGTGTGTTGGTACGGTTAATGCTACCGGTAAGTTTGCGCAAAGCTTGAGACATTAAGCGCGCTTGAAGACCGGGTAAAGAGGCGCCCATATCCCCTTCTATTTCTGCCTTTGGCGTTAACGCAGCAACGGAGTCAATTACAATCAGATCAATACTACCGGAACGGACTAATGCATCGGTAATTTCTAATGCTTGCTCACCTGTATCGGGTTGAGAAATAAGTAAGTCAGATAAAACCACATCCAATTTTTGTGCATAACCCACATCTAATGCATGCTCAGCATCAATGAAGGCACAAGTGCCGCCTAATTTTTGCATTTCAGCAATTGCTTGCAATGCTAACGTTGTTTTTCCTGATGATTCTGGGCCGTAAATTTCAATTACGCGTCCACGGGGTAGGCCCCCTACTCCTAAGGCGATGTCTAATCCGAGAGAACCTGTTGACACAACAGAAACTTCTTCGACAACTTCACCGTCAACCATGCGCATGACGGAGCCTTTTCCGAATTGCTTTTCAATCTGCGCTAAAGCCGCTGCTAAGGCTTTAGCTTTTTCTGCATTAGGTGGTGTTTTTTTATCGTCCATGATGGCTTTCAGCAAGTAAGTAAATCGTTCGTAGAATTAAATTCAAAAGTGATAAAAAGAACTTTTTAGCACAGATATTCTACTGTATTTTTCCACCACTGTATAAAAAAACAGTTAAAAAATTATAATTTCTCAGAAGTGTTGTTAAAAAGATAAAAATCTAGAATGTTGAATTGTGCTAAGGTTTTATACTAAGAGTTTCCCCAATATCCTTTGAAGAAGCGAAGCTTTTCGCAATACTTCTCTCTATTGCTACTTCAGCGGCCGTCACAAGTAAAGTGTAATCAGTTACACTGGAAAATCGTGTATCCAATGTATCAATCGTAACTAAATTGAGACAGTCACCTTTCACTTCGTTTTCTTTGACTTTGCCCGTCCTATAATCTTCAACTAATCCTTTATTAACGAGACCGAATTCATAAGTAAAATTTCCACATAAGTGCCATTTAGCATCGAACTCAGTTTGATTAGGATCAATAAAATAACGCACATAAATTTGGTCATGTTTCTTTACTAAGTTTTTGATAGTATCTTCCATTCGTAAATGAAAACCGTTGGACCCGGCCGATCCTATAATCAGATTCTGCTCTTCATTAGGTTCCAAGCCATCCTGTCCTCCCATAGAAAATGCAAATAAATGTAACCAATGGAATTCCCCTTCCACCGTTACTCCGGCAGCACGGGCAGCTTCTGTTGCAGTCATTCCCATTACTTTAGCCTGGGTGGTTGACCATTTTTTGCGCACTCCAAAGAATGCCTCGAGCCGAATTTTATCGAGAATGATAAATCCCTCAAGCCTCGTCAATGGAGAATAAGTGGGAGAGATGCTGGCTTTAGCTTTAGCTTCGGCAGCAACGTACCCACACCGCTGAGATTTTGTAGCGGTGGCTGTATAAGTATTTATTGCAGCGGTTTTTGCAGAGCGCCTTAATTTTGTACCATCTTTCGTCAACGCTTTAGTTGGGGACCCACGTTTGTTAAGTAGTACTTTGAGTGGTGTACCCAGTTGCTCCTTTAAACGTAATCGAGTAAGGGGAGAAGCTAATGAGCTGATCGTATATCCAAACCTACCACCCGGGCTTTGGCTCAAAAAAGAAGACGATTGACCAGGTGAGCGTTTTTTGACATTCGACTTAACGCTATCATTTTTCGTATGTATAGTACAACTACGCATTAAATGCTTACGGAGCCACTTAATTTCGTCATTAACTGCGCGTTTTAATGAATCAGAGGGATGATTTTTTTCGGCAGGCGAGACAGAGCTGCTTTTCTTAAAACGAGATTTTTTGGTATTTTGTACTAATTGAACAGAATCAATACTAGGCCGTTTACGTGAATTTAATTGACGATGTTCTTCTAACGAAGAAACCGAATGCTCGTCATCCAACCGGGGAAATTCTATCTTTTGCAAAATTCGAGTGAAATTATTGGCCCTGCTCTTAGTGGGTTTGACTAAATTGAACTGCCGATGATCGTACGGAGAGAAAGGAACTATTACTTCACAATCCGAATAAGGATGTATCGTGTCATCACTATTCTCTTTATTGAAATCCGTATTTTCAGTCGAATGAGGGTCCTGCTTAGTAGCAGGCTTGTGACTAGAATTTAATAAAAGTGGGAACTTAATGGGGGAAGACGTCGGTTGCACAAAAGGATCCGTTGAAAAAAATAACGAATCATCCCATCCCCCGAATTAGTTGACTATACGTAATATTACGTACTCGACACGCAATTTTGGCAATTTTTGTAATTTATACCTAAAATCCCTCATGTAAGAAGTCTAAGTCCTCACACACGAACCATTCATTGACATTGGGTAAGCTGGAGCGCAGCTTATTTTCCTCAATCTTGCTAAGCTCACAATATGCCAGGGTCATAGCAGTGAGACTCGTCATCTTTCCCAAGCTAGTGATACCCTCGTCCCCCATTCCAGTATCACTAATAAACAGCTCTTTGAGATTCGGCAGCTCGGTGAGGCAAACTATACCTTTCGCAGTATCAGACCCCCAATTTTCCTCAATGTTGAGATAAGCTAGATTCGTTAGTGTCGTCAAGGGCTCAGTACCTTTGAGGCCGATTTTGTTGCACCCAATGTCTAGCCATTGTAAATTTATCAGTGTCGACAAGGGCGCAGTACCTTTGGGGCCAAGTTCGTTGCACCCGATTTCTAGCCATTTCAAATTTGTCAATGTCGACAAGGGCTCGGCACCTGTGGGGCCAAGTTTGTTGTGCCCGATGTTTAGCGAATTTAAATTTATCAAAATCGTCAAGGGCTCCGCACCCTTGGGACCGATATTATTAAAACTGATGTCAAGCCGTTCTAAATTCGTCAGTTTTCCTACTAAGGCGACACCATTGGGTCCCAAATAATTATTCCCAACGTCCAGCGAAGTGAGCGTCACAAGGTTAGTAAGGTGACCTATATCCTTCAAGTCTAGCTTCCTACCTTTATAATGCGCTACTTCAAGTTGAATTTTTTTTACCTGGAAATTTTCAGACAAACTTTCCATCATCCCCTTAAACACGTCAGATTGCGTTGAAAGAATGTTTATTTTTAGAAAAGGAATATCAAGGGCCTTGTAAAACGCAAAAAAGCTATCCAATTGCGAAATGGGAATTTCATTAAGGGAGATATACCGTTCCCAGAGGGAGTTAACCCGAGTATGCGTCTCTACTGATACCTGCCGCATTGCATTCAATGAGAGATTATTTAAACGACTCCATATTTCCAACGCTATCTCCTCGGGAATTAGCTTAAAGAACCCAGCGGCTGATCTATGCGTTATCTCACCCATATTATCTGCGTTAAGATCGTCTATGGCCGGCTGAGAATCGTCTGACGACAGCGAAAGATCATCTTTTTGAACCACCTCTTTGTCATAAATAACTGTAGATTGGAAAGAAGGGTAGGAAATACCGCAGCT
This sequence comes from Solimicrobium sp., assembly GCA_021155915.1. Classification (GTDB taxonomy): domain Bacteria; phylum Pseudomonadota; class Gammaproteobacteria; order Burkholderiales; family Burkholderiaceae_D; genus Solimicrobium. The sequence continues at coordinate 57,087 of JAJNBE010000002.1, read as the reverse complement.
TATAGGGGACATGATGTTTCTGCTTTCATAGAGAGAAAGTTAAGAGGATGGCCCCTAGGCTTAGAGGCCTGCAGTAAGATCCCGCGAATTAGAGGCGCCAGGTGGAAAAGTAAGTATAAGCTTGAAATTTGGTATTTTTCACTAATTGAACAGAATCAATTCCAGGCCGTTCACGTGAATTAATTGACGATGTTCTTCTAAGGAAGAAATAGGATAATCGTAATCTAACCCCGGAAATTCTATTTTTTGCGAAATTCGAGTGAAATTATGGGCCGCGCTTTTAGTAGGTTTGACCAAATTGAACTGCCGATGATCGTACGGAGTAAATGGAACTATTACTTCACAATCTGAATAAGGATGTATCGTGACATGACTATTATCTTTATTGAAATCCGTATTTTCAGTCGAATAAGGGTCCTGCTTAGTAGCAGGCTTATGACTAGAATTTAATAAAAGTGGGAACTTAATGGGGGAAGACGTCGGTTGCACAAAAGGATCCGTTAAAAAAAACGAATCATCCCATCCCCCGAATTAGTTGACTATACGTAATATTACGTACTCGACACGCTATTTTGGCAATTTTTGTAATTTACACCTAAAATTCATATTACAAAAAGTCTAAGTCCTCACACACGAACCGCTTAGTGACATTGGGTAAGCTGGAGCGTAGCTTATTTCAATCAATCTCGCTAAGCTCATAATACGCCATGGTCATAACACTGAGATTCGTCTTTTCCAAGCTAGCGATACCCTCTTCCCAGATTCCAGTGTGACTAATAAACAGCTCTTTGAGATTCCGCAGCTCCGTGAGGAAACTTATACCTTTCGCACTATCGGTGCTCCCAATTTTCCTCAATGTCGTTCTAATAAAAAAAAATCTGGGTTAAATCTCAACTCATCCTTATAATAGTAGCATCCAGTTCACCTTCCTCAGGATAAGGCGAAAAGAGAATAGCTTCCGGATTCCCCTTGACTCTTGCATAATAAGATGAGGCAGTATCTACTTGATTACGTAGTGCCCAAGCCGTAAAATCCCGTTCCCCTGCCTTTAGCCGTAATCCTTGCTGGGCCAATTCTAGGATGGTTTTTTCTGGCAATCCATTTTGAAGACCTACTGCCTGGAATTCTATCGTTGCGTTTTCACCGGAAACACCAAACAGCACACCATCCCAACTTCCATGACGCGGCCCTATCTCAAACCACTGACCAAGACGCTCATCTCCTAATATATTTAAACGATAATCAGCGGTTTTCAATGTGCTTGTTTTATTCACTCTGGCGACGATTTTCGCCTGCCAGGCGGGATTTGCTTCCTCAATCAAACTTGCCGATTGCAGTAAATCAGGTAACGTCGCTGGAGTTGGCACGGGCGTTTTAGAATTCCATAACAATACAATCGGAAAATCTACGTCTCGTTGCGCGTTGGCCATAGCTGCAAATAGCGATAAGCCATGCCGCACTGTAGGTTTAGCCAATTCAACATCATCTGCCAAAATTAGCCAAAGCTCAGCATGTGCACTTTTCATTGCTTCCAAGGCTGGCTGCCAACTCATCTTATCTGGACCATCTTCCCAAAAATGACCCTGACAGTGCAAACCATAGCGTTTCAACTGCGCAGTAACTACAGCGACGCGCGCTTCATCGTGTATCAGAGCACTTATCCAGACTGTTTTCATCCGCTGATCCCTAAGGCGCCAAGATTAATAGTTTCGATTGACTTGGCACCATACATGCGCCCGGACAATTAGTTGAATTTTGAATAGTCATACTGGTTAAACGCGTCGCTGGCATACCACCAAATAACACCGATTCGGCGCCCAGTATAGTACGAGTTGGTCCCATTACTGTCCCGGATACTACACCTAGCAAAGTTCCGGCATTATCCCCATTGCTCATTGGGATCTCTGTCGCTAAATTATGCGCAGGAGCGCCACCGATTAAAATATTGTCTACCGCCTCAACACCCATCATCGTCATCGATTCATTGGGATAAGGTAATGGCGTTGGTACCGGCCCAAGCGGTGAAGGGACCGGGGTAATGCAAACGTCGGGAAAACCGCTATTCATTCCACCCATTTGTGTATTTGCAAACATGCTCTTTATCCTCTACGCTCTAACTTCATTAAAAACTCAACCCATATGGATCTGATCAGCGTCTACCTTGACCAATTCTTCGGCCGTCATCAAGGTATATTTACTGTGCAATGACAGGGTTGATTCCGCTTCATAATCGATCTGCCCGGCGCTAACATGATCGGTTTCTGCCACATGACGGTACGATCGGACCAAGCGCTGATGTGAACGCTCTAGCACTAAATCTAGATTAGTTCCGATTAGCTTAATCTGGTCTATACAAGCGCGCCAGAGTTCTCCCACCATCGACACATTATTAATAGTGACATCCGCTTGTAGCGCATTCACATTAAGTTGTGTGGCCAGAAGAGACATGTCGCTACTTGTTTCCATGGTTATGCCGTCACGTGCCGAAATTTGAAGTGAGCCCTGAGCAACATTGATTTGCGTGTCGCCAGGCAAACTCAACTGTGCTGTACGAAGGCTAACACGTTCTAATACAGCAAGGATGTAGGCGCCCTTGTCAGTATCCGTCACCAATAAAACCTTATCCCCAACAAGCGGTTCCAAAAAACAGCTAGGTGCTCGCTGAGCGATATAGAGAGTGACCTCGGTTTGCACTGTATACGTGGCACCAATCTTTTGGACATAACCGTATTCTTGAAATAAGGTTACTGATTCTTTCTTGAAAGCAGGCGTGTTCATTTGTCATTCCATTTCATTTACTCAACATTGCTTAATTAACTTGTTTGTCCTTCCGTAATAACGACTAGAGCAAAAAGCTGAGTGACAGTTATGTTGCCCGTCCCCAATCTTCTGCCTCCGCTAATTCCAGATCCGTTTCCAAAGCCAGTTCCCTACTTGCTCCATCCCATTGCGTTTTTTCTTCTATGATGCGGTGCAATATCGCACGATACAACTTACTATTGGATAACACGCTCTGCCTCAAATCAGCATGCGAAAAGTTACAATAGGTTAAATCGGCATCAGAAAAATTCGCTCCAAAACAATTCGCCCTATTTAATTGCGCTTGATACAAATTACATCCCGACAAATTAGCGTGAGATAGATTTGCCTCAATCAAAATCGCTTGTTGCATCATCGAATCTGCAAATAAGGCATTGCTCAGGTTAGTATTGTTGAACATCGCATTGGCAAGCTGGCATTTTGTCATGATTGCGTCACTTAAATTAGCGTCTTTAAAATTGCATTGAGTTAAATCGGAGCCGGTAAAATTTACACCTGCCAGGTCGGCACCAATAAATTGCGACAAGGACAGTTTCATGTCAGTTAATGCCATTCCTGCCATGATCGATTTAATGAATACCGTCTTATCGCAAACTGCATGAGTTAAATCAACACCACGCAGGTCCGACTTATTCAAAACCGTTTGCGTTAAATTAGCCTGACAAAATAGCGTTCCGGATAAAACACAATTTAGTAGGGCACTGCGATCTAAATTCGCTCCGGAAAAATTGGTACTATTCAATTTACAATCTGAGACAAACGAAGTCGTCATATCAGTGTCCGAAAAATTTGCGTTGCTTAAATCACTCTTCAGCCATTTTGACTTAACAAGATATGCGCCACGCAAGTTAGCATCCGTTAATTTTCCCTCTGAAACGGAAGCCAGGCTTAAACTCGCTTTCTCAAAATTAGCCTTCGTAAAATCAACTTTACTAAAACTCGCTCTATTTATATGCGCACCCGCCAAGTTAGCACCGGCAAAAGAGGAGCTAATAAAATGAACATTAGATAGGTCGATACCGCTTAAATCGAGGTTAGAGCAATCAAGATCGGTCCCTATCCGCTCACGTTTTATCAGTTCAAGTAATTCAATGCGATCCATTATTTTGACCATTACTTATTCACTTTTATCATCGTTTTCTTCAAATTTGCTTGATCAAAATTCGTGGTGGCATCAATTTGAGCGCGCAACATGTCGCCCTGATACAAATTAGCCGCAACTAACTTCGTCCCCTGTAACTTCGTCTTCCGCATAACCGCTTTATGTAGATTTGCACCTGACAGGTCTGCCTCGCTACAATCAGCTTTAGTAAATCGTGCGCCCGTGGCCTGGGTATGTTTAAAATCGGTTCTGTTTAAATTGCAACCGGATAAGTCCGCGTTCTCTAAACATGCTCTTTCAAAACAAGCATCCTCCAAATTCACGCCTCGCAAATTGGACCCTTTCAAAATTGCATCGGCAAAATTAGCTCCCGTAAATACGCTGTCTTGTACGACACAACTTTTAGTCAAGCGAGCATTACGGAAATTTACCTTATCTCCTTTTACAGAAATAAAGGAAGCTTTTTCTAGACACGCATCGCTAAAGTCCACATCGTCCATTTTGCATTTCAAAAATAGTGCCTTTGTCAAATCAGCTCGAGTAAACCGAATGCCGTGCATTGGAAACCCAATTTCTGGTGGAGTTATACCCTTCCTATCCGCGTCAATATTTTTCGATTCGCTATAAATAAACTTGGCTTCCTTAGCCAAAACTTCCGTGAAATCCGCACAACCTAACTTAACGTTTAAAAAATTACATTGCACGAAGTTTGCGCCCCTGAAATCAGCGCTACCAAAATCAGCGTAGCTCAACGCCGCCTTATTAAAATTAGCTTTATGTGCAACGGCATTGCCGAATTTAGTGTTATTCAATTTTGCTTCACTAAAATTTGCTTTCGTCAGATTTGCACCATCGAGATTTGCATGTGATAACTTGGCCCTACCAAAATTTGCTTCTTCAAGTTGTGCATGGCTTAAATCCGCTTTTTCTAAAATGGCAGCGGAAAAATCGGCGCCACGCAAATCTAATCCGGACAAGTCAATACCAGTAAAATCTTGTCCGACGTAGCTCCCTCCACGCATAAATTCTGAGGTGTCTTTTGGGGTTTTAGCTTGGTTTTCCTGCACAAAATTCGCTTTTGAAAGAGAAATTTGCGCATTCTTTTTGGTGCGTTCAACATAGTGAGCCAATAACTGCGCGTCTTGTTCGGCTAACTGAGTGGGCGACTCCGCGATTAACTGATCCAAACCCTCACTGGTCTTGCCAGCTACCTTCAACTTTTCCCGAATAGACTCTAAGTGCTGCATGATGGTCTCTGCGGTCGGCTTAGGTGGTTCACTTGACAACTTGAAGGAAGGGTTCATTAGAGCATCGAAATTCAAATTCTGCTTTAGGCAAATTTCACGCAGACGTTTCTCAGATACAGCTTGTTGCTTCAGCATTTCTGCATGTGGATCAATATTACCAAAATCTAATTTCTCTAATGAGAAATCGCTAGAGAAAGTATTGTTTATTTTATCTATAGCAGTTGCCGGCAGTGCGTACTGTTTGGCTAGCTCAAGTAATTTTGTGTGCTGCCGCTGCAAGGTGGCTTTTGTTTCCGCCATAATTTGATCAGTCGTACCAGGCGGATTGAAAGTAACCTCTGGAATTTTAATTTCTTGATCTGACAGTCCCACTTCGTGCAACTTTTTTTCTTCTGACACAGAACGCGAAAGGGTTTGGTCTGATTGTTCTGCTTGCTCTTTCATTCCGCTTCGCTTACATAACAAAGCTGGAACCGGAGGTAGCAATGGGGCGTCGTCAAGGGAATGCAATGCACCTTTCTTCTTATCTAGGCGAATCGCTAAAACGTCCTGATAATGTTTAATGGTTTTAGAAATACCCAACTTTTCAGCACCGGCCACTAAATGAATTACATCAGCCCCATCATCCGTATTAATTTCTGTCACACCTCGAAACAGTAAAATTCCCCGTTCATCTGACGGGAACAATGTCAACGTTTCCGGATGCATCGTTATTTCACGAAAACAATCGCCCTCTGTGGTTCGCTGCGTGATGAAACAAGCCGCCATGCACTCCGGCAATGTCACATGCTGTACTTCCTTCTGTGAATGCATACCCCGGATCTCGACTGCTTCGTTTCCTTTAAAAAAGTCCGATAGCCATTGGTCTTCAGGAGCTATATTAAAAATGCTCCAGTCAATATCATCGGCATAACCTGGATAACGTGTTTTCAGCCATTTATCGTCATAAGTTCCCATTTTAGCCATACGCTGGGGCCAAGAAAAATTGATTGCATTGAGCCCAGCTGGATTAGGACGATCATCCGGTGATAACATTAGCGAACCAGGTAGTTCTATATTTGGCAAGCTTTGATTTTGGTTCTGACCTTGCACGGGCATGCCCTTTCCCGACGGATTTAAGGGATAATCGGGCCCTCCGAATGCATTCGCATACGTCAAATCAATCTCAGTAAATGGTGCAGGGCCACTCAGTGTGGTTACACCAAACTGACGCTGCCAATGCCGCTCACCAAATACGTTAAGTGTCTTTTCTTGCACGCCAACCTTAATATGAACGGTCGAGGCAGTTATCGGTACTCCTTGATAAGCATGGCACTTTCCATACACCAAAAATTCACCCCGTTGCTTTGGTATGCCCATGTCAAGCATCGTATCTTTACCCAAAGTTCTGGCCAAAAATTTCCACATTTCGACTTCGGTTAACAGCTGTCTCGGTTGATTGAAATCGAAAAAAACGCTTGCGTTGACAGCTAAAAAAAAGCGACTTTGATACTCATATACTCTAGTGAGGACTGTAAGTCGTTGCGGTTTAATTGTTTTCATTAAGTAAACATAATAATTTCGTTATTACTTACTGTTGACTCAGCACTACTTATATTTTGAACAACGTTGACAACCTGCGTCTCACCTTTTCTCATAAATAGAACTCCCTCCTCATCAGAGTCCCCCTCGATATTCCTCATTTCGGATCCAAAAACAGACTCCATACGTATCCCATTCGTAATTGTCTTCATATCTCCATTTGTGATGGCCGTTATCATAGGTGAAGTAGTAGTTCTTGTGATACTGCCTGTAATCTCAGTTATCTCTACTAATTCCTCACCCGTGCTGTTCGTCGTAATTGAAGGTGAAATATTAGTCGTCGTTATGGAAACCGCATCGTTAACGGTGTTTATCACACCGTTATTAATTGTGGAAATACGAGAAGCTGTATTAGTTGTCGTAATAGTGGCTAGCGCAGTGTTGGTGGACGTTATATTTTCCATTTCGTTGGTGGTAACTAACGCCCCACCAGAATTGGTCGATGTAATCACGGATCCAAAATTGGTAGAGGTAACCATCGCGGCCGAATTTTGCGTTTTTATCCATGCGCCCACATTATGAGTATAAGAAAATCCAAAATTTATTCCCAACACACCGGCCAGTTTCGTTTCGGAAACAGCGCCCACAGAAACAGAATCTGCAGCCCCGCCATTAAAATTGAACACATTTCCAAGCACCCGTTGCTCCTCGTCGCCCACAATATTAGTTATCTGTTTGCCTGCAACAAATTTGGTTGAGTCGCCTTCTGTTGAGATATTTAAGCCAGACGAGGCGCTTGCACCCGCGGTCGCGCCCAATCGAATATGAGTCTTATTATTTGGTGTCGATAAAATGATAGACTGGCTATGTTCTTTATCTTCCATTTGAATTAAATTACCACCTCCTGTTTGAATCATGCTCTGGCTGGAATTATGATGATCCACCACGTTCTTATTTTCAGAATTAGGCACAGCACCCATGATAATGGGTTGATCAGGGTCACCATTGATAAATGATAAAACTACCTCTGCACTTTTATGCAGCGGAAAATGCATTCCATGATCGCTACCAGAATAAGGTGTCACCATACGTACGCGTGCTGAACTTTTATTGGCAGGTTTGTCCGTTTGATCGAACGGCAATTGTACTTTGTACTGCCCATATTCATCCAGCTCAGCATACTGACCGCTACCCTCAGCATCGATCATCGCATTCATTGTGCCAACTATGCGCGGCTTGGCCGTGCTACGTTCGGGCCGGAATTGTACTGAGGCCGGAATAGCACGAAACGTATTACGATATATGGTAGACGCACCGTGAGCAGGAACATATTCACCCGAAGAATGCATAGCAGAATGCTCAGATCCCCCAAGCAGTGCACCAGCTTGCGAACCTTCATGGCTGATTTCTGTAATTAAATATTGGTCATTAAAATCATCACGAAAATGATGCGCCAATTTCATAAAATAACCACTGCGCAAGCCAACTGCTGTGGCCTCTCCATAAAACACTTTGCTGCTACAGCGAATTTCTTCCGCGCGTATTTTTGCGTACCGCCTGCCTTCTTCTAAATCACGAAAATTTTCTCCGTACAACATAACGTCACCTATACCCTGTGCACTGATCACTTCTTCTACACGCAAGGTTACATCCGCTTTGCGATAGTTGTAATCTTGTAACACCACTTTATTCGACAGTGGTTTTTGGCTACAGATAAATCCTTGCACCGAATTACTCGCAAGACCCGTGTCTAGCTCATCAATGGGGCGATAATTAACGTTTACTATTTGGGCGGGTTGCACAATTTTTGCATCAACGATAACCAATTTATCTTTACCGTCATCATGATCGAAGTAATAGTACATGCCTTCTTTTTCCATCGAACGGGACAGAAAGTCTAGATGCGTCTCTTGAAATTGGCAGACGTAACTGCGTTGACGGTACTTACCCGTTAATTTCAGATCAACATCCGATAACCGGACGCTGTTTAATATGCCTTTCACTAACTCGGGGGCGGTTTTATCCAAGTAGACTTCAGAAATTTCGTACTGAGAAAGCCTCGACAATCTCGGCATTAACAGGGCTCGGTAAAACGAATAATCACCAGCTTGATGTAACTGATCAAACTTAGACACAACACCATAGTATGGAATGGTGGTCGTACCGTCAGACGAAAAAATACAAAAAGTAGCAGAGCTCGCTAAAACCTCATCAAAATTGATGACTTTTTTTTTGTCACATACTAATGTCAACGTGAATTGAAAAGGCCGTGAAATCGATTCGATACCCGTCATTCGAACTACTGAGAATGTATCTTTATTAAAAGACCCGCCTTTTAACTCAAAATGGAAGCGTCTATTTGCATCTAATTGGGTGGAAAGTGAAGACATAGAATTTTTTTACGACTTTACGATTGAACTAAGAAATAGGAAAGTTGTTATGGAAATCGAGAAAGTTAGGACTGGAATTGCATACATCTCTGTTATATAAATAGGTTTGAATCAACTGAGGCTATAAAGGCTCCTTCACTCGTGCTCACTTTTAAGTATAAGTGCCCAAGTCCTTTTTAGTTCAAAATCAAACCGACTGTTTGCAGTAATTTTATCTGGGAGTGATTTCATCGCCTCTCCCCAGTACCCACTTTTATATTTGAATTTACCTCCCTATTTCTCGACCTCTTGAAAATTTACACAAAAATTGCCGTCTTCCGCCATGTCCAAAGTCATCGACTCAGCGATTACAGCATTACTCATCCGCATTAAAATTTCTTGCGACATCAATGGCATAATTTGCCCACGCAGGATGAAATCGATATTACGCGCACCAGTTTCCACTTCGGTGCAACGCAAAGCAATTTGCTGGACTACGTTGTCGGTAAATTCAAAACGCATTTTATTATTGTGTTCAAGACGCCGAGCAATCTTCCCAAGTTTGAGTCGAACAATACCTGCCAGAGCATCTTGAGGTAACGTGAAATAAGGAATGATAGTCATACGCGCTAACAAAGCCGGTTTAAAATGCGCAGATAACAATGGACGGATAGCGGCCAACACCGTCGTTACATCGGGCTTTTCATCTCCCGACATCATTTCTGTAATCACATCTGTCGCCAAGTTTGATGTGAGAAAAATAACGGTATTAGAAAAATTAATTTCTTTTCCTTCCCCATCGGTCAAAACACCTTTGTCGAACACTTGATAAAAAACATTCATCACATCGATATGTGCCTTTTCTACCTCATCTAACAGGACCACCGAATACGGACGCTGCCGTACGGCTTCGGTGAGCATGCCACCCTCGCCGTATCCCACGTAGCCAGGCGGCGACCCAATCAAACGACTAATATTGTGCTTCTCCTGAAATTCGCTCATATTGACCGCAATCGTTGACTTCTCATCACCGAACAAAATATCAGCAACGGACAAAGCGGTTTCTGTTTTTCCCACACCCGATGGACCGACTAGTAAAAATATTCCCAAAGGTTGTTCAGGATCGTTCAAACCCGATTTTGCAGTTTTTAGAATTTCGGTAATTTGATTCATCGCATGATCCTGACCATGAATACGATTTTTCAATTCATCCGCCATATGTAAAACACTTTTCGCCTGATCACGAAGCATTTTACCTACCGGTATTCCTGTCCAATCCGACACAATTTTAGCGATGACATCAGGAACAACATCAATCCGGACTAAAGGCTGATCATCTGAAGCCTTATCAAACGCTTCAGCAGCCACATCAATTTCCCTGGCGAGTTTGTCCATTTCCTTCTTGGTTGCGCCATCTTCTTTTGCCTTATGGCGAAGAGCTCTTGCTGCCAATAAGGCATTCGCACTGGCTTTTTGAGATAACCAGGAAGAGCGCAGCTTTTCAGTTTCCTGTGAAATACTATCAATGATTCCGTCAATCGCTAAAAGCCGTTCCTTATCTGTTGGCAATTGGTTATCCATGTCACGTTGCAAACCCTGTTTTTCCCGCTCCAACGCTTGCATTTGGCGTTCTCTGTCTTCCAGCACGTCAGGTTTAGCGCTTTGCAGTACTTTAACCCGCGCACAAGCAGTATCTAACAGATCCACAGCTTTATCGGGCAATTGTCGGCCGGTGATATAACGGCTGGACAATTCGGCAGCGGCAACAATAGCATCATCCCGCATCACGACATGGTGCACGTTTTCATACTTTTCTTTCAAACCTCGCAAGATTAATACGGTAGTAGGAAGGTCAGGCTCATCAAGTTTAACAAGTTGGAATCGTCTTGCGAGCGCCGCATCTTTCTCAAAATATTTTTTATACTCAGCCCACGTGGTAGCCGCGATGGTGCGCAATTCGCCTCGAGCGAGTGCTGGCTTTAATAGATTAGCCGCATCCGAAGTACCAGCTTGCCCCCCTGCACCGATTAACGTATGTGCTTCATCGATAAATAAAATGATCGGTTTAGCTGACGCTTTCACTTCAGTAATCACCCCTTTGAGCCGATTTTCAAACTCCCCCTTTACGCTCGCGCCTGCTTGCAGTAAACCCATATCTAATCCGAGTATCGTGACCTCTTTCAAGGAATCAGGAACATCACCCTCTACGATGCGCAATGCGAGTCCCTCAACAACCGCCGTTTTTCCGACACCAGGGTCCCCAACACACAAAGGATTATTCTTACGTCGTCGGGCGAGAATATCGACCATTTGACGAATTTCCTTATCCCGGCCAAAAACAGGATCTATTTTTCCTAAACTGGCTTTTTCGGTAAAATTTTCACAAAAACGGGCAATTGCACTTCCATCACCATTTACTGCAGTCGCTCCTTCTAAGTTAGTCTCACCATTATGGCCCACTGAAACTGCTGATTCTTCGATCGAAGCGCCGCAAGTTTGACCAAAAGCAGACAGAACGCTTTCACGATTCAAAGCACGAAGCGGCGCAGCATAATCGCCCGTGGCGTAAAAGGTTGCGCGCGCCAGAAAAGCAAGTAAGAGACAGCCTGAACGAATGCGTGTTTCAAATAAAGAAACAGATGCAATAAGCCAGGCATCTTGTATCAATTCTAGCAAAAGCGGAGAAAATGCCGGTCTGCCTTCATTGCCGGTCCGCATTTGATCTATTGATTGATTTAGCGCACGGCGAATCAGAGCTGCATCAATAGCATTCTGCCGCAGAATAAATGGAATATCTGAAGAGATATCGTCAAAACACTTGATCAACAAATGCTCAACAGTAATTTCATAATGACCACGCGACACACATAAACCCACCCCATCCTCCAGTGCCTGTTTACAATAAAAATTTAGTCGACCAATTAACGGTTTTAATTCAACAAGCAACATAGGGTAAAGCTCCATTTATATTTTTCAACAATACTTACCAATTGTACTGACGTATTACCTTATCCATATTTCCACGATACTATTTATAAAATCAGATGCTAAAACCTACTCGGGATACTTGGGTGTTTTCGTCTGCCTTAAGCCATGTGTCAAGTCCTAATTGAGACCAACTAGCACTGTTCAATCGGGCGTTCTGCACACTACCTTGGGCAAGACTTACTTCCACATTAACAGTAAGAGGATCGATTAGGTAGTAACGTGTTAACAATTTTAGCCGCTCGTAACCATTCTTCCCGGGCAGTAAATCATGAAATAACTTGTCCGGAACATCATATATCTGTATAGCAATATTGTTAGCGTAATCGTCCACCTGACTACCCAAATACGCGTTTTCTCCGAGACAGTGAGCCTGTTCACCGAGCCGCAGTCGCTGCTCCGTAGAAATGGCGTGCGTTTTTTTTAGGCACGACTGAATTTCTATTTTTGCCGGACTAAAGGCATCGGCCAACATAGTATGCAATCCCAGAGCTGAGCGGGGTCGCTGGTTTAAAAGACCCGTATAACGGAGCAATTCCTCGCTTCCGCTAACACTGCTGCGAAATACCGGATTATTAAGACCGATGAATGCATATAAATTATTAAGTACATTGATATGGTTTTTCTCGACCACACGTAACTGTAATCGATACTTAGTCCACGCCCCAAACAACATTGGATACATGGCGTGATGAAAAATATCGAGAAAATCTCGCGTGGCATGCCTGTTTTCCCGCTCTTCTTCAAATAACTCTTCGGTATAATAGGTTGGAAGCGGGGATGATACGCCATACAATCCAAAAAAATTGGCCGTAACCTGATAGCTTCCATCGGGTCGCTGAATAATTCGATCAATATCACTATCAGGAAACCCCAGCGCGAGCTTTGGCCTGATGCGCAAATTACCTGGAGAAAGGCCTTGTTCTTGCCCGAACAAATCGAGCAAACGCATTGCTTGGAAATAGGAAAAAGCTTCGCTATTCGCTAACAGTCGTTCCTTTACAGTACCGGTTGTGTTCCTAGTCTCGGCGGCCATTTAAATACTGCTCCAGTAATGACGTCATCAATTTCAACGCGGGTGTAGGAATTGATGCCAGCGTAATTGCTCAAAAAATACTCGAGCACACACCCAAACAAATATAAATCACCAATCCCCGCAAAATGGTCCAATCTGCAGCTGATATTAATTAGCTGTCCGCGTAAGACAGAACCACGGCCAACCAGACGAGTTTCAACGGTGGAAGTCACTTTTTGGATACTATCAATACGACGACGATTGGCGACTTCTTGCCCTTGTTCCTGACGGTCAGAAAAAATGTACAAATTAAGCAAAGCGCGCAAATTTTCAGCGGTTGTGATAGACAAAAAATTTAGCGAAACGTGGCCCACTAGACGCCACAATAGTCCTTCGCCCGTAGGCGGATTTAATGCGGGTGATATAGGTCTTATATTACGAAAGCTCAACCGATCAGGCGAGGTAGTAGTGGGCTGGCTGACATCACCTAATTTCAATCCCTCTGGTAACGACCGATTAGTACAAGTGAGGTGGATTGATAATGTCTCAAGTTGGGGCAATTCACCTTGAGGATACGTAGTTGCCAGATAAACTTCACTGCCTCTGCCGACAATAGCTTCCCGCATTGATGTACGATAGGTCAAGCTTTGATTGCTATTTTGATCGAGCATTCCGAACGGATGGTAATCACGCTGTACCGCGCTACCTTGCTGATACCCCACCACACTATCAATCGAATAAATTTGATAATGTTTACGATTTCCACCCTCTGGCAATATCAAATGTTCTGCATTAACGTGGTCATTAGTAATAGGATTAGCTCCGCAGGAAAACAAATTAACTGCAGCCACGATATTAAGCATAAAACTATTGCTATGTAATTCAGGAATCCAATCCGGTAATGCATCAAGCAAGAATCTCAGCGTGAATTTTTTACCAGGACGCTCTTTCCAACGCGCCAGTCCTGCAACATCGATAAACAAAAACTTTTCAGCCTGAACGAAAAATTCTTGTAAAACACGAAAACCCGGGAAAGCTTGGCTTGGATATTGCAACATCTCTGTCTGAAATCCTGAGGCAACCACTGCTTTACGACCGAGGTCGAAAGTGTCCCCACGTTCATCAATAATAGCTACACTTGAGACATGATTCATCAATAAAAGAAAGAGCTTGGACGCCTCGTTATAATCACCACCGAGAAAAAAACGAACATTATCGCTCTGCCATTGAGAAAGGCTAATTCCCTTCATCGTAAGCTGAACGTCTAATGAAGGATTGACGCCCGGTCGTTTAACAAAGTCTGATTGTTCAATAGCCAGCGGATGTACGTCGATGTCGTTACATGTTCGGAAGAGGCACTTGGTACCATCTATTGGCACTGAAGCCAGTTGGGTGCCTTTTGAAACCTGTACAGTTTCCAATACCGCACCCTTAGGCGTAAAAGCAACAAGGGTTGACGACGCTACTGGTCTCAAATAATGAGGGAAAAGCAAATTAGTTAATTCCTGAACGAACTCTGGAAATTCGTCGTCCAATTTCTGATGCACCATGCCTGAAAGGAAAGCAACCCCTTCCAACAATCGTTCCACATCAGGGTCTGAAGCGGGGCCAGAGAGCATCGGCGCAAGCGCCGGATTTTCTTGCGCAAACTCAACAGCCAAACTTTTCAGCTTATGCAACTCCTTTTCGTAATACTGATTAATAGTACTCATAGTTGCAAATCTGAAGAGCCGCAGGATTGAACCTCATGAAATTGAAACCTTACCACTAGCTCCCACTACAGTGGCCAGATGCAAAGGGATACTTCTATCATCAACATCTAATATTCCTTCCAGTTCAAACTTGAGAGAAAGCAAATCAGACGTATCCGGCGTTAACGAAATTTTGGGCGAACTAATACGAGGTTCATATTTTTTAACCATGCGGCATAGCTCATCTTCCACATCACTAACCGAACCGTTCGCAAGCCCACCGGCGATATTGGTAAAATCAGGCACCCCAAATTTTGGATCCAGTTGTACGCTACCTTGACGCGTGTTTAGCAAACAACTGAGATGCTTCATAATAGATTGCACAAGCACATCCACACGTGTAGTACTAGTGCGCTCTTCCCCTATTTCCCAATGGGCTATTCTCTCCAGCAAACGGCGCTCGTTCAAATATATTCCTTAACAAGATTAACTAAATCAGGTTTTAGGTGCCAACCATGAATCTTCCGCTTCAATACCATCAGGATCAAAAGTCCACGTAATTTTTTCATAGGTGAACGCAATATCTTCCATATGGCCCATCTGCTTATTTTCTGGACTATTGATGTTAGGTACCCAAGCACGCATTTTAGTCAAAATGGCGTTACTCAGCCTGACCGTGTAATACTTTTCTTCCGTTCCTTTAGGTGAGATTCGATAATATTCTAAAACGACACTCTTAAACTGCTCACCTGATGTTAACGCCTGGAAAAGCTTGGGACTTGACTTATCTATTTCTTTAGTTAAAACCTTTGGACCATGAACTCGTTGACCAGAAGGCTTCCCAGATAGCGCATTGCTAGGAATATCAATGGTATGGTCAACTGCCAGAATTTCGATCTTCCCTTCATGTCCCTTAATTGCAACTGAACCCTCAATTTTTCCCTGGTTCTTTCCTTCTAATGTCAAAAAACAGTGCATTGGCATAACAAACTCCCTCTTTATAGTTAACAATTAGTATTAATTTCAATGGCTATGGGTCCACTCATCGGAACTTGAGAGAAGGAGTACAACCACTGTTTTAAAGAACACTTAGTTCCGAGCTTAATTGCTTCCTCTTTGAAATAGGGGAACGCTACTTTTTCTCCAGTTTTCCGACCAAAGACAAAGAGAACGAAGCGCCCATATACTTAAAGTGAGGACTAACCTTTAAGCTAACACGATACCAGCCCGGATCTCCTTCAACATCGGAAACAACAATTTCAGCTTTACGCAATGGACGACGGCTCCGCACTCCCGCTGCCGGGTTATCCATATCTGCAACGTATTGACGAATCCACAGATTTAATTCTGTTTCGAGTTCTCCGCGATCTTTCCAAGTACCAATATTTTCGCGCTGAATTACTTTAATGTAGTGAGCAAGGCGACTTACCACAAACATATAAGGCAATTGTGTACTCAATTTATAGTTTAACTCAGCTTCTTTTCCTTCTTTACTGTTACCAAAAAACTTCGGCTTTTGTACAGAATTGGCTGAAAAGAACGCCGCATTATCGCTATTCTTACGCATTGTCAAAGCAATAAAACCCTGCTCCGCCAACTCGAATTCGCGCCGTTCCGATATCAATACTTCCGTCGGAATTTTGTTTTGTATTTCTCCCATCGATTCATAAGAATAAACAGGTAAATCGCTGACAGTACCGCCCCCCTGAGGACCAATAACGTTAGCACACCAACGGTAATCAGCAAAACTATCGGTCAGACGTGAGGCAAAAGTAAATGCAGCGTTACCCCATAAAAATTTGCTATTAGAACCAGAAACATCTTCCGTATAATTAAATTTTTTCACCGGTACTGTATCGGCGCCATAGGGCACTCGCAGTAGGAAATGTGGTAATGTTAAGCCAACATAGCGGGCATCTTCTGACTCACGAAATCCATTCCATTTTGCATATTGGGGCCCTTCAAAAATCGAGGATATATCTTTTAAATTTGGGAGTTGATCATAGCTATCTACGCCGAAAAATTGTGGAGCAGTGGCCGCGATAAAAGGAGCATGACTCATGGCCGCAACACTCGCCGCATATTGCAACAATTTAATATCCTGAGTCCCTGGACCAAATTCATAGTTAGCTACAATCGCACCAAATGGCTGCCCACCGAATTGTCCATACTCAGCTGTATAAAGATTTTTATACAAACCAGACTTTGTAATATCAGCAACATCCTGAAAATCTTCTAGTAATTTATCTTTACTAACATTAAGCAACTGAATCTTGACATTTTCACGAAAATTAGTGCGATCCACCAAAAAACGCAACGAGCGCCACGCGGATTCAAGCTTTTGGAAATCGGCATGATGCAAAATAACGTCAACTTGTTTACACAGCTTCTGGTCCAACTCAGCAATCATGTCATCAACCGTTGCAGCGGTAACTCGCTCGGTCGCGCGTTGCGGCTCCAATAATTGCGAAATAAACTCCTGAACGCCTTGTTTTGTGATGGAATAGGCTTCGTCACCTGGTTTGATACGAGCTGACTCAATTAACTGATCTAATAAAGAAGCACCGCTCTTTGTTTCTTCAACATTAGTAGTTACGGTTTGCTTTTGTTCTTCTGCCATGATTTCTCTCTCCGAACTTCCACTGTTAATTATCATTAATACCAAGTTCTGAAAGTAGACGCGCCCGCACACCTTCATCACGAACTAGTTCTTGTAATTGCTTTCGAAAATCAGGAATGTTTCCCAGCGGCCCCTTCAATGCTTTAAGGGCTTCACGCAAGGCGACCATCTGTTGCAGCTCAGGAACTTTAGAGACGATTGCATCTGGAGAAAAATCATTTATTGAATCAAAGGTCATGTTAACGGCTAGCACAGAACTCTCCTCGGCCTTGGCATCGAGTTTGTTAGGCACAACAAAATCCAGCGCTAATTTCTGTGCCCTTAGCACGTCATCAAAATTACTTTTATCAATATCTATAGGCTTCATGTTTTCTATCGGAGTATCATTTTCACGCAACGTGTAATCACCCATGACTAAAAGCTTTAATGGAAGTTCAACTTCCTCCCTGGCGTCGCCGACCGCCGGCTTATATACAATATTAACGCGCTCTTTTGGGGCAACTGATCCTTCGCTACTCATTATAATTCTCCTGAATTTAATAAAAAGGCAACCATGAAGATAAGCAATAAAAGTAACGATCCCTGCAACAAATTTTATTGTTGTAATTATCCATCATTTTTGCGAAATACAACATTAAAATGTATTTAATTGTTGACATAAATATCAACCAAGGATATTAGCACAGGCAACCCTAATTTCCCTAATGCGATTTTCCTACCCGCCACTATCTATTTGCCTATTTGCCTGAACTTCAGCATCTTGAATTCCGATGAGTACATCTGTCAAAGAAAATGTTAATTTCTTACATCTCATGGCTAGTCATGTTGCAGAGTAGTATCATTCTTCAATTAATTTCGCCTTAAACCGCTAATTTTTGTTTTTTACCAAATCGTAGTTTCGGATTAAAAATGTTACTCTGATTTTTTTTACGAAAGTCCTGCCATTAATGGTTATCCCCTAGCATCTGATCCATGAATACTCACCTATTTTCTAATCTTGGCAAACAACCTATCAACGAAATGTCTATTGCAGGGAGCGATGTACGCAACGACCCTCAGTACGAAAGCATTGAAGATGAAATAGCCAAGCTCAGTAATCCCAATACGAGTAATGCAGTTAACTGGCATTTTATTTGTGATACGGCTGCCGAACTTCTGGCAAATAAAGGTAAAGATATTCTGGTGGCTTGCTACCTGACGTGCGGCCTGCTCCAAACATCCAGTTTAGCCGGATTATCCGAAGGGTTGAGTATATTATCGGACATGCTAGAAAACTATTGGGACTCTTTGTATCCCCCCGTACAACGTGCACGGGCCCGGCGTAATGCCCTACAATTTCTCCTCGATCACATTCAACTGAACGCAAGTGGGCCGGTCTGGTCTGCCCTGGTTCCGCAGCCGCCCGAATTAATTCAAACATTACTGAACAACACAAGAAAAATTGATGCATTTATACAAAACAAAGACAGCGACGCGCCCTCCATGCAGCCGCTTATTAGTCTATTCAATTCCATACCTGTTATTGAGAACGCTTCGGAGATAGTCGATTTAAAGATCGCCACAGAGGAACAGGGATTAAAAACAGCATCCAGAGAGATCATCATACAGCAGCAGATTGATCCGCTATCAGCTGCAATTGAATCAATTGACCAGGTAGACCCGATACTGGAGAAGATCAGCAGAATACTGGGCAATCTTTCTGACCTTTTGCTTGAATCAAATCTAAGCAATCCGTTAGGCTATCGTTTGGCGAGAAGCGCAACGTGGCTATCGATTGAACAAGCGCCGCCTGCCGCACAAAATAAAACATTGGTTCCCGCACCAAATATACAATTGATCAATGCTTTGCGAGGTTTACAAGAAAGCCGGGCCCATGAAGATATTGTTCGTTTTGCAGAAACTCAATTACGCCAACACCCGTTCTGGCTAGATCTCAACCGAATTTGCGCAGAAGCGTTGAGTGAAATGGGCGCCCATAATGCAGAACGCGAAATAACTTCTGCTACCCAACATTTTTCACAACGGCTACCTGAATTAATAGCGCTGTCTTTTTCAGATGGTATGCCATTTGCAGATGCTGAAACACGGAGTTGGTTAGAACTGAATGGAAATAAAACACCAGAAATAAATGAAGTTAAAGCGAATAATTTGCAAAATTCCATTCATGATTCACGTGCAATGGCGCTAGAAGGCAAACTGGGAGAGGCTGCTGACTTCATACAAAAACAGATCGATCACACAACGTCTCCGCGCGACAAATTATTAATGCGATTACACTTATGTGAACTGATGTTTGAACAGCGTCCAGCCGGCAATTTGCTCCCTTTTGCAATTTCCATTATTGCGGAAATAGATCGATTTCATTTAACAGAGTGGGACCCATCGCTGGCAATACGAGGATTAAAAGCCGCGCATCATATTATGGCGCGGGATAATGAGGAAATTAACGAAGCGAATAAATTACTAGCCAGAATAATTGAACTGGATGCTGGAGCCGCGGTTCGAATGATAATCTGAGCACCGAAGAGGATCCGTACGGCGGAGCATCCCAAATATCAGTTAACTCGAGCATACACCGCCCTACCATATTGTTGTTCTACGGTTAATCAAGTTTTTGATTAACCAAATTTTTGAAATAGGACTCTACGGTATTTTTATCTTGCATTGGCACGGACGAGTTCCAACAAGCTCCTATTTCTTTCAAAACTGGAATTTCTATCACTGTCATTTCATCAAGGGACATTTTTGACGAGACCGACATCTTTGCTGAAATTTCCTGGTTTTCCGTATTGAATTTTTGATCTTGCAAGCGCTGCTTTTCAAGCATCTTTGTTCTTTCTGACTCTTCCAATTGTTCGAGCTGTTCTGCAGTTTTAAGTATAGTGTCCTGACCACCAAAGTTAAAATTTACACCAATTTGGGTGATATTTGATCCGGAAAGTTTTAACTGAGATTCAGGAAAATCAATAGCGTTAAATTGACGGTGTCCCGATTTAAAGTCCCTCAAAAAATGCACTACACCCCATGCCCCAGGATATTTTTTTGTCAGGGTAAAACTATCTAATCTAATTCTCAAATCTACATCACCACACGACCCGAAATCCCAATCGAAATTGTCAGAGACCGGAAAATTCAAATTCACCAATCTTCTTTCGCCTGCAGCGCACTGAATCGTAAGGACAACGGCAAATGGCTTTTCTTTAGCACTAGGATTAACACTGGTCGGTTGCGCCGTTATCGTTAACGGAAACTTTGAATTTTTAATTCCACTAATCTTTTGTTTGAGGTCAGCGATTATTCGATCTATCTCTGCTTGGGCCTGTTGATTTTGTAATTTTTCTTTTTGTAACAGCAACTCGTCATTGTGTCTTTCCACTGTGACACGCTTCTGAGCCATTAATTGATCAACTCGTTTACCTACTGCCCCGTTTAACATCGGCAGGAAAGCATTACTGAATGGTAAGCTGTATCCCATTGTGGTTACAACAGAGAATTGGTTGGCATCGCGCGTCAAAAAAGGTTTTGCAGGACCATCAACAAATGCCCACACCGTTCCCTTTTCTCCATATAACTGATCGACAAACTCGGCTTTAGTAGTCGCTGTCTTTAAAGGCCAAAGGACATCGGATTCCCAAATTTGTTGCAAATTACACGACGACTGCTCCTCTGTATAGCTCACTACATAATGAAATGGACCTTCGATTAGACGCCAGACTAGTTCGTCTTCAACATTATTATGCTGGAGATGTTGATGTAGAAGTTTTAGTTGGGCAGCCGCATCATAAATTGGTGGAGGACTTTTTGACTCAGGGTTAGTCGAGAATGTGTGAAAATCAGCCGATTCTTTATAAGCCTTGCTGGAGCCTACCGAGACATTCGTCGCAATCTGATTTAAAGTCACCAAAAAATTATCTAAATCAGTAATTGCATTCAGGTTATTTTTAATAATCTGATCGGCAGAATTAAAGTCATCACTAACACTATCCCTAATTGCAGTTCCACCAAATAGATTTATGACATCAAGAAATTTGGCCGCACGATTGACTACTCCTGTTCCCACTTTTTTGTTTTGTGCTTGTTCAAGCAAGGCAGAAAATTCTCTTGCTAATAATATCCAACCGGGTAAACCGGTTTCTGGTTCGTCCTTAAACTCTTCGTTTAGACGATCAATGAGCAAATAATACGGACTATGCTTACTAACGGCATCGCCGAGTTTCGAACGCCACGCCACTTCTCCTGACAGTACACTCTCTCCAGACGGGAATGCAGTCACAAATTGCTGCCATTCCAAAAGATGTTGAAGGTGATACCAGGCCTCAAAAGCTCGCTTATAACGAACAAATTCCGATCCATTTTCAATTGCATTCTCCATATGCAACAAAAAGTTATCGATTTCTCGTTTGCCGGCCTGGGTATATGCCGGAGCTACGCGGAATGAAGAATTTTGCACATTCAGCTTAGATGAAAGTCCCCAAAAATCATTCACAGTTACTTCCTTGGCTTTGATACTGGAGCTTTCCAACCTGGTCAACCAAGATAAATTCGGATCGATAAATGCATAATGTTGAACAACGTCCTGCGCCGATTGAAGGCCTGCTTCGATAATGGGGTCGGATGACGGCAACCATGCCACATGAGTTACAAATAATTTATTTAGACGATTTCCTAATTCCTGAGAATACCCATCCAAAGATAATACTCGTTGGGGTAAAGCTTCTAGCGTGGCTAGATTAGCTCCTTTCTGACGTGCAAGATAGATGTTAATTGCATAAATTTTGCTCAAAATCATCTGCGGAAATCTGCTGGAAATATCGTCCTTGATAGACAAATTTAGATTTTCTTCCACATTGGCATTAACAGTAGGAAAAATGAATTTAGCGTATTGTTCGTTATACATCTGCTTGAGCTTGACTTCCAACTTACTAATGCTGGAATTAGGCATCATCCATTTATTTTTCCAATTGTCATTCCGTTTTTCGACCAGTGAAATCGAATCCCTGACCCGTTCAAGGGTTAACGAATCGGGCTCTAATGAACCAACATAATCGGCGGTATAAGGATGATTAACGCGAATAAGATTTATTGTATTGAGGTTGTATACGAATGAAATTGACATCAATAAGCCAACTGCAGTCACTAGGAATAACCAAGTCAACAAACCAAGATTTTGAGTGACGCGATTCCAATGATTAACGAGAGCTGCGGGCTGCGAGATATGCCTGTCTTGGGGTAGGATACGGCCGAAAAAATCATGCAAGAATATTCCTGCGTTAGTTCCCTGGTGCAAAGGTACCGGAGGTATAAGGTCGCCTAAAACGGAGGAAGAAACTCCTCCTTCCTGATATCCACTGCTAAAAAATAATCCCCGTAAAAAGGGTAACTCTAAGTAAGGATTTTCACCCAAACATGCATTAGTGAACATATGTAGACCCGGCTTCAGCTGCTCAAATTCCCTAGGAAAGAGTAACAATTCGGGAGAAATATGATTACTTCGTGCCACTAACGCAATACGCAATTTCTTGAGCTTGTCCCCTATTTTGGCAAATGCTTCATTTAAAAAATTATTTATAGTCGGGTTTTCGTCTTTGTCCTCTGAAAGATACCCCATCGACTGAGCAACGGCCTCTTCAGATAAATGATGCGTCCACTCCTCTAATCCAAATAATTGATCACATTTAGTCACCAAAATGTATATTGGAAAACGCTTTCCGAACAAACGAATCAGTTGCTCAATTCTTTCCCGAACAATACGACCTTCTTCGTTAATTTGATCACGATCAGGATTACTTAATCTCTCTGCGCTTATTGCAAGAACTAATCCATTAAGTCCTTCGCGCGAACGGTAGCGTGCAAGCAAATCAAGACCGACTTCCCACTCCTGGCGATCTGATTCAGTCTCATTGGGATCAACATACTTTCCTGCGCAATCTATCACTACAGCCTGGTCGAAATACCACCAATCACAATTGACGGTTTGTTGAATAGCACTATTCTGACTCACTTTTTGAATTGGAGACGACAGGCGTGCACGTGTTAGAGCTGTAGTCTTACCCGTGCCGGATTGACCAATAACCATGTACCAAGGCAGCACATATAATGGATCACCTAAACGTTTAATACTAGAATTTCGTAAAGTTGAAACAGCAGTTTTCCATTTTTTTGTTATCTGCGCTTGCGGAGATAAGATATTAGCCGCATTTTTACGGGAAGCATCGGTTTGGTGGGTCAATCTACTACGCAAATAAACTGCGATGAATAATCGATGTATAAATTTTCCCAGAAAATAAATGCCAAGACCACCTATAAAAAATGCAAAAGCTAACCAAGGGGAAAGATTAAGGTATAACGTCACGCCCCAGCAGATCAGTGCCAAGGTCACCATTACCAACGTCCAGAAAAACAAGCTAGCTAATTTCTTCATGGGATCTGCTTAAGAATTGAGTCCGCCAGCTGCCATATAATTAAATAGTAAATGCCAAATAATGTTAACAATACCAAAGCCGGAATTAACAACGCAGCTTTTGTAAGTGACGAAAATTGCCACCGCCAACTGCTGGACGTTATAACGGGAGCCGAACGTTTCGGATGATCAGGATAACCGTCTGGAAATAGCAAATCTTTTGCAGCACCTGACAGATTGTCGCGATTTTTCAATAAAATGAGCAAATTATCATTTTTTAACTTTGCTAGAGCCGTTTGATTACGATCATATCCATAGCGTCCAACAAAACCCATAGCCAAACAAAAATAATAAATTTCTCGTACGGATAACTGCTCTACGGCTAATTCATCAAGTCGCGTAAAAAAGCTGTTTCCTGCGTTGGTAACGCTAAAGTAGCGTTTTTGTAATAACTGTCGCTGCCAATCTGTAGCACCTTCCCATTCGGATAGCAGTACCACTTCGTCTATCCACGCCGTCACAGCAAATAGAGCGTTCTCAACATCACTGTCAGAAAAGCCAGCAGCTAATGCATCATTGCGCGCTGCATCTATGAGTCGATCAATCTGTGTGTTGAACGTAGAAGAGTTCCCATGTGGGGAAAGTTGAAAATGTCGCACGTAAGCGATGAGTGAAATAAAACAATCAACAAGTTGCACATTAGCTCCGTAGTACGACAATTTCTGCCTTCAAATCATTCGGTGCATCGAGCCACTGTAAAGCAATTAATCCTTCTTGCTCCACCAATTCCCATTGCTTACTTATTTGTTCAATACGGAAATAATAAGAATTTGATCTGCGAGGCAATCCTTGCGGCGCATCATTCATTAAGATCAATTCAATCCCGGGTAAAGCATGGGATATAAGGCTAAACATTTCTTCCCGCGCGGAAAGCCTTGCTTCTTGCAAAAGGGCATGTTTTACCTTATCCGGACTACTTTCTGTACGCACTACCAAATAGAAACGATTACGGTCACTAAAAAAACTACGGGGTAACTCAGCAATATAAAAACCATCCTGAAACTCAAGCGTTGCTAAGAACTCCGGCCCTACCGTAATTTCATTTAGTAGCTGACCAATAACCTTATGGGCACGTGTAAAGCATTTACTCAAATCTGCATGCTCATAAGCAGGCAGCCCGGGAGTGCCATCTTCTGCTTCACCCAACATATTAAAACGCTCGGAAAACGAACTTAATTCACCAACTAATTGACGTAATGCTCCATAACACACCCAGGGATGAACCTGGCTAGCCTCAATTAAATGGAATAAATAAGGACTAAAGCGATTTAATGATCTTAAGGCAAGCAAAAATACCATATAACTCGAATCAAATTCTGCCTTTTGCATTTCACGCGGGCTTTTATACTCCTGCAGTTGTCGGGAGCGACCTGCCAATTCGTCACGGATATCTTTAATGGTTTGCATTAAAACTTCAGAGCCCATCAATGCAAAACAAGGCGGAATAAAATTTTTTGATAACTTGATCGACTCCCCATCTCGAACCAGTCGGGCGATTGGAATCAATTCATAGTCATCGAGACCGTTAATTTCACTCTCAAAAAAAACTTGCAGCACATGCGTTAATGTTAGAACTTGTCCTGGGGGGCCATCTGAATAGAGATCAGGTACCTCATGGGTATTCCTAAGAGAAGCAAAACGTGTAGTTACAGCACGGGCTTCCGCCATGCTTGCGACTAACGTAACATTCACTTCATCCGAAGAAAGTTTTTTAAGCCCAAGGTAAACGTTAAATGACTTATCTCCGTCAATCCAATTGGCATCAAACGAACGCGTACGTATAACAGCATTACCTGGATATTCCACGTAAGTCTGATCGCGAAAGATTAACTTCGCTGCGGAAACTTCAATTACACGGTTGACAATGGCGGAAGTACTTAACTCCAGGTCACCAATTCCCCAAAAATGTGGGGTTGTGGTTTCAAAGAAAGGCTTTTGTTGAAACTTATTATATAAGTCTGCTTGTTGAAAATGTTGGGGCTGCAAAAACATGCCTTGATGCCAGTACACACCATTTTTTTCGCTCATTCTCATACCTTAATCGACTATCTTATCTTGAACGTATTGAATAGTGTAATCGCAACATTCCAAAAGTTTATCAGTTACATTATTTCGGTTGGGTTCATTTAAACAATGGGCCGAAACAGATGTTTCCTGGTTGACGCTTTGAGCTTGGACAATTCCTTCCGCACCCAACTCCATTTTAATCATGAGTTTAATTGGTTTAGCTTTGAATGTTCGAGAAATTAGCCCCCTACGGGAAATATCGATGCTAATAGGGAATATTCGCCATGAATTTTGCTGATCTAATACATAATATCCGGTAATAATGCCAACATATTTTGCATTTTGTACCCGATCTAACATAAACCGCATGCATTTCCCCGGAGAAACGACAAATCGCACTAATTGGAGAAATTGATCTTTGCCCTTACCAAATTCAAGAGCCTCGCTCATAGAGGAAACGTCAGACGTCAATTTATAAAACGCGGCTGCATCTGACATTTGGAACATACCTATAACTAAGGTATGCGCCTCACCATTGTACGCATTCAATCTTTCCGACGACTTTACATCAATGATCACTTCGTTTTTCGCAAAGGCCCATTCGGTCTCCGCAATAGCATCTTTACGTGAATTACCCCCTAGTAAGGAGTTGGTCGCTGCACATCCAACTAATACCAAGGAGGTAACGAGGCAAACTAGTTTATTTTTAAATGAATAAAACAACATTATCCTCAACGAAAAAAACTCTTATTCGAATATCATTGCCCGGATAAACCTGAAAAACCCGACACTCCTAGGTTTCATACCGATCGTTATTTTTATTGCACAGAGTTCAGTTTATAGTCTTTTCCATCTTTTGGCTTATTCAGATACATAAAATAAATCAGCGTCAATATACTCATAAATAAAATACCCACATAGAGTGCAATACGGGTTTCTTCAAAATAGGCAAGCAACCCGATTACGAAAGCCAAAAAGGCCAGCGCTAAATAGGAAGAAAATGGCCACAACCACATACGATAACTGAGTGCTTTTGCTTGGTCGGCAGATAAACTACGACGAAACTTAATTTGAGTGAGCAAAATCATTACCCAAGTCCAAATACCGCTAAACGTCGCAATAGAGGTGACTACGTTAAAGATTTTCTCTGGCATCAAGTAGTTGAGCAAGACGCCAAGCAATAAAATTAACATCGTCGACAATAAAGCAATATGTGGAACTCCTGATTTGGAAACACTAGTAAAACTCTTGGGCGCATGACCATTTTGCGCTAAGCTAAATAACATTCGACCAGTACTAAAAATACCACCATTACTCGAGGAAAGCGCCGCAGTAATAACAACAAAATTAATAATACCTGCTGCTGTTTTAATACCTAAACGCTCGAAGGTCATTACAAACGGACTGCCTTGCGTACCAATCTGGTTCCATGGATAAATGGATAAAATTACAAATAGAGCGCCTATATAGAAAATGACAACACGCCAAAATACCGAGTTGATTGCATCAGGAATAGTTTTTGCCGGATTCTTGGCTTCACCTGCTGTTAATCCGATCATCTCAACACCCAGATAAGCAAAAATAGCCATTCGCAAAGACATCAACACACCATCTGCCCCGTGAGGAAAAAACCCCCCATGTAACCATAAATTTGAAATTCCTATCGCAACACCATCATTACCGAATCCAAAAACAATTATCCCAAGACCACCAAAAATCATAGCAATGATGGTAATAATTTTTATTAATGCAAACCAGAATTCAAATTCACCGAATGCCTTTACATTAATCAAATTAACTGCGCCCATACTTGCCAGAGAGGCCAAAGCCCAAATCCAATGTGGTGTATCAGGAAACCAGAACCCCATATAAATTGCGACTGCAGTAATTTCCGCAACACAACTTACTATCCAGAGAAACCAATAATTCCATCCCGTTAAATAACCAGCCAATGGCCCCATATAATCATGTGCATAACGGCTAAACGATCCTGAAACAGGGCTGTGCACGGCCATTTCGCCTAATGCCCTCATGATAACTAATATAACTAAACCACCGATGAGATAAGACAGCATTATAGAAGGCCCCGCCATTTCAATAGCTTTAGCGGAACCCAAAAATAGTCCAACGCCGATACAGGCGCCTAACGCCATCATGCGTATATGGCGTTCACTTAGATCTCGTTTAAGTGAACCTGTATCACCGGATAGTTCTTCTGTATGCATTAATGACTCCTTCTGTTGCTGATCGCTGAATTACGATTAGTCTATTTTTAGTTGGGTATGAATGATAAATGACTTTACAAAAATCACAAATAACTGATTACTATCAACTTAATTGGGATCCTCGGTCTGAATAAGTCCGAATGCACGATTTAATGCCATCTCGCCAGACTTCGCTGCTCAGAAACGCTTTTTCCTCACAGAGGAAGTGTAGTCCATGGGAAGATCAGATATATTTCGGAAGCCCCTTGCACACCGCATAAAGATTTTTGGGGCCCGTCAGAAAGCTGGCATCATAAATTCTTCCGCTTACAATTGAATCCCTAGTGCTTCCGCCGAATGATGAGTTAATGAAGAGTGAAAATTTTCATTCTATTTCAGAAATTATCGAAGCTATTGAGCGGTCAACAGAAGATCCCCGGCTAAGAAAATGGTTGGCGCAATACGATTGTTTCTTCACGGTCGGGACCAGTAGAAACCATGTCGATCGGCACTCCAACTAATTCCTCGATGCGCGAAATATATTTGCGCGCATTAATTGGCAATGCTTCCATACTTTTCAAACCAACCGTACTTTCGGTCCATCCAGAAATCGTTTCGTAAATTGGGACACAACGTAACGCTTCCTCAGCACCACTAGGAAAAATACTGACTAATTCACCGTCAACCTTATAACCAGTACAGATTTGCAGTGTGCCAATGCCATCCAACACATCTAACTTTGTTAAACACATGCCAGAGACACCATTGATCTGGACTGATCGTTTTAACAGGGCCGCATCAAACCACCCACAACGACGAGCACGTCCCGTTGTGGTGCCGAACTCACATCCTACCGCTGACAGATGCTTACCCACACCATTTTCAGTAGATAGTTCTGAGGGGAATGGGCCCGAACCAACCCGGGTTGTGTAGGCTTTAGTGATACCTAAAACATAATGCAACATGCTTGGCCCGACACCTGAACCCGCTGCAGCGCTGCCGGCCACACAATTGCTGGAAGTCACATACGGATAAGTACCATGATCAATATCTAATAAACTTCCTTGAGCACCTTCGAATAGCAAACATGCGCCATTTTTGTAAGCAGTGTAAAGCGCGCTTGATACGTCCGCAACCATCGGCCTGATCCGCGGCACCTGAGCTAACGTGTCCTCTAATATTTTCTGAAAATCAATGGGCTGGGCATGCAAATACTGAGTCAGCACAAAATTATGAAAATCTAAATTTTCACGTAATTTCTCAGCAAAACGTGTGGGATTTAATAAGTCGGCTAGACGTATGGCACGACGGGCCACTTTGTCCTCATAAGCTGGCCCGATGCCCTTTCCCGTGGTACCGATTTTTGCCTCACCGCGTGCGGCTTCCCGTGCAGAATCAAGAGCGGCGTGATAGGGCAAAATAACTGGACAAGCTTCAGAAATTTTCAGGCGCGATTCAACCTCGACGTCATTCTCCTGCAAATTATCAATTTCGCGCAATAAGTCTGGTACAGATAAGACGACCCCGTTACCAATATAGCAAGCGACACCGGCACGCATTATTCCTGAAGGTATCAAATGCAGGGCGGTTTTTTTCCCGCCAATCACTAAAGTATGTCCGGCGTTATGGCCACCTTGGAAACGTACTACCCCTTGTGCGTGATTCGTCAACCAATCAACTATTTTCCCCTTCCCTTCGTCGCCCCACTGAGTTCCTATTACGACGACATTTTTTGCAGTATTTATTTGTGACATCACTTAGCCTGACTCTTAATTATCCAATTTCCGTTTTCAAACACGATCGCATGATTACAATCGAATTCCTCTAATCCTTCTAATTCCTCTTCATGACCCGGCAAACATTGGATTACAATTTCACCGTGTGCACGCAACTCGGCAATTCTTTGACGCAGATTAACGTCCCCACCCCAAGGAGCCAAAATTGCATTTTGACGCTTAGCTGCTGGCATTAACCGTACCAATTCTTTTAGATCCA
Organism: Solimicrobium sp.; assembly: GCA_021155915.1. GTDB lineage: Bacteria > Pseudomonadota > Gammaproteobacteria > Burkholderiales > Burkholderiaceae_D > Solimicrobium. The sequence continues at coordinate 27,051 of JAJNBE010000002.1, read as the reverse complement.
GAGAAAAACCGGTAGCCGGTCTCGCCCTGCCAAATGCTTCACCAATGTGATCGTAACGCCCACCCCGCGCTACCGCATTGGGTAAACCCGGCACATAAGCGGCAAATGTTGCCCCGCTGTGATAATGAAGCCCACGTAGATCGGCCAAATCTATCGTAACTTCTACGCCAGCATGCGCACCAGCCTGATTTGCTAAGAAAGTTAATTCATTCAAAGCTGTTTTTATTCCAGGTAATCCAGGCAAAATTTCATGGGCATAATCTAAAACTTTTGAATTGCCGTATAAATTCGGTAAGGCTGTTAATGCTTCACGAGTCTGCGATTGAAAAGTGGCGGAGATTTCTTTCAATCCTTGCATATCCTTAGCTTCCAAAAGAGAATACAAAGATAATTCGCTCTTTTGTGCTATGGGATCTTGAGCCAAAATTGCACGGAATACGCCAACATGGCACAAATCCAGTCGAACTTTAGTCATTCCCGCCAATGACATCGAGGCCAATAACAATTCCTGGATTTCTACGTCGGCTTCCAAACCGGCGTGCCCATAGATTTCAACGCCAATTTGCAGCGGCTCGCGTGTGGCATGCAAACCGGAGGGCCGGGTATGTAAAACACTGCCCGAGTAACACAAGCGTGTAATGGCAGAATGATTTAATAGGTGAGCATCAATTCGGGCAACCTGGGTCGTTATATCCGCTCTTATACCTAGGCTACGACCAGATAACTGGTCGACCAATTTGAAAGTACGTAAATCAAGATCTTGACCGGCACCGCACAACAATGACTCCAAGTACTCGAGCATTGGAGGCATGACGAGCTCGTAACCGTACAATCTAAAATGATCTAATAGTCGACGGCGTAATTCTTCAATTTTTCGAGCCTCTGCGGGCAAAACATCGGCAATATTTTCAGGTAAAAGCCAGTTCGGCATAAAAATCAAATAGGACAGAAAAAAGTTATCAAAAAACAGAATAAGCCCAAGGTTTCGCCTTCAAAAGACCACTGCACAGCCGTGGCGAGCGACTCAAAGGCGCACGGAGCGCAGCAACCGAGATGTATTTAAGTACATGAGGACTACGAGCACCGCGCAACCCCGAATTTGGATCGCGCAGTGGGTTGTTCAGAGGTCTTCAAGGCTTGTTTTCAACTTACAGAGACCTGTACAAAACCATCCGACTATTGCAAATTTATTTTTACGCAGACCCCTGCAATGCTGCCAGCTCAGACAAGGCGGCTCCAGGATATTTTGAATGCCTTACGGCTAAATAACCTTGGTAGCCAATAGCAGTCGAGTTAATTCCTTCATTTACTTTGCCTGCCCGGTCCCTTGAAATAGTGGAAAAAATCAGAATTTGGATCGATGACTAACACATCATTTTTATTCTTAAAGCTGTTACGATAAGCCTCCAAACTACGATAAAACTTGTAGAACTCGGGGTTTTGATCAAATGCTTGTGCGTAGATCTTGCTCGCACGGCCATCGCCGTCACCCTTCAACTTTTCTGCTTCCCGATACGCTTCAGCTAAAATCACAGTGCTTTGCTTATCCGCGTCGGCTCTGATTTTTTCAGATTCAGCATAACCAGTTGATCGCAATTCATTTGCCACGCGAGTTCGTTCAGCCTTCATACGGTCATAAACAGAATTGTTAATTTGTTCAACATAATCAACGCGCTTTAACCGCACATCTATTATTTCAACACCAATTTCTTTTGCTTCTGCCGAAACTTTAGTGCGTAAAGCCTCCATCACTTTACTGCGCTCACCAGAAATCACATCGCGCACGGTTCGCTTAGTAATTTCATCATTTAAGGCAGCCTTGACTATTTGATTTAACCGATCATTTGCCCGCTGTTCCTCGCCGCCCAAACTAATGTAATAAAGCTTAGGATCAGTGATATGCCACTTAACAAAAGAATCTACCAAAATATTTTTTTTCTCAGCAGTAATAAAACGGTCAGACTCAGGCGAATCAATAGTCAAAATACGCTTGTCCAGGAAAAGCACGTTTTGAAATGGTGGGGGTAATTTGAAATGAAGGCCCGGCTCATTGATGATTTTTTTCATCTCACCCAATGCAAACACGATGGCGTATTGACGCTGATCAACAACAAAAACCGTGGATGAAAATATAAACAAAGCAATGATTAGGGCAACTCCGGAAGAAATAAACTTGTTCATTATCTACCCTCCCTATCCCGTGAATAATTCTCTCTTGATTTCAAAGATTCATTAGCATTAGTTAATTCTGGTACAGCAGAAATACTGATTGATTTGGGAGCCGCAGCTAGAGAGTCAGGGACCTGGCCCATTAGCTTATCTAATGGTAAATAAATCATATTATTACTATTCTTTGTGTCAATCATCATTTTGGTAGTACTGCTGAATATTTGCTGCATGGTTTCCAAATACATCCGATCGCGAGTTACTGCTGGTGCTTTTTGATACTCGGTTAATACTTGTTTAAACCGGGCCGCATTACCTTCCGCGTCCGCAACAATACGAGCTTGATAAGCTTGTGACTCTTCTTTTAAACGTGCCGCAGCACCGCGCGCTTTTGGGATGACATCATTTGCATAAGCCTGCCCTTCATTTTTCTGACGCTCACGATCTTGCCCCGCTTTTACCGCATCATCGAAGGCTACTTGCACTTGCTCAGGAGGTTGAACTCCTTGCATTGTGACATTTGTCACCTGTACACCTGAATTATATCTGTCCAGTATTTGTTGCATTAATTGCGCCACGTCCAAAGCAACCTTTTCCCGACCTTCGTACAATACAAAATCCATCTTACTTCGCCCCACCACTTCCCGGATAGCTGTTTCTGCCACTTGCTTAACTGTGCGTTCCTGTTCACGATTACTAAAAATCCAATTCGACGCGCTTTTTAACTTGTATTGCACAGCAAACTGAATATCGATAATATTTTCATCATCGGTCAACATCAATGCTTCTTTGGGCTGCTTATTTTTCACATTGGATAGATAACCCACTTCAACAGTACGTACTTGGGAAATATTCACAATTTCATTACTTTGAATCGGGTATGGAGCCCGCCAATTGAAACCAGATGGCGTGTCATGACTGTATTTGCCAAACGTTAAAACTACGCCAGTCTGCCCTTCTTGTACGACAAAAAATCCACTAACCAACCAAAGAAAAATTATAATCGCAGCGATGAACCAAACTCCTTTTGCCGCACCGCTGGAACCTGCAGAAGCAGGACCACCGGATGGTCCTGAACCTTTCCCTCCCAAGAGGGAATTCAATTTGCGGTTAAAATTAGTCCATAACTCGTCAAGATCCGGCGGACCATTGGAAGTCGCGTGGTTGGGCTGATGGCCATTATTATCATTGCCTGAGCCGCGCCCCCACTTGGGGTCATTCACAGACAACATTACACTTATTTTTTTTAGATATGAAACAAACATTCTGCGATCTTCCGATTTAAGTTTTTGAGCGAAATAGTAATGTTTTGCGGGAAATTTTCTTACCAATATTCAATATCTATGCTAATCAGCAGTTTTAATGCTAGCAGCGTCAGTTTGCAATATCAAATCTGAAGATGTAGGACCATTCTTGGTATTAACATCAGGAAAACTATCTGGTGCACCATCATTGATAGGGCCAAATCCAAGTTGTTGCGCAAATTCAACAAGTGCGGAGCGTAACTCATTTAGTCCCTGCCCGGTTTTTGCACTCAAAAAAACACGTCGCAGTTTATCACATTCATCACGTTCGATCCCTGGGTTGAGCTCTGCAGCATCGATCTTGTTCCAAACCAGCAATTGGGGAATTTGCTCGGCTCCGATTTCCTTCAAAACTTGGTTAACTTCTAAAATCTGCTCCAACCTTGTAGGACTTGAAGCATCCACAACGTGGAGTAGGAGATCTGCCCGGATTGTTTCCTCTAAAGTAGCTCGGAATGCGGCCACTAATTGATGAGGCAACTCACGAATGAATCCCACTGTATCTGACACCACAATCTGGCCCACATTGCCTAAATAGAGGCGACGTGAAGTAGTATCTAAGGTAGCAAATAATTGATCAGCGGCATAAACATCGGCTTTGGTTAAAACGTTGAATAATGTTGACTTACCTGCATTCGTGTAACCGACTAACGACACTGAAAATACATGACAACGGTCTCTAGCACGCCTCTGTGTTTCCCGCTGCCGCTGTAACTTGCCGAGCTTATCTTTTAACACTTTAACCCGCTCACCCAGCAAACGCCGGTCCGTTTCCAACTGAGTCTCCCCTGGTCCGCGCAAACCAATTCCACCTTTTTGTCGTTCCAAATGGGTCCAACCCCGAACTAATCGGGTCGCCAAATGTTGCAGTTGCGCAAGCTCAACTTGCACCTTCCCTTCGTGGCTTTTTGCACGTTGCGCAAAAATATCAAGAATTAAGCTTGTACGGTCCAGTACCTGGATTTTTAATTGCTTTTCCAAATTACGCTGTTGTGCCGGACTAAGACTATGATTAAAAATAACTAAGTCAATATTGTGATCAATTATTGCGTCTGCAATTTCTTCCGTTTTACCAATGCCGACAAAAAAAGTGGAATCCGGACGCGAACGTTTACACGTCACCGTAGCGATTGGCTGAGCTCCCGCCGACAGAGCAAGCAAGGAAAGCTCTTCCATACTAGAAGTAACGTCGCCCTTGCCCAAATCCACGCCAATCAAAATTGCACGGATAGCCGACCCGGTTACAGATTCCGGCAAATTACTCAGGCTCAGACTCAGACTCCTCGGTCAAATTCACAGCTCGGGCGGGAACTACTGTGGATATCGCGTGCTTGTAAACCATTTGAGTAACCGTGTTACGCAATAAAATTACGTACTGATCAAAAGACTCGACGTGTCCTTGTAATTTAATTCCATTCACAAGATAGATCGAAACCGGTATATGCTCTTTTCGTAAGGCATTCAGAAATGGGTCTTGTAATAATTGCCCTTTATTGCTCATGGCAGCTCCATAGTGTGGTTATGTCGTGAAGTTAAGGACAACTGCACCACCAGCCCAAAAACTCCATACTGAATCGACGAGAGCAAAATGCTCATATCCTATAAAATTATGTTACGTTTGACGTAACGGGTGACATTACGTTCGATATTACGTCTAGTATTACATTCACTTCTCTGCTTTTGAAAAAGGATTTTTACTTGATTTCATTTCAATACGCAACGGCGTGCCGACTAGTGAGAACGTCTCTCTAAAATGCTTTTCCAGATAGCGTTTATAGACATCGGCCACTGCATCAAGCGCGTTTCCATGGACCACAATAATCGGAGGATTTTGTCCTCCTTGATGCGCATATCGTAATTTAGGACGAATAGAACCTTTTCGTTTTGGCTGCTGATGCTCAACTGCTTCGATTAAAGCTCGCGTTAATTTAGGGGTGGAAAGATTCGCTGTCGCAGCAGCGTAAGCTTGATTCACTGATTTCATCATCGGAGCAATTCCCGATGATCTCAGTGCCGATATATAATGAAACTGCGCAAAAGACAAAAAACCCAATTTGCGATCTATATCAAACTTAATCTCGTCCCGACGCCCACTTTGTAAACCATCCCATTTGTTAACACCCACCACTAGAGCTCGACCCGATTCCAGAATAAAGCCAGCAATATGCGCATCTTGCTCGGAAATGTCCTGCTGCGCATCAAGCAGTAGTAACACGACATTGGATTCCGAAATAGATTGCAACGTTTTAACCACGGAAAATTTTTCTATGGCTTCAAACACTTTCCCCCTGCGACGTATGCCCGCGGTATCAATTAAAGTATATTTTTTTCCATCTCGCTCGAAAGCAATTTCGATAGAATCCCGCGTTGTACCCGGCATATCAAATGCAATGACACGCTCCTCACCTAATAAAGTATTAACTAAGGTCGATTTTCCAACATTAGGTCTTCCCACAATTGCCAACTTGATGCCACGATCTTTAGATTCCGGCTCATCATCCTCTTGACGCTGGGAAAATGCAATATCAAGTGCCTCGCCCACTAAATCCACAACCCCGTCACCGTGTGCAGCCGAGATTACATAGGGATCTCCTAAACCCAGTTCATAAAATTCTGCCGTAACAGAAGTGTATTTCATACCTTCCGTTTTGTTTACAACCAACATCACGGATCGACCTGATTTACGTAAAAAATCGGTGATTGTTTTGTCGTGGGGTGTTAACCCTTGCCTTCCGTCTACGATAAAAATCACCACATCTGCTTCAGCCACAGCTTGCTTTGTTTGCTTCGCCATTTCAGCCATAATTCCCTCTTTAGCCACTGGCTCAAAACCGCCAGTATCAATGACTAAAAAAGGACGGTCCCCTACCCTGCCCTCCCCATAATGACGATCGCGCGTTAAACCGGGTAAATCGGCTACCAGAGCATCGCGCGACCGGGTAAGTCTGTTAAAAAGTGTAGATTTGCCGACATTTGGTCGGCCGATAAGCGCTATAACCGGTTTCATTAAATTAATCTATCGCAAGTGCGACGACTTTTCCTGCCTTCGTTTGAAAAATAACATTAGCACCCGCTACTATGGGGGTAGCTATGATCGGACTTCCGTCGGTACCAGTTCGCGCTAAAAAAGAACCATCGTTCCGAGAAAGAAAATGGATATAACCCTTCATGTCACCCACCACAACTGTTCGCCCAAAAGAAACAGGACTGGACAGATGCCTGTTCATCAATTTATCGTTTTTCCATTCCAGTAAGCCTGAGTGAAGGCTGAATGCACTGAGCGTATCTTTATCGTCCACAGCAAACACAGCGCGCTCATCGGCACCAAGGCCCACACTACTAGATAACATTTTTCCCCAACGTATTGCACCATTTTTCATATTAAAGCATGTCACCCTACCTTGGTATGCCACAGCGCAGACATCAGAACCTACAATAATAGGTGCTCCGGAAACATCCGCCACACGTTCCAACTCTGTTGCACCACGTGGCTCTCCAACTGAGGCTTCCCACTGCACAACGCCATTCGTTAAATTGATTGCAATTAATTTTCCTCCGGAAAGGCCCGCAAAAACAGTGTTATCAGCAATCACCATGCCATCGGCACTTCGTAAAATGAGAGGTGGTAATGACCGCTCAACTACCCAACGGCGTTTCCCGGTCAAACTATCATAAGCTGTAACATGGTTATTAATACCACGGGCTACAATCACCCCCCCGCCAACTGCCGGAGCCGACAATATCTCACCAGCCGCTTGCACTTTCCAACGAAATTTTCCGTCTAAATCATAGGCAAATAGCACGCCTTTAGACCCTACAACAGATAAAGTAGAATTATCAGCCCCGACTCCTGCCGTTAATGGTAATTCAGCTTTTATTCTCCATATTTCTCGACCATTTACACTATCAAAACGAACTATAGTACCGTCAGTCGCCGCTGTGAAAATGCTATTCGAAATAGACACCGGAGAAAATGTAAAGTCATTCGACGGGCCTACATTTCCAGACCACACAGTTTTAAGCGGTATTGATTCCTTAAATTCAGCCAAAGCAGCCGGTGGACTTTTAGATTCTTTAAATGATGAGCAAGCGGCCAAAGAAATTGCGGTAGCAATATAAACCCCTCTCATACTCCTACTTAGGAATAAGCTTAAGGCATTGGAACAAAATTGAAAAAATCTTTTTATTTGCTGAGGCATGAAGAAATCACCCGGTGAATTAACTAATATGAAACAAGGCCGCTCCGATAGCAAAGCGCTCAATATATGGGGAGAGCGTTGAGACTGTCTGATTTTTTGCATTGTATTCTCGTTAACTTATTTAACTGCAGCCTCTAAGGCAACTCTATTACCAGAAATGTCAGTCTTATTTCCTGGAACTAATGATGAACCGCCAATTGCATCCAGCTTTAACTGAATATATTGCCGTTCAGGATTATTAGGGCCGCCTTTACTTATGGCTGACTGATAAGCAACACGCGCCTCGTCAATTTTATTTTGAGCTACTAAAATATCACCTTTTCTATCTGCAATAGAACTTCTCAATGCTTCAGGAAAATTGCCCTCGAGTAACTTCTGTGCATCATCGTAAGACTTTTCATCTAACAAAATCCCCGCCAGACGAATTTTTGCCAACGATTTAAATTCGATTGCTTTTCCGTGTTCCGTTACCCACACTAACTGCATTTTCGCTGTTTTAAGATCGCCGGATTCAAATGCAGATTTTGCACCGAGCAGACTTGCCATCTGTGCATAGTTAGTACCAGAAAATTTTTCCTGCACGTCAGTTACTGCATGTAAAACTTTAATCTGATCTTTCTCTTGTATCGCTTTTTTAACTTCCTCAAACAGTACAGAAGCTTGGCTGGCTTGTTTAACCTTATACACGCCCCATGCTTTCCAAACTACAAATAGGGACAAAAGGATTATCAGAAACCATGTGATTAAGTTGCCATATTGTTTCCACCAGGCTTTGATAGCATCCAACTGCTCTTGTTCTTCGTGATCGTATGCCATGTGTTTTCCTACTTATTTAATATTAATGATGTATTTGAAAAGCATGGTCATGATTTTCATTGCCTGCAATCTGACCGACTAAATAATCAACAACGGAGTCAAATGGTACAGCAGTCTGATTATTCACTAACTCGTTGGCCCGAAGCGTTTTTACTGTCGCCTTCCCTTGCGACATTTCATCCTCACCAACAATGACTGCAAACGCGGCCCCACTCGCATCAGCACGCTTCATTTGAGATTTGAATCCACCTAGTCCTTGAAGAGATGCGCAATGTAGCACAACATCCAGTCCTGCATCACGTAACCGTTCTGCTAAGACAAAAGATTGTAACTGAGCGGGTTCGCCTTGATGAACTACGTAAACGTCACATTGATTCATAGAGTGCGTCTCGCCAGACAATTTCATAAGTTCTAAAATGCGCTCAATGCCCATGGCAAAGCCACAGGAAGGCGTCTCTTTTCCACCAAACAGTGTGACTAATGTATCGTAACGACCCCCTGCACAAATGGTGCCCTGTGCTCCCAATTCTTCAGATACCCACTCAAAAACCGTGCGATTGTAATAGTCTAACCCACGTACTAAACGATTATTAATGGTAAAAGCTATGCAATTATGCCGCAGAATTGCTTGAACATCTTCAAAGTGTTTTAGTGATTCGGCTCCCAAATAGTCTAACAATTTTGGGGCCCCATTTACCAGGGTTTGCATGGTAGGATTTTTCGTATCCAAAATTCGCAATGGATTGGAATGTAATCTGCGCAATGCCTCGGTGTCTAACGAATCTTGATGCTGCTCAAAATAAGCGATCAAATCTGCCCGATGTTTTCCACGCTCAACGGCGTCTCCAATTGAGTTTAATTCCAATCTCACATTACGCAGTCCCAAGTCATCCCAAAGACGTTGACACATTATTATTAATTCAGCATCTGTATCTGGACCCGTAAAACCCAGCGACTCGGCGCCCATTTGATGAAACTGACGGTAGCGGCCACGCTGGGGCTTTTCGTGGCGAAACATCGGTCCGGTATACCATAAACGTTTGGGACCATCATAAGTTAAATTATGTTCGATTGCTGCACGTACCACGCCAGCTGTATTTTCTGGACGCAATGTTAGTCTGTCGCCATTCATCGCATCTTCGAAAGAATACATTTCTTTTTCGACCACGTCGGTTACCGCCCCTAAACCCCGGGCAAACAGAGATGTTTGCTCAACAATAGGGGTCCTGATTTGTTGAAAACCGTAACTTTTAAACACAGATTGGGCGGTATTTTCGAATAATTCCCACAAAGCCGCATCGGTAGGAAGCATGTCGTTCATGCCCTTAACTGCAGTTATTTTTTCAAATTTTTCTGACTTCTTATTTTCTGACATACTCACCATACCTAAAAGTTGGGAATCAAAACTGCCTTTGCCACAAGGAGATTGCATAATATAGGCGAGGTCAGTTTAGTTGGACTAACCGCGATCGCCGTCACCAAACGAAACGCAGCAGAGTAACCCAGAGCAAAAGTTGCCGCTATTCATGCACTCGTCCGAACTAACCATAATGAGACTGCACGTAACTCAATACAATTTGCTGAAATTCTTTAGCGATGTTGTCCCCTCTTAAAGTGACTGTTTTTATTCCATCCACAAACACGGGCGCTGCCGGAGATTCACCCGTTCCCGGCAAGCTGATACCAATGTTGGCATGTTTAGATTCTCCCGGCCCATTCACAATACAGCCCATTACTGCCACATTCATCGCTTCTACACCCGCAAACTTGGTTTTCCAAATTGGCATCTGCTCACGCAAAAAAGTTTGAATATCGTCAGCCAATTCCTGAAACAAAGTAGAAGTGGTTCGCCCGCACCCGGGGCATGCAATTACCATTGGCGTAAACTTACGTAACCCCATCGTTTGTAAAATTTCTTGCCCAACGATCACTTCCTTACAACGATCACCGCGCGGTTCCGGCGTTAACGAAATGCGGATTGTGTCACCAATACCTTCTTGCAATAATACCGACAACGCTGCTGTTGAAGCGACAATTCCTTTACTACCCATCCCCGCTTCGGTCAAGCCCAGGTGAAGGGGATAATCACAGCGCTTTGCTAACTCACGATACACAGCAATTAAATCTTGCACGCCTGAAACCTTACAAGACAAAATAATTTTGTCACCAGGCAGACCCAATTGCTCAGCACGGTGCGCATTTTGCAAGGCCGAAACAATTAACGCTTCATACATCACTGATTGTGCTGACCATGGTGTCGAACGCTGCGCATTCTCATCCATCATGCTCGCTAACAAATTTTGATCCAGACTTCCCCAGTTAACACCTATACGAACCGGCTTATCGTAACGCGCCGCAATCTCTATCATCTGCGCAAATTGAGAATCGCGTTTTGCGCCCTGCCCTACATTACCCGGATTGATTCGATATTTTGATAGTATTTGTGCGCAATCAGGGAATTCTTTTAATAAGGTATGACCGTTGTAATGAAAATCGCCTACTAAGGGCACATCAACATCCATGCGAATAAGTTGTTCCTTGATGATAGGAACAGCCGCAGCTGCCTCTGGTGTATTTACTGTAATGCGTACTAATTCTGACCCAGCTCTTGCTAATTCTTTGATTTGAATTGCTGTGCCGATCGCGTCGACAGTGTCGGTATTGGTCATCGACTGAACGACAATGGGCGCATTTCCCCCAATAAGAATTTTCCGATTTTCGCTAGCGATAATGACCACGCGGCTGATCCGCCTGTTTATTGCTTCGGACGAAATGGGTAGCTTTTCACTTTTCTGATGTATCACAGCGTTCATTCAATGCCTTGCTGATTGTTTAGGTCCATCGTTTGCCGAGGCCCCTTTTAGCAAAGCAGCGTTAGGCGAAGAAAGATCAGCCAAAATACCTGACTTTGCGACAGCCGAAATTGAACTCTTTGCTGATACTTTTCTAGTCTCAAGATCTCTAATAAAGTTGCCTATTTCTATCTTAAACATAAAAGTTACAATAAGACATAACAATACCAACAATATACCGCCCACTATCCGTCGTGAGTGCTTATTTTGTTGTCCTAGCCACGGCTTATGCTCTATATTAAATGGTGTATCTAATAGTGGTCTGTCTAAAGTTCTCACGGGATGTTTCGCAAATTCAACCGATAATTCATTCAGCAAGGGGGCGACATCCAGCTTTAATATTTTTGCATAGGTCCTGACAAAACCACGAACACTCGCAGGATCAGGAAAAACAGCATAATTTCCCGCCTCAATCTCAGCAATTTGATGTGCAGACCACTTGAGCTGCTTTGCTACCTGCTCAATGGTAAAATTGTGTTGCATTCGTGCAATTAACAACTGTTGACCAATGCTCAGCCTATCTGCAGGTTGTCTAGCCAGAATTTCTGTTTCCTCATAATCCGGCACAGCCATTAAATTAACGACTTCACTCATCAAATGCTCCACGTTGCAACAATTCATATTCATATGAATCCGGAAACAGACTTCGCAATTGTAGAGCTAAACTGGATTCAGCATTCTGGTCATGCAATTGATGATTAATTTTAATTGCCAACCACATTATTTCAGCGGTATAGGCTTCCATTTTTATAAGTCTATTGATATAAAATTGTGCTTGTGACCAATTCCTTTTTTTATAGTTTAAGCGAGACAAATTTAAGTTTGCAATAGGGTTATTAAAATCAAAACGCAATGATTCAGTGAAATAATTTTCAGCTAAAGCATCATTGTTGATTTTTAAGCTACATAAACCGGCATTATTCAATGCTTTGACGGGTTGAGTGTATGATCGATCTTTTATTACCCGATCAAATAAAACCATTGCCTGCTTTTCTCTTCCGTTCTGACACAAGAACCAAGCGTAATTATTAATATTGTCCGGATCGTTTGGAGCCATATCCATGACTCTCAAAAAATCTTGCTCTGCCAATTTTTCAGCGCGCATTTGCATGTGAACCAACGCGCGTACCGCGTAAGCACTGGTTAAATTCGGATCAATTGAAATAGCATTATTGAGTTCTTTTAAGGCAGTGGGAAGTTGGTCTTGTTCAAAATAACTGATGCCGAGTTGTAAGCGTATGTTAGCCCGATCTGAATTACTACGTTGAACTGGATTATCGTTGGTTGAAGGAGAACGCAATATTGGCTCATGATAGGTTGTTTTACAAGCAACTAACATCACCAGAAAAGTCAGAAAAATACCTGTTTTCAGTGTCCTACACCAAAAATTATTCATCCAGTTATCTCCACAATCCGACCAAAATCAGGGCCGAATTTTTTTTGATATTCAGTTTGCTTTTGCATTCGTTCTTGTACCCGAGTTCTATCTTGTACTTCACCCGCTAATTGTCCGCATGCTGCATCAATATCCTCACCACGCGTTTTTCGAATAGTAGTTACTATCCCTCCAGCCAATAATATTTCCGCAAAAGTTCGGATACGAGAATTTGCAGATCGCTTTAATCCCGATTCAGGAAAAGGATTAAACGGTATTAAGTTAAATTTGCACGGAACTTCGCGCACTAAGTTCAGTAGCTCTCTGGCATGATGATCGCCGTCATTTACGCCATCTAGCATGCAATACTCAAATGTCACAAAATCACGCGGTGCAAATTGCAGATAACGCTTACATGCCTCCATTAGTTCGGATAAAGGATATTTTTTATTAAGCGGAATCAGATCATTACGCAAAGCGTCATTGGAGGCGTGTAAAGACACGGCCAGCGCCACGGGACATTTATGTGATAACTTATCTATCATGGGAACGACACCGCTCGTGGAAAGCGTTACTCGACGACGCGACAATCCATACGCATTGTCATCCAACATTAATTTTAATGCTGTCACAGTAGGTTCAAAATTCAATAATGGCTCGCCCATACCCATCATGACTACATTGGTGATCTGACGCTCACCTTTATGTCCCGAGTTAATGCCCTTCGTTTTACGCAATTCAAACTCTGCCATCCATAATTGGCCAATTATTTCCGATACGGTCAAATTACGGTTGAAACCCTGTTTCCCAGTTGAACAAAATCGGCAATTAACCGCACACCCGGCTTGAGTGGAAATACATAAGGTGCCGCGACTTTCTTCGGGAATAAAAACCGTCTCAATCGCATTATTCTGTCCGACGTCCAACAGCCATTTGCGTGTACCATCAGAAGAAGTGTGATCGCTAATAATAGCCGAAGAGCGCACACACGCCCTTGTTGCTAATTTATCACGTAGCGATTTCGCCAAATCAGTCATTGCCTCAAAATCACTCACCCCAAATTGGTGAATCCAACGTTGCAGCTGCTTTGCGCGAAACGGCTTTTCCCCCAACTCAGCGCAATAAGCGATAAGTTGATCTGGGTCCAAATCCAATAAATTAGTTAGTACCGCCATTTAATTTAATCCGTTTTTCGCAAAGGGCTACAACAAAAACTTGAATCACCAATTAACGCGAATACACACTTAAAGCTGGAAAGAAATACGCAATCTCAACGGCTGCGGTTTCTGCAGCATCAGAACCATGCACCGCATTTGCATCGATTGAATCGGCAAAATCTGCACGGATTGTTCCTTTTTCAGCTTTTTTGGGATCTGTGGCGCCCATTAGATTACGATGAATTAAAATAGCATTTTCACCTTCTAACGCAGATACCATGACCGGCCCAGAAATCATAAAACTGACCAAGTCGGTAAAAAACGGACGCTCTTTGTGCACTGCATAAAAGCCTTCTGCTTCAGCACACGATAATTGCACCATCCGAGCAGCAACAATCTTCAAACCAGCAGATTCAAAACGGCTATATACCTGTCCGATGACATTTTTCGCCACTGCGTCAGGCTTAATAATGGATAAAGTGCGTTCAATTGCCATACAAAACTCCAATTAGATGAAAAAATTATGGTTAAAAATAAAATTTTTTAACCCGCAATTTTAGCATAATTAGTGGTTGCTCTATTGCCAGAAGCTAATTTCTTGGATATGGTGATTAAAAACAGACGCCGTACACATGAAAAGCTGCAAATTTCAATGAGTCTACGCTCCACGATTTTGCATGGATTATCGAAAAAAACTGAAGAAAAATTGGGGAGAATTAGAATATTTTTATTAAATAAGCAATTTTGATGGGTAAATCGTAACTGGAGAAGGGTCAAATAGCTAGGAACCGTCGAATAAAGACGCAACGTTCAGCCAGGTAAATGAACGTTGTGTTAATTAGAGCTACGACGGTATTATTTAAACGTACTCAGCCAGCTTCCGCTAAGCGAGAGGGAGCAAAAAAAAGTTAGAGGGTGACCAGAGTATTATCGGACTACTATGATCTTTACCGAATGAGAGAAGAAAGGATCGACCCTTATTCTCGCCATGTAAAAAGCCCCAGACTACGCCCTCTGCTTGAAAATGGTAACGTAAGCAAACCAAAGCTATTTGCCGAATTTTGATTTAGTGGAACTCACACATGCATCTTGTGCAGCGCCCGTTAAAGAGCGACACTGTTCAAGTGCCGCTTTATAGTCGGCGTCACGTTTTTCCTCATCTGCCTTTGACTTAATTTCTCCAATTTCTTTACTAGATCTGGCATCGACTATAGCCTTTGTATGCGCGGCCTTGGCCTTCTTCATACAAACATCTTTAGCATTACCGCTCTGCGCTTTGCATTTCTCCTTAGCCACAGCATAATCAGCATCAGCTATGGCTATTCGCGCCTTCATTCTTGCTCTGGGAGTATTTTCGAATTGCGCTTCAGCGTTTGCCTTGCTACGTTTTTCCTCCGCCTTCGCTTCTACTATGCACACGTCTTTCGGATTTCCCGTCAATGCTTCACATCTGGCTCGGGCAGCTTTGTAAGTGGCAGCAGCACTTTCTTTGGCAGTCTTGTAGTTGGCTCTCGCTTCGTCATTTTTTGCGTAGGCGACAATTGATGAATTAATTGCAAATAATGCTACGGTGATTGTGGTTAATATTTTATTCATGGCTTCAACCTTTCAGGATTGTTTGTTATTTGAGGGCTCTGAATACGAGCAAACAATTGACGAGCGATTTTCAAAACCAAGTATATTACGGTAGCAAATGTCTGCTACTTTCCTAGAAATTTTTAATGTAGTAAATATATGGTGCCGCAAATACCTGGTAAATTGAATTACATAAACAAAAGCTTTTTCAGCTTACAGTTATTGATTTCAATTTTCTTGATAACGAGCAAACTTAAGCTCAATAGGATCAGTTACTTAGTCACAAGAATGCAATATACCAAGACTACTGACGTAACTTAATAATTAGTTACCAGGTGGGGCCTGGGTTTATTGTCTTAAACCCCGTTATTATTTTATTTTTGATTTAAGGATGCCCCAACATTGCGATTTTTTCCCCTAAGCTGGAAAGATGTGGGCGTAACGTTAGATAAAATGTAAATAGAGATGAAAATCGCAGATCTCCTGCTTTATATCGATTTATAATCTCCAATAATGACGATAATATTATCTGCGAAGAAATGAATATCTTGCGCGAATTAGCCGGGTGCAGCGACCCGTGGGAAGATGAGCTGGATGACCGTACCTTCGCCTAAAGTAGATTGCACGTTCATCGCACCATGATTGCATATTAACGTATCCCAAACCTGCCGCAGTCCCAACCCATGGCCATTTTCTTTGCCGTCCGTAAAATTTTGCTGCTCCAGCATTTTTTCAACTTTATCCCGTGCCATTCCTTTGCCGTTGTCCTGTACTTCAATGATCACCGAATTTGCATCAGCGGTTAATTGAATGGTGATCTTTCCATTCTTCTTGCCTTCCAATGCATCCACAGCATTGTTGATCAGATTCGACATCATTCTTCGGAACTCTGTGTTTTGCATAGAAATAAACGCAGAGTGTACGTCATCCGCAAACACTGTTTTAAACGTAACTGGACATTGAAGATACTGAAACTTTTTTTCGCCTAATAATTGAACCAATAAATCGGAAACCAACAGAGACTGACATGGCTCAATATTTGATATCAGTCTGTTTTCTTCGTTTCTGTAAGTAGTTAACAAATTATTGGCAATATCTAGAATGCTCTTAGTAGCTCTTCTTAAGTGGGTACGTTTCTGTTCAGGTAGCTCATCACATACATATACAATCATATCTAAAGCGGACAATGGCGAGCTGATGTCGTGTGCGACTTTGTGTGCAAGAGCGATGAGTTTTTCCTTTTCTCGTAATGCAACTTGTTGATGCTCATTTTCCAGTCTTAATAACTCTGTCTCGTGCTGTTCCTCTTCCCATCGTAAGCGTTCCTCTTCTGTTATGCCGCGTATGCGGGAAAAAACACTTCCAATAACAATTGCAGCAAAAAAAGTAGCCCCAACACCCAATGGAGTAATTGTTCCGGGTACAAACATAAATTGTCCGCCCATAACCAAAAAGGAACTACAGGCGAAAATGCATCCTACAGCCAGAACAATAAGTGCGGTGAAAAAGTCAAACATTATTAACGTGAAGAACAGCACAGTTAGTACATTTAAGATCCAAACAACGTCGCCATGGTTTTTCAAAGTCATATAGACAAAAAAGAACGGTAAACAGTAAGTAACCGTGCCATACCAATAAATTGGCAACCATTTGCTTAGTTGTGATGGCCAGTACTTCCTAAACAGAAGTGCGAGGCAAAGCACTGTGGCAACTATTCTTAGTCCAACCCCAGAGTATTCCACAGGCCCATTGTAAAGCCAGATAAAATAGTAAAGAGGGTAGTTTATCGCCATAAGAATGCCAAACATCGACATTAATCGACTGGACTGAGGAGCCTTTTTTATTACTGCTGAGAAATCCATACCTTTAGTTCCTCTTTGCCACTGTTCGTTATATTCCTCTATTAATCGATTTTCACATTTTTGAATAAATATGATATCTGAAAGGGTAGAACATATTTGCACTCGGTGAGTGTCGGGAAAGTAAAAAAGAGTGTTGCCGACGTAGTTCAAAAATTATTTAACAAGGCAGAACACTGATTTTGATTACTCAAGAATAAGCAGATTTTTGGTGCAGTTGCCTCATGTACATGAGGAAATTGATGGCTACACTTCAAAATGGGGGGAGGCAGGATGAGGACGACAAAAAAGTAGCATTATTATGTTAATGACGGCGCAAATATGCGAGAACTAATGATTTAAGATAGCCTCAACTTTTTCCAAGTCTGTCTTCATAACAGTAGTTAAATAATCCGGAATTTGCCATGCTGAAAAACTCTCCCCGGAAAGTAAATAAAGCCGAGTAAACCCAAGAGCATTTAGAGTAGCAGCAATTTGCAAGCCTTTTTGATCAAAGTTAGCAAAATGATGGTCTAACATAATTTTAGTATGTTTAGGATACTGATTAACGCAATTCAAAAAATCTCGGGGATTTTGGAAAGTGTCTACTTTTTTGTTGAAAGCAAAAAAGATGAAGCTATCCAATAAGCGTTGATCGTCATCTACAAAGATTACATCTACTTCTTTGAGGCCTTTGTCGGATATACTCATATATTCATTTGCAACTTTTTGACTGATTTTAATAACAATATCAGACGCTAATTGTTTGGGCAATATTTTGGTATTGGTTATAGCAGCTAATTGCTGAATCTGTTTGTTAGCATAATGGCTTGTTACCAGAATGGAGCGGCTAACTTGCGTTTTTTCAATTACGTCTAAACCATTGAGTTCTTGCTTCAATAATTCATAATCGGCTAGCAAAACCACTTTTTGTTGTTGTGCTAAATGATGACTATTAACGAAATCAAGTGCTTCCTGACCACTCAAAAAGTGCTTAATGGTCAACTGTGGAAACTTTTTCAAAATATTGTCAAAACGGGTTTCCCATGCCATATGAATAGAACTGTCATCATCTAAAATTATGACGATATCATCATCATTTAATTCGATGGCTTCTGCTATCCAATCTAATGCCTGAGTTCGTGGAAAAATTAAACTGAACTTGGTTCCCTGACCAATTTGAGAATCAATAACCCATTTACCCTCATTATTTTCCAAAGTTTCCCTTGCCTGGGTTAAGCCAATACCATGCCCATTCTTTTTGCCTTGGGTTACGGAAATATTATTCATGATTTTTTGAACTAACTCCGGCGTCATACCTTTAGCATTATCCTCAATGGTGATGCGCACGCATTCCTCATCTGAGTCAAGATTCAGTACAACTTTTCCCTCTTCCTGACCAAGAGCATCAACGGCATTATTAATTATATTAGAAAGCATGCGCTTAAAGGCAATCGGTTCAACTTTAACCCACGAAAAATTTCCGGCAGAACTAAAGTAATGAGCAAATTTGACTGCGAGGTTTTGATATTGATATCTTTTATCCGTCAGAATTTGTAACAAAATGGGAGAAACCAAAACAGCTTCGCGTACTTCAGTTATCAAACCTTGATCACCAGTACCTTCTTTTTTTCGGTAATTATTTAACAAATTATTTGCAATATCATCAATAGTAACCGCCGCCTCTCTTAACGCAACGCGTTCTCTTTCAGGAATAGCTTGGCATGCCTTTACAATCATTAACAAGCTAGCTAACGGTGAACGAATGTCATGAGCGACTTGATCTGCAAGTTTTCGGAATTTTTCTTGTTCTTGCGAGATCACTTGATAAGCCTCGTTTTCCAGTTTCAAAAATTCCGCTTCTTTTCGTGCAGTAATGTCTAACGATGTTCCGATTGTGCCGATAGTATTACCGTCATCATCTCGCAATGGAGCAATAATAGCGTTAAAATATTTTAGCTGCCCCGTAGTTAGATCTTCAATTGATTCTTCGCCGTAAAATAACTCACCCGTACGAATGACCTCGGTATGATGATGCATGATGTTAAGGGCGATAACCTCAGGGTAAATGTCTAGCGGACTCTTGCCAATTAAATCTTTCTTGCAAAAATTAGCTCCGATAACCTGTAAAACTAAATCATTTATTCCTACAAATTTCTGCGTCATACTAAGCCAATATACTGGTACTGGTAAAATTTCAGCTACCATTGTCAAATGTGCTAACACCTTTTCATATCTTAAGCGCTCATCCGCAATTTTTTTATTGGTAATATCTGTGGATGTACCCACTGTACCGACAATTTCTCCATTATCGCCACGTAAAGGCCAAATAGTAGCAGTGTAATATTGGACCTTACCAGTAGCATGATTTCTAGTGGCCTCTTCCACAACAATGGTTTCACCATTACTTATTACTGCTTGATGATGCAATGCGATGACGTGAGCTAAATCGTACGGATAGAGGTCGTAGGGCGTTTTGCCAACCACATCTATAAATGACTTTAACCCAAGTCCACTCACGACAAGATCATTTGCCCCTCGTATAACCTGATTCAGGTCTAACCAATAAAAAGGCATGGCTATAATTTTGGCGGTTTTTGCTAACTCGGCATAGATATCTTGTGTAGTCATAGCAATTTACGTTTTTCTTAATTGTTCGAGATAAGCGTTTAGCTGCTTTTTTGTAATAGATGGCCATCTAAAATTTAGTTGCTGTAGAATGTGTGCCGTTTTGGATTGTAACAATTTCACTGCAGTGCCATATTGATTATCGCTCTTTTCAAGCCAACCTTGACGTAATACGAATCTCAGTAACGATTCATTATTGTTGTCGCTCCTATCTAAAAGTTTTCTTGCAACATTATCAACAAATTTCTCTATCGATAACGTTTTAATGTCTGGAAAAATCTTTGTTAATTTGACTAAATTTGGATTGAATATATGGTATGTATCATTAACTAATTGTTCTCGATCAAACAATTTAACAATAGCTTTTGCAGTTAAGTCAACTTGGGACATTTCGACCGTACTAATTTCGGCTGCAATACATTGCATCGACAACAGACCATCCAACCAATTGGCAAACGCATTCTCATGTAAATTTTCTTGGGAACAACAATTTTCGGAATTAATTGTTAGATTACCAACACGATAGATATTACTATTAATGCCGTAGTCCCGGTACTTTACAACTTGGCACTCCGCTTGCAATTTAGTTTTTACATAAATGTTATTCGAAGATACTAAATTTTCTGGTGCATTGTTCTCTGTACCAATATATGCTTTATTGCCAGATACACTGTCAAAATTCAGAACGGAAGTGGTAGAAATATAATGAAAATCCTTTAGTATAGTTAATTTAGAAAAACCTAATAAATTAATAGTTGCTTGTACATTAGCGGAATAAAATTTTTCTTCTGCTCCATAATGTTTAACTAACGCTGCTGCATGCATAATACTGTCAATTCTAGACGCTAGTTTTTCATATACCGTTTTTGTTAATCCAAGCAATGGCAGTTCTAAATCTCCCTTTAAAATAAATATCCGTTTCTCAATTAAGTCGGCTAAATCGATTTCAAAATAAAACTTATATTTTTTTCTAATTCGTTCTTTTGCTTCTTGATTTGTATTCGCGCGAATAAGAATAAATATAGTATAGTCGGTTTGCTTTAATAATTGGTAGAGAAGATGGCAGCCTAAGTAACCGGTTGCGCCAGTGAGCAATACATAAGTGATATTTTTCGTTTTAGCAGCATCGATTCTTATATCTTTAATTTGGGCCAAATATAATTCCTCCTGCTGATTTATTTCTGCTGCTATCAGTTTTTTCGAGGATTTTTGTTGCCTATAGATTTGTTTAACTTCGTTTAAACGTTGTTTTAGCACGTTACCAGAAAGTAGTACCCTTTTAGCTATATTTTTTGGCGTTCCAAAATTAAATATATCAATAACTTTAATAGCAAAATAAGTCTGCAATCTAGCGGTTAATGTAATAGCTTTCAAAGAGTCACCCCCCAGCTCAAAAAAATCATCTGTAACGCCCACTGGGTTGACGCCGAGGAGGTTAGAAAAAGCTTCACAAACTAATTGTTCTTGTATATTACTTGGAGCAACATAATCAATATTTCTTTTAAATTTTCGTGTAGGCAAGGATTTAATATCTATTTTTCCATTTACTGTTAGTGGGAAACTATTTAAATAAATTATCACGGTGGGGCACATATAACTATTCAAATGCCGCGCTAAATAATCTCTAATTTTTATTTCATCTAGCATTTTTTTTGCCCTGTAATAAGCAACCAAATATTTACTCGGCCTATCTATTCTGTCGGAGTCCGTTTTTAATAACACGACTGCCTGAGTAATTCCTGGATATTTGGTCAGGGTCGCCTCGATTGCACCTAATTCAATCCGATAGCCCCGAATTTTGACCTGGGAGTCGTTACGGGTGATGTATTCCAAATCTCCGCTTAACAGGAGACGAACTAAATCCCCCGTTTTATATAACTGAGAATTTATTCCCAGCATTTTTTCTTTTTCTGTCTGAAAAGGATTGGGGATAAAGCGTTCTTTGGTGAGCATTGGCTGATTTAGATAGCCTTTTGCCAACCTTTCTCCTCCAATATGTAGTTCACCAATAGCCCCTAAGGGTAAAATAGATAAATTTGAATCTAGAACATAACAAGTTTGCTGAGGCAATATTTTTCCAATACATGAAACACTTCCCAAATCATCTGGCTTAATTATTTTAAACGTAGAAAGTACCGTCAATTCGGTAATTCCATACATATTAAATAATTGTGGTTTATTTCTATAAAAACTATTGAACCAAGATGCTAGTCCAGAAAAATTAAGCTTTTCGCCACCAAATATGATGTAACGCAGTTTACTTAAGTGTTGATTATTGTTTTTTAAAATAGCTTCACTAAATTGATAAAAAGCGGAGGGAGTTTGGTTGAGAACTGTGACTCCAGTATCTTTACACAACTGATGCAGCTCTGCAAAATCTCTTATTTGATGCTTATTTGGAATAATGAGCTTTCCGCCATAAATTAGCGCTCCCCATATTTCCCACACAGTAAAATCAAATACATAAGAATGAAACAATAACCAAACATCATTATCATTAAATTGATATAAGTCTTCTGTTGCATCTAGCAAACTTAGCACGTTATTATGCGGTTGCAACACTCCCTTTGGCTGTCCTGTCGTGCCACTCGTGTAAATTACGTATGCTAAATTTTTGGGTGTTACAGATAACGCTAAATTGCTTGGTTCCTCTCGGTTGACGGCACTTATCACCAACTCGTTATCCAAGCTTATACAGGACCTCTTGCCGATTATAGGATCTAGTCTGCCTTTGTATTGCTCATTAATAAATATTGTTTTAGCATCAGTATCTTCAACTATATATTGTATTCTATCAATGGGAGAATGCGGATCGATAGGCACATACGCGGCACCGCACTTGAAAATAGCAAGAATAGTGATAATAACATGCTCAGTTTTATCTAAACAGAGTGCAATAAGGTCATCAGGTTGAACCGAATACTGATGACTGATATAACGTGCTAGTTGATTAGCACGTTTGTTTAACTCTTGATATGTTAACGTCTTTTTCTCGTAAACCAATGCTATATTATTCGGCGTTTCTACCACACGCTCTTCAAATACCTGATGAATTGTCTTTGTTTTCGTATGATATTTAGTCGTATGATTGTAATCGTAAACTAATTGCTGGTACTGTTCTTCTGACAGTAAAGAGTAGTCTGTAATTAATTTTTGGACCTTGCAATTGGCCACATCGTCTAGCATATCAACAAACAATTTTTTATAGCTATCAATAAATGCCTGTAGCAGTTCTTCATTGATCGATGCTCGATCAAATTTCACTCTAAAATCTAATTTGCCACGCCTGGCATCCTGCTCAAAAATTATTGTATCTTTTGTTGCCCCGTCAACACTAAGCGTACGCAAGGATTCTGTTTTTTCAATACCAAAAAAACGAAACGGCTTATCTCTAAAATGAGCTTGCTCAAAGGCTAACTGTAACAATTGACTATTGTTATCTGCGGCTTGCAAAATGTCATAAATGGGGTAATAACCGTACTTAATTTCACCCTTAATGCTTACCGAAAAAAAATAGCGAACATGATTAAAAACGTTTAACAGCGTTGTCTCAGGGGTAAAATGGTAGGTAAGCAAATTGAGATTAACCTGGCTACCATAAATAAAATGTGCCCCTTCTTTAATGGCTACAGGATAACTAATAGCGAAACGCGCTTGACTAGTATATTTATGCAGGAGAATTGCAAAAATGCATTGGCTATAAATATAAGGCGTAATTTGATACTGTGCCGTGATTTTTGTTAATTTGTCCAATATAACTGGTTCAAAGTTAAACTTCAGTTCCGCGATGGGGTTGCATTTTGATTGCACGGATGAAACGGAGCTTACAGACGGGGCATGTAAAAAACTTAAATCGATATTTTCCACTTCAGCTAGCTGCTTCTGCCAGAAACCTAGATAGGCGTTTCTATTTCTGTCTAAATTGGCAGTTAATTTCTTTTCTAGTTCGGTCAACAATTCTATCTGTATGGCAACACTATGCTCTGCTGTATAGTCCGGATTATTATAGTAATTTGATATGGCATCGAAAAGTCCTTCGTTTAATGAAATGCCATCCATAACTAAATGGTGTAAAACGACAATTAGTCGGTACTCATCTTTACTTAAGCGTATCAATTTGAACCTGTATAGCGGGCCACTATAAACATCAAAGGGCCGCTGCACATAGGAAAGTAACTTCGCTTCACTCTCTGGTTCAGAAGAATAGTCCAATTCACTTACCGTATCATTTGCAACCCAATGTGGCTCGCCCTCAACCACCTGGATATGACTGCTCAACAAAACATGTTCAAGAACATATCGGTTTAATGCTGTGCGTAACCGTGCAACATCTAAATGACCCCGCAAAATCTGATCAGCGGACAGCATATTATATTGGTAGCCATCTGGCTCTAATAACCATTCTGTGTAAAAAGTTTTTGCGTAGGGGGATAGTTTAATTAGAGCGGTATGTAGTTGCATTTTATCCAAAAAGCTATGCGAAGTTTGATGATCGGAAGACAACATAGCGTAGTTGTAATTCTCTAGTTCTAATGAAGAGTTTGCAGAAAATATTTTAGCACTAGGAGGACACTTAATTTTATGCATACTTTTAATACCTTTGCTAAAAAACGACGCAATCGGAAAATGATTCGGTCTGAATACTCTTGATGCAGGCAAACTGAAATAGGTTTGCCTTTCCAAAAATTACATAATTTTATATTTTTATATTAATTCTATTGTTCTAGATATCATAGTTAACCCTTACTTTAATAAGCTTGATAGCATTAAGGCAATTTTATGAGTTGGCTGTAGACCTGTAACAGGTTGATATTATGTATATTTTTTCTTCCCTAGTGTTTCGCTTTTCCAATAACTCCATGAAGCACCGAAAAATTAATCAGTAGTGTCCGGTTAAAAATCGAATAAATTCAATTGGTTAGCGATGAGTACTGGTTCAGAAATGTAGCCATCGGTCTGAAAGGCGCATGAAATCTCAGTTTTTTCAAAAACGGACACCGACAAAATCTGTAAAAAAGTGTAGAGCGAGGCGTTCAATTGCAATTCCTTTTTAATAATAGCGATCAGTATATACGTCGAGATAGCGCACCAAATTTGCGTCTTCACGGCATTTTCGCTGTTGCCCAAAAAATGTTTGATACGCAAATGCTGCTTAATCCATTTGAGGAACAATTTAACCTGCCAACGACTTTTGTACAAGGCCGCAATCGTTGTTGCTGGCAACGTAGTATTGTTCGTCAGAAACACCAAAGTCTGACCGGTATCAGCGTCTTTGAAACGAATACGACGCAGATATTCCGGATATTCCTTCGCCTTATAAAATCCGTTCAGACAAATGGTTTGGTCACAAATTATGCCCATGTCTTTGCTCGCTGGCGCAGAATAAATACACCTGAAATTCATATTACTTTTAGCGCGAGTTACAAAAAAAGCCCCTGCCTGATGCATATTGTAGAGCCGCTCAAAATCCAAATAACCCCGATCCGTGACATAGAACGCGCCTGCTTCTATCGGCAAAAAATCGAGTACGTTCACTTCGTGCATTTTTCCATCGCTAATATGGATAAATGCAGGTATCGCCCCGCGCAGGTCAAGCAGCGTATGCAGTTTAATCGCGGCTTTGGCCTTGCGAAATGGCGCCCAACCGAACAGCGACAAACACAGGTCAATCGTTGTCGCATCCAGCGCATAAACGCTGACATCAAGATCCACAGTCATTGGCGTATCTGCGTACAACTCTCTGGCTCGCACAATCAGGCGCTGAGCCAGAGCATGATAAATTCGCCAGTCACGCTGATTGAGTGCATCAGACAGCGTCGATCGTGCCGGAATACTCTTCAATCCCATGTGAAACAATTTCGTCCGATTGGCAGTCAGACACACTTCAATATCGCGCAACGATTCACGCCAGGTCAATTGCGAGAATGCCATGATCCGAAACAAATCAGCACAACTAAGAGTACGCACTCTAACATCACCAGCATGCCGACTAATGATGCGGCTGAAGTTTTTCCCTGGCACAAATTCCATCACCTGCGCAAACAATGTTTTGCCCACGTTCATATTTAACCCCAAGCCTCATAAACCCGAGATTATCGCAAATGACGAATTTCAAATTCAAATCGTGGACACCCTTTAAACTGCCAGAACAAGCGCCAGTATTAGCTTTGCTGGTTTTAACCCTTAATTAAACCGGACACTAGTGACTCAAAGACACAATTCGATTTTATCCTTTAAAGTTAATCCCTTTAAAAAAAATCAACGCTTCCTGAGCTTGTTCGAATTGATACACTTTAAGGCCGGATATATTTCATATACTGCCCAGAGCTTGGTATCCCAAGCTGCGTGGATAGAGGCTTCATCATCTAGAATGACAACAATACCTTTGAATTTATGATAAATGGTCTGAGTAATTTAGGTTGCAGCTTTTATTCGAGGAAAAGTGACCTGAATAGCCGTCCCTTTGCTTGAAGTTGAATTTATGCCCATTTCGTCCTGGTTACAATCGAGGGTACTACTGACTTGCTGTAAGCCGAAAACCCTGCCCAGTTTCCTTACGTTCGGTAAAACTTTGGGGGTTCAACATTTTTCTCTACCTACCAGCCCTATGGACATACCCTTGCCATTATCGTGATCGTTACTGCAATAAATCGGTCATCAGCATTCAATTTGATCGTGATGAGGCCATAAATTTTAGTGTCCAACGCATCCACAGCATTATTGATTAAGTTGGACATAGACCTTACGCATTGACTGGCCTGCATGTTCCCAAAAGCAAAATGGGCATCTGCATTTATCTGAAATTCAAACCTAACGGGGTGATTACTATATTGTGTTCTTTTTCACTAAACAACCGGACGACCAAATATGAAATTAAAAGTGGTTGACGTTGTTCAGATCTAACGTTGCTTGTTGTTCTTCGTTTCCGTAAGTACTCAACAAGTTATTTGTAGATTTTGGAACGAGTAAAGTTTTCCTATCCTACCCAATAATTATTGCGATTAAGACCATATTCTGTAATGGAAAATTGTGTATATAAAAACAATAAATTCAACAAGAAAAATTTTGTTATCACGATCAAAAAAAATTTTATAACCATTGGCTCAGTATTCAATATAGCCAAAACAGCATTCAATTAATT
>JAJNBE010000068.1 GCA_021155915.1 Solimicrobium sp. | reverse complement strand
TTGACTGAGGACTCGGCTATTTCATAGTACGTCTTCCTTTGAAACTCTAACACTTAAAGCTGTGGAGACCTCTGGACAATCTACTGGAGCCAAATACAATAGGTTTTGCGCGGTGCTTTCAATCCTCATGTACTCCAAATACATTCGGGTTGCTGCGCACCGCGCCACTTGTTCTTGGCTCGCTCGCTACGGTTGTGTGCAGAGCTCTCAGCAGAATAATTGGTAATCAGCAACGGCAAAATCGCTCGATAATCAGCCCGACCGTTTCCCCTGATCATGACACTTTACCATTTATGCATTCATTAAATCCAATACCGCTTGTCCCCGAAGGATATCGTCTGCTACTAATTTGCGCTGAAGAAAAGGGTGTAGGCTACCGTTAGATATAAGGTCTTTTACCATTGTTGCGGTAACCAAAATATACTTATTAGCTCCCTGGGTCAATAAGCACCATTCAGTTTGTACCGTCGGGGCAAATTCCTCACCCGAAATGCAGTCTGCACCTCCTGGAAGAGAAATAATGGCGGGACTCAAATGCAGGCCATCCTTGGATGTTAGCGCCTCAAAATTTGGTCGCGTTTGAATAAACGAGTGAATCTTTATAACCTGGGTTTCATTGGGCTTTTGATTGTCAAAGCTAGCTTGAATACCCCCTTCACAGTTGTACAAAGCGCGATTGTTATTTGTTGCTGTTTGAATTGCATCTTCAACGTGGTTATCCCAAATGAAATTTGGTTCAATAAAATCGTCATTATGGGCTTCTTCGTCCAAAACAGCTAGGAAGACCTCCCTGTGCTCTCTTCTCTGCTCTCTTGCATTCTGCCTTATTAACCGGACCAACGCCGAAACTGCGGGCTCTCTTACATTCTGACTCATTACCCTCTCTAGCGCCAAAGCAAACGATTCGGGGGATATAGGAACTGGTTGTGCTGCTTCTTGGTTCGGTCTATTTTCCAGGGCTAGCCTAAGTATTTCCTGGAGCCTCCTCTGTGTTAAAGCTAACCTCCTGGGCAATAAAGGAGCTGCATGCGCTGCCTGTTGGTTTGCTCTATTGTCCGGGGCTAGCCTCAGTAGTTCCTGATTACTCGCCTGCACTGGCTCTCTTAGCCTATTTATTTGCTGGATTCTCACCTGCGTTAAAGCTAAGCTCTCGGGCAATAAAAGAGCTGCTTGCTCTTCCTCTCGAATTCGACTATTTTCTTGGAGTTGCCTATTTGTTTCCTCGATTCTCTCGGCATTTTCTTTTGTTGTTTTGAGCAGCTCATCTCTATTCAGCCCCGCAGGCAAATAGGCGGGTAATTCCGTTACCTCTGAGTTACGTATGCTCAAACTGGTCATTCCCGCAGGTAAGTTTACAGGTAGTGTCTTTACCGTGGAATTATCTAGCGACAAGACAGTCAGCCTTGGAGGTAGAGGGGGCAATGTACTAATGTCTACTCCATCAAGGTTCAGACCTGCGTCATTACCCTCCCCAAGGCGTTCGCAAACAGTTAACACTACTGTGTGAACTTTTGATACGTCTCTACCCGATGCGCTATCTTTCCAATGGGTAAGTTCAGATATAAAGCGCCTGTGCTCTACTAATTTCCCAGCTTCTACTATATGAGCGCTCCAATCTTCTCCAGTAGCATCTCTTAGATAAGTACACAGGGTATCCCGCTCTTCCTCAGGAAACCTGCTCACTATTTCTGTCCGGTTTTCGAAGGACAGTTTCAACAATAAGGCCTTGAACCCAGACGGGATTTTCCTTTGAGCTATATATCCATTATTTCTTACAAAACACATAAGGTCAGGGGTACTCAAATTTGAGTGAATATTCGATCTCAAATTAGCATCAATCCGCTGCCATCCCTCTTCTTGTTTATCCACATTGTCGACATTATTCCAAAATCCTGTCTGTCTATTGTACTTAATCAAAATTAAGTCGCTCATAAGATCAATTGCCAACTCTTTGGTATTGGCGTTCTCTAACATACTATCCATATTTCGGGATATTTCGCTTTTAGGAGAAGATTTAAGTTCCCATCTCGAAATATTATTGTAAGTTGTTGCCATAACCTGCATGAAGGTTCTCCAGAATTACCCTACCGAGACAATGGTAGAGATTACTTTAACAAGAATTATGTGCTCTATATGATTTAAGCAAATAATCATTTATTTGAATACAAGGCCTTATAGTATCCGCCAATAATGATTAGCGATATAAGTAATAACCACAACTAGGTGCCTGGAAAAGGCGAATAAAGGGGCAAATCAGAGATTGTGGTATATTAAATTCTTTGCAAGACCTCTGCAGGACCCCCCACGTTTAAAAGAAAATACCGATAAGAATTTTTCAGTAGAATATTATGGATGGACTACCCCCTTAATGTCGTTTCAATAAAATTTTGTTGGCCGTTTTCAACAAATTCATGCATAGGCTTTGAGGATAACTTGTGTGTTGACTTTGCAGGTGCCGAAGTAGCTGGCACGCCCCATGCCAAATAGCCGTTTGGCCGTACGGAAGCATTGCTCAAAGATATAGGGACGATGGCTGATGCGTTTATTAGCCTGCCGTTGCTCCGGCGAGAGGGGTGTGTTTCTTTGCGCTTTGTACATGATGATGCTTTTGATGTGACGTTGACGCAGCTTTTTCCGGTTCGCCGTGCTGGCGTAACCTTTATCCGCATACAGACGAGTGGGCGTGATGTGTGCGGCATCTAGGGCACGTTCAAGATGACTCACTTCGCTTTCGTTGGCCGGTACAGTAAATATGCCCCGCACATAGCCATCCTGTGTAACCCCGGTAACCAAAGTGGGACTTACTCCCTTTTTAAGCCAGGTAGTCGTATCGGGATCGGCGCTTTGCCTCTCCGTACAGACCCCACCCGGCTGGCTACCCTCTTCATAACTAATCGGGTTTCCCTCTCAATCGGTTAGGGTCAGTCAGCAAAAATGCATGAAATCGATGCGTACCGTTAATGCCTGTTCCAACTTCGGACCAGATAAACTGTGCCACTGACCAAGTAAAATCGCTTTGAACATCAATAACGCATCAAATGGCGCCTGTCATCCAGCCTTCGAGGTTTCCCGCTTGTACAGCCCACTTACCTGGGGACGGAGTGCTTCCCAATCTATCAGCGCCCAAATGTTTCCTTCTATTGTCAGTAACTTTTGTATTACTCAAATTATCTGAGTTATTCGGAGAAAACTAATCTCTACATTTGTTACCCCATGAATTCCGTATGCTCCTTTTTCCTTACTATTCTCTGCAATGCTATAAATAATTACCCCACCGCACGCATTTGCAAATGCGCTGACGTCACGCACCCTTTCTTCCCTGGCTTTAGCCATATCTACCCTATCAAATTTATCCGATTCATCGTCCGTGTTTAAATTCAAGCTCATGGGATTCTGTTGCAACGCCTAACAATTCAATCTTTCAAAGTGGGAAACATTTTATTTCTTAGATAATTACCCAAAAAACGACGTGAGAAGATTTGAAGATGTTTTTATAACAGTTTATAGAGTACATTCCGTTCTGTCACATTGATTTCTGGCGTGAGAAAGAGTCATTTTAAAATAATGCTTTTAGAACAATTCAAAGCTATCTTCCCATAAACTGGCTCAAGACTAAAAGCCGTCGTTTTCGTAGAAAAGTTATTTTAGTATTCATTGGCGCGTATGCGGCGGTTCCATTGAGTTACCAGCTTCTTGAGAAGATGATACTGAAACCTTGGGGTGTTTGTGGATTTCTTATCGATTAACCGTTGGTCAATCTAATTTTTGGCTGTGCTTAGAAGGTGTTTCGCCCGTGTAGGTGTTCCGTTTAAGCACCTGATGTACGGATGAATATTAACGTCAAAGGCGTGTGGAAATATCTATACCGTGCGGATGGCCAGTTACAAGGTCCCTAAAAGGGCTTGGGACAAAAGATTAACTCCAGATATAAGATTTTTGGAAATGAATAATTACAATAAACACCCTATATTAAAACAGCAAGGCAATCTTAACTGGATGGTCGTTTATCCTTACACATCAGAGATAGAATTATTAACTTACTTAATGAAATTACGAGGTGAGGTTCTCTACAATAATGGCGAACGACCCGATTTTTTTAATGGCAGCCATGTCACAGCGGATGATGATAGTTTAGATGCTCCAAGCTACCATCTGCTAATGAGGGATCTAAACCAAATAGTAGGCGGTGTGCGAATTACTCTTATTAATGAAGATTCCCAAAATAGCGTCTTATTACAGTTATTAGAGAAGGAGGATTATAAAAAGTTGCTGGCGGCCTATAAAAATAAAAATATTGTCGAAGCATCTCGACTTTTTATCCTCCCTGAATATAGAACCCCCAAAAATATTATAAATTTATATTCTGGCGCATTTTTTGTGGCAGCACAGATAGTGAAAGCAAATATCGTGTTGTCTGCTAATGGCGTAAAGCGAAAACATGACAAAATGGCTGCAACAATTGTTGGGGCAGAACCGGTTACCGCTTTTCCAGAACCTATACAGGTTCTAAAATACAACGATGCTGTTAGAATTAATTGCTGCAACCTTGATACATTACCTCCTCTAACGACGAAGTACGTCAACAGTTTTATGTTAACGGACCCATTAAATGAAGCGTTTCAATGCAAATTAAGGTTTTAGTTGTATGAACATACAATTATTCAAACAAGAATTAGTAGAAATTTTTAGCGAAATACAGTGTTCATTTGATGAAGCCTCTATAGCGCCTTATTTGCGATCTCTTACTAATGCCTCTAAAAGAATAATAGGCATTGTAAAACCAATTACAGTCGAACAAATTCAACAGGTTTTAAAATTAGCTAATAAGTATCAGATCTCAGTTTATTCTATCAGCCAAGGTAATAACTGGGGGTATGGAGAAAAAATACCGGTAAGTTTTGATAACCTTATTATTGACTTAAGTAAAATGGATGCTGTTACCCAATACGATGATGTGCTGGGTTATATTTCCTTACAACCTGGCGTTACCCAACAGCAACTACATGACTTTTTCCAAGAACGAGGAGCCAAGTATATGGTACCTGTAACAGGTGCTGGTGTATTTGGTAGCATTTTGGGGAATGCTATTGATAGAGGGTATGGTATTACTCCTTATTGCGACCATTTTCATGCTATCACCGAAATGAAAGTGCTTTTGGCGGATGGGCAACTCATTCAAACAGGCTTATCTCGTTTTGGTGCAATTCATTCAGGCCCAGTTTTTCGCTGGGGAATCGGTCCTTATCAAGATGGTTTATATGCACAGGGTAATTTTGGTATTGTCGTTGAAATTACAATTCTTTTAAAAAAAATACCTGAAACCATTAAACTCGTGCACTTTGCTGTCAATAATATGGAACAGTTGAGGCAAGCTCTACCTTTCTTGAAAGAATTATATGACGATGCTGTTATTGGCTCAGGAATTAGCCTTTTCAGCGGATTACGTGCATTGTCAGTAGCAAGTCAATTTCCATATTTACTGCTGGATAAAAATAAAAAAGTAAATTCAGCTGAATTGTTAGCGCAACTTATGCAGGAAAAGGGGATATCACCTTGGATGGGAGTATTTGCAGTATATGGGAAATCTAAGCTTGTTGACTATAATATAAAAGAAATTAAACGTATATTAAAACCTTTGACAAGCAAATTCCATGTATTTTCGCAAACGTCAATAACGCGTCTTAAATTTTTAAATAGATTATTAAACAGTAATAAATCAGCTAAAGCTTTACAGAGTGTTCAAACAATATTAAATATTGTGAGTGGAATCCCAATGAGAGATACGCTCAACCAAATTTTCTGGCGTTCACGGCTCGAGCTTAAAATTACAGACGCTACTACCGCAAATGATATTACCCTGCACGATAACGGATTGTTGTGGTTTTCCCCAATTATCCCTTTCTCCTCCGAACACTTTGCTTGTATCTATAACATCATTGAACCTATTCTTAAAAAATATGAGTTTGAGTGTATGTTCGGGTGCGCAGGTTTTTCATCCCATTGTCTGGACGTTACAATACCCATTTTTTTTAATAAACATGATGTGTTAGAAACGGAAAAAGCATTAGCTTGTTACGATGAGTTATTTAATCAATGTCTAGCTGCCGGCTATATGCCTTATCGCATAAATTCCGACAAAATGTATTTATTACCTGATACACCTTACGATGCTATCAATACTAAATTGAAATCTGCTCTCGATAAAAACGGTATTTTAGCTCCTGGACGTTATGTCAAGGAAATGCAAATATAACGTCAATTATGGATAAGCTTTGGCAAGGTTAAAAGTCCGCGGAGGAAATTGAGGTTTTATCAATAAAAAATACAAATCATGTGCTTTATATTGCTGAAAAATAATCTGCAGGGTGTTTCTTATCGACACGTGCCGCGTTAGATCATATGAAGCTTCTTGTGCACTGTTGGCCACCCAGATTGCAATAAGTTCGTCTGCACGCCGCAGTGTTGCTAACGTCATGCTATCGCGTTGGTCTATCTGATCCGATAATCCTGCTTTCGTGGGTCACTTTCCGGCATGTTGGGTAAGGTGTATTCGATGATCCTTACTTCTATGGCCTCCAATGCACGCTCGCTTTTCTTGTCACGACGATAAATCGTGCTTAAAAATGAACCGTCTTCCAGTACCTTTGTGACAGAAAGATTTTTGCTTTTAGCAACACGCCACAGCAATTGAGCACCTGTTTGACTTGCTTGCTGCCAGTGCTCAAATTTATTTAAACTGGCTGCTACATTTTATGTCAAGGCTAAGTTCAAATGTCCGCTTCCTGGCTAAGTTGAAATGCCCGGTTTTGAGTTTTAGAAATTGCGCAGAGTTCGATTATGGAACACTCACCTTTCGCTGGTGCCAGGCAGCCAGTCGCGCTTGAGCGTCGGCTGAAAATAACACTTTCTGCTTTTCCTGCGAATTTTGAATTTGAATATTTCTGCCCCTAGTTCATCAAAAATGTTGACTTCATGGGGGGCTGACCGTATTTAGGGTTTCCCCCAATTGCTGCTATATAAGAAATTGAATATAGTTTCTTGCTCGGCTCGCCATCAGCCAAGTCCGTGCGCATT
Organism: Solimicrobium sp.; assembly: GCA_021155915.1. Taxonomy (GTDB): domain Bacteria; phylum Pseudomonadota; class Gammaproteobacteria; order Burkholderiales; family Burkholderiaceae_D; genus Solimicrobium. Next base: position 10,118 of record JAJNBE010000068.1, on the reverse strand, counting down.
CAGGAACAAAATTATCACGCTGATTTAGCACTAAAAAATTGAAACGATGTCTATGAATCACACAGCTAACGCGCGCAAGCTGCTCAAGAAAAGAAGTCGAAATCGTCATAATTTATAATTACAGCGGGAAAAATTTCATTGATTATTGATTGATTATCTTTTTGTTGACCCTGGATCGTTGGGTTACAAATAGTGTTCATTTGATCCTCACTGATGCCGACGAGTTGGTCAAAAGTAAGTGTCTCGTCAGTTATACGAGCCCGAACCCAGTCATTTATAAAAGCTTTGCTTGCGAATAGAGATAAACCAACAACCTTTGGGATATGCCACCAATTCTTTCTAAGAAAGTCCCGAACGCTCCAGTTATCAATGGCATCCGCTCCACCCTTAGTAACAACAGAAAGCAAATTCAAAGAAAGCCTTCCCTCAACGATAAGGTCCATGACCCCAAAATTCTTTAGACAAGCATACGCAAATTCAGAGAAACCGAGAACCAGTTCTATATAGGGTCGATACTTTTCCTGTTGAAGCAAACTTTGAACATACGGGTTCAGAAGCGCATCCGCTCCGCCCTCAGTAACACCAGAAAGTTGGTCTAAAGAAAGCTTGCCCTCAACAATAAGTTTCCTGATCCAAGGATTCGTTAGGCAAGCGCCCGCAGGCGCAGTGAAACCGATAATCAGCTCGATAGCTGGACGGTACTTTTCCAGTTGAAGCAAATTTTGAACATTTATGTCCAAAATCGCATTGGCTCCGCCCTCAGTGACAAGAGAGAGTTGGTCCAAAGAAAGCATTCGCTCAACGATAAGATTTCGGACCCAAGGATTTACTAGGCAAGCGCTCGCCGATTCAGAGAAACCGAGAACCAGGTTGATAGATGGTCGGTACTTTTCCTGTTGAAGCAAATTTTGAATATCCGGGTTCAGAAGCGCGTCTCCTCCGCCCTTAGTGACACCAGAAAGTTGATCCAAAGAAAATGTTCCTTCAGCGATAAGAACCTGAATCAATGGGTTGCTCAGGACGTTCAACTTTACTTTACACGTAATACCTTTCAATTCTTGCTGGATTTTCTCATAACCAATCAAATTAAGCTGACCGCTTCTTATTTTTTGTATCAGAATGGGATCGGTAAAGCCCTGCTGATGCAGATACGTTAAAGGGAGATATTTAGCTTTACGCGCATCAACTTGACCAAAAAAGATTTGCTTAAATGTCATGTTGTTATTACTCGCCACGTCCGGCTTTAGTTTAGCGCGCCAAGAATTAGCATCTTCATGTATATGTGTATGATTGCGGGAAGTTAAGGCTAGATTGACGTTCTCTTCCATGGGCATGAATTCCCCTACATATCGCCATAGCTCTTTTGGTATGACACACTCTTGCGTCACTATTCCAATACTTGTATTTTTTTTTCGATTGTATTCAACCCAACCTTCTGCCAACAGGGAACTAGCGTCGCCATCGGCGCCCGCTAAATATGCTTCCAGTATTTCCTTTCTATACCAGCTCTGTTTATTAAAGCCTCCAATGTCACTAATCGCACTAGTAATGTCATGCTGAGTAATAGTCAAGTTCTCTGTGCCGTCGTCCCCTTTTTCAACCATTAAGAGGCCCACAATAGCGCGCTGTAGCTTAAGTGGCATCTTCGGGGCCAGCTCATCTGCTGTGTTCAGTTCGTTGAAGTTTTTTCCGATAGCGTCTAGTCGTCTAACCCTCTTCTCTATTCGGGCGAGTATGTTTCTTGCCTCCAGGTGCCACCCGTTGCTTGCCATCTGGAGATATTTAACCGCTGTACCAATTTCGCGTGCAGTGCCTCGCCCTTCCAATAGCATTAACCCGCAACGGTACTGCGCCTCGAGATTGTCATCTTTTGCAAGAAGTTGATAAATAGCAAATGCCTTGCTATTGTCCTTCTGCTCGAGGCTCTTTGCCTCGTTCAAATCGCCGTTGTAATTTGTGCGATATGGGTCAGTCGAAGCGAATTTAACGGTAAGAGGTAACATAGGTATTCCTATTATTTTTCTAAATTTCCACAATATCGGGTATGGGGAAAGTAAGCGTAGGCAGGGCATTGGCAAGCAACCGGTGCTCACAACGTAAACGGCTAATTGAGAAGTAGACTAACGTTAAAAATTAGATCAATCTCAAAAACCTAACAAGCGTGTATTCATGGACAAATGTATCATATGCAAAAAAAGAAAATATTGGGGGATACCCTACCTTATCCTCGGATCGATTATTTTTTGACGTCCAATATTTGCTTGAGGCAACTACTGAGAATATCGTCACGCAATTGAACTACGCCGATATACAAAAAGATGATGGAGACGCGATATATCCTCAAGGTTCAAGGTGGGACCTGAGGCGAACATCACCTGGCAAAGGAATGGCTCATGTGATTTGCTCCTTCTTTTCGATGGTTAAAAGGCAAAAATTATTTTTCAAGCAAAAAATTCAGAGAGCTTTTATCACCAATCCAGCGAAAATTCTATTTCAGATTAATCTTTTAATTTGGCAAGAGACGGAAGTTGCCCAGATTGATGGGGAACTAACTCCTTTAGATAATCGCGCTTTCTCCTGCGAAGCAACAGTAGATTTTACAAGATTCTCACGAAGAGGATTTTCGGCATTTAAATTAATTTTATTTGTTGGCCAGCTCGTTTAACCCTTTCAGAAGAGGAGTTTGAGAAAGGATTACCGATGATTACTAGCTCTTTGGCGTGTGAACTAGGCAATTTCTCCAGCGCCACACATCTTGTCAGATTCAGGAGCTTTAATCCATCCGAGAGACTTTCAGGAAGTTTACGTAAACTACAGCATCCCAACAAATCTAGACACGTCGCGTTAGGAGGTATATAGCTGATTTCTTCTAGATCACTACAATTTGTCAAATAAAATTTGCTTATCTCATTTGGTAAAGCAGGAAGCGCAGTCAAGGCGCGACACCCTGAAATATCAAAAATATCCAGTGTTGACGGCAAATGTGACGGCAGAGTTTTCAGTGTACGGCACCACGATATTTTTAATTTTATTAACTTTGTTAAGTGCAACAGACTATCTGGTACTTTAGTTAATTTATCACATTCAATCACAATGCATTTTTCTAATGTATCGGGTAAATCAGATATTTCTTCCAGGGCACTACACAGGGACACCCTCAGGCTAGTCAAATGTTTAGGCAGAGGGGGAAGCTCTCTCATTGTTGGAAAATTCGAGAGGCATAACTCCGACTCTTTTTTACAATACAAATCTTTATGAGCGTGTATATTTGATCAGCTTCTTCCTTATTTTCCGCTCTATTTCTCCATAAAAAGAGAGCGATAATGAGGTCTTTATTATCTTCCTTGATTTGTTGAGCTTCACTACTTGTTTCTTGTGTTCGTGGTGTAGGCAGAGACATGCTAATTGAGCGATTCATATCCATTTTTCTATCCTTGCTATTCATCTCTAATACTGGAGACGTACCCTTGTCGCCCATTACAATAATAAAAACAACATGTCCTAAAGCCTTTTCACTACTAGCATCAATACGATATATGGTCTGAAAATCCGTGTTGTTTGCATTAGCTTACACTTTTCTACGTTCATCAAGATAAACTCCAAAAATTCACTAGCAAGAGCATAATATTCGAAAAACTTTGTAACTTAGCTTTGGACTTTGTTAATCGACATTTCGTATCAGCCGACTTATATACGATATTAAGTTATATTCCCTTGATTCGAAATAATTAATGACGGTGGTAAATTGTCCGATACTATTTTCAATCTTGGGCATCTTGTCGTATTTATACTAGTCAATGTTTCCATTAAAGAAGCAGGGAGCTCAACCAACGCGCAGCAACCCGTTAATTTAACCTACCTATTTTAGGTGGTAATTTAGGAGGAAGGCTCTCCAGAGCGCTGCAGTTTGCTAACAAGAATTTAGTTAAGCTCCCAGGCAAAACAGGACATTGAGTTATTGATCGACAACCTTCAATATTCAAGGTTTCTAATTGGTTCGGTAAGCTAGAAGGCAACGCTACCAGTTTACGACACCATGATAATTTTAGCTCTGTTAGTGGGGAGGGCAAACTATCTGGAAGCTTGGTTATCTTGCATTCAGTTAGCTCCAATTTGGTTAGTCCCTCCGGAAAATTATCAGGTAAGTAGGACAAGGCTCTGCAGTCTTGCACAACTAGTGAGACTAAACTTACTGGTAACTCAGGCAAATTTTCCACTAAAATACAAAGACTCATATCTAATTTCGTCAGATTAGGGGGAAAGGTATCGGGTAGTCTCTTTAGCACAGCCCACGACCATATATTCAGATGAGTCAGTTGGGGTGGAAGGGGCGGCAAAAGTTCAATTGAATAAAAACGATTAAGCGTTAACTCCGTATCTTGATTAATGTAGCAATCCGTTATTTCATTCACTATCCGGTCTAACTCATCATTCTCCGCCGAAAGCTGTTCGCTTTTCCAGTCAGCAAGGCTAGAAAGAAATTCGGCGGAAGATTCTGCAGTTTTTTGAGATTCAGATGAACAAACGGATAAATGATTCTCGGTATTGAAATTTATGTTTAATTCCCCTGGTTCTTTGAAAGACGATTGATAAAAGGTTCTCAAGGTTATAGTGGTATCCATTTTCTCTGTTTCCTTGTTCAAATGTTATTGATCAGAAACTCGGAAACAGGTTCTATTTACTAGAAATAAAAAAAAGCCGAGGTCAAACAGATATAGCAGGATGTATTACTTCCGCTAGCCTTAGTTCCTAACGGAAATCGTTTTCTATTTTTACCCTTTTTTTAAAATTTTCTTGTCGTTCCTTAAAAATAATCTCTCTAATATACTTGCTATCCATAAAAGCACGAGCTTGCTTAGGGTCGTAAATAACTTGCTCAAACGTAAGTTGTTTCCGAAATTCTCGACAGAAAGAGTAGCTATTCCAAACCTTTAACGCAATGGCAGTTAACTGATCGTACTTTTTAACAGCTTCAACGGTGATTGTTCCATCTAGCATTCTTTGTTGAATGCATTCCAGAGCTAGGCAAGTTTTGGCAGCATAGGTTAAAGAGTTTAATTCTTTTACATCTAACAATCCTACAAGTACGTAATCCACATTCGTCAATACGTTTGGATGCGTTAACTGTTTCGTAATGATTGGGGCATTTACCAGCAGATATGAAAGGGTACATTTTTTTATGGCAAGAGCATTTTTTATTAAGATTCTATCAAGCCCTCTCGACCTTAAAAAAATTGAATTAAAGGGCAGGAATTCATCTTTTAAACATTCAGAAGGAAACTGTTCAAATTTTTCTTGAGGGGTCCATATCCCATCAGGTTTGTTCAAAAACTGAGATACCTGCCTGGCCAGAGTTACAGATACGAAGTTAGATGCTATATCCTCCCAATCCCCTTTTTTCCTCGGCAAGTTTTTAATGTGATCAGACTTTAACGTATAAGAAAAAAATAGTTTTCTAAAAAAATGGCTGACCAAACTCACGGAATATACGTCATAAGCAGGTAGGTAGCCTTGACATAGGATAAGTTCAAGTTGAAGAGCCGCTGGGGGGCGGTTATTCAGGCAATTTATTTGCTCTGAGTTGTCGTGAGCCTTGACTTTGCCCGTTCGATTCATGGTAGACGGATTTATCCTATTGGATGTATTCATGCTTTCCATTACTCTTTACCTTCGTCAATTAGGTGAGTTCGATGGTTCGTCGGGTGGTAGGAAACCTCAATGTATTTAACTGTCAATAACCACGCGGTCTTTGAGCCCTCAGAAAATGCATTATCTTGTCTATTGCAAAGTCAGCACATACGTGGGTCAAGGCTAAGTTCAAATGTCCGCTGGCTGGCTAGGTTGAAATATCCGGTTTTTGGTTATACGCACGGGGGTCATATTGTTAAATCCAAGCGAATCAATGAGCATGACCAGAACACTGGCTGAACTGATGTCACAAAAAAATACCGCTCAGTGCGGCTTCTTCATTGCCGAAAATCCCATGGAAAAAATATGATTAGATAACTCTGGGAGCAAATTTGTCTCCCCTTCCAAATTTGAGATTAGTCGCGCCTTCCGATAGAAGGCATAAAAGTAATCACGTTCAAGCGATTCGATCCTTTGTTGTAACGCTTCTTTTTTTTCTGGATATTTTTCCCGCTCAAGTGCCGATCGGAAAAATTTCTGTGCTTTCTCATAATCACTATTGATTAGTTTTCCCTCTAAGAATAGTTGTCCGAGTAATAGTTCGGCCTCGCTAAAGGATCTTGGCGATGGGGGCACAGGATCGATTAAAGCCATAAGACATAACGACGCGTATTTTTGGTGATCGCTCGTCAACAAAATATGTTCAGTCATCTCAATTAATTTAAGAGTCGCTGCTGGACTGTTTTGCTTATGATGATTTATGACTAGCTCAACAAAAGCATCCTCATTACACTTAAACCCATCCTTAGTATCGTAGCCCCAGGAATAGTCGGAGATAGAAGCAAGGTTGGAAGAACTAATATCCATTGCTTTCACTCTGGAAAATGAAGGAATCTTGGTAAGTTTATTATGATCTCCTAAAATATCTAATCGACTTAACTCAAAATTTTCACTTACTTCGATCGATTCTAAATTGGCGTTTGCAGATAAGGAGAGGATGCAAAGTTGGGGAAAGTTATCTTTTAAAATAGCCAAAGAGCGACCGGCAATATTGCTAAGCCTTAAATTTGCGACGGTAAATTCCCCTGCGAAAGAAACTAGGTTCGGACACCCACTAAGAGATAACTTTTTAATGGAGGGAGGAACCATTTTACTGGAAAGCATATAGATTCCAGTATTTTCAAAAAAAGATAACTCTTCTACATAACTAGGACAGCTAGCGAGAAAAACTTCGAGTGAGACGTCAGGCTGGCCCGTCAAACGTAACGATATCAAACGCTGAGATAGATTCGGAAGAGGTGGGCAGCTGTCAAGACCCTGGCAATTAATCCATACAATTAACTCCCTACGCCGTGGTATTTTAAGAATTTCGATAACTACTTTTTGGTAGTAGCCTCGCTTGCCCTGACAAGCACTGTCTACCCATTTTCTCAAACTAGACACATACGACGCATCTAGGAGAGCCTTAATCGTTGGTATTCCTTCATCCGTCCGCGCGTATTCATATTCACGCGTCAGCGCGTTATCGTACCGCTGATCTATGGGCAACGCGCCCACTGTTGTACGGTTCGCCGTACTCTTAATATTACTGATGACGTCCATTTTTTTTCCTCTGGTTATGTATTGAAAAGCGCATTCCGGTACTTGGCGCGAATGTTTCGAATGGGCAGGATAGTGCCACGTAGTCGTCCAATGCACAATGTGGTTTACCCTCATAGTGGGTCTAAACACTGGCAGAATAGGTGCTTCAAAAAATACCACTCACGCGGTTCTATCATGCGGCAAGTCTCCTAGCAAAAATATGAAGTGGAGCAACTATCTTACCGGCCATTTGAACTTAGCTAAAATCGGATATTACAACTTAGCCCTGTGACCGTATTAACCGATAAGAAAAATGGCAAAGCAGACTTATCTACGGCGACATGCATGGTCAGTGTCTAGACCGTGAACGTACGCCGCGATAGGTAAGTCCGGAAATCCCTCATGCGCTGCAGGTTATTGCTCATTTCAGAATTAAAATGGGCACTGCCCGCTTTTGTAACAGCACCTGCTGGTTTTCTTGAATAGCCATCGACAGATCATCTGTATTGAGTTGACGGGACACTTTCTTCTTAGGTGTGGCTTTTAGCTGTACCGGCTTTAATCGCTGGTTAGTGCATGCCGGCGCCGAACGTCCACGACGTCTGGCGCGCTGCTCCTGCATTACTAGGGCGACTTGCAAAACGTGACCTAGTCGCTTGCTCTCAACGATGGCTCCCTGATTTGCTTCGGACAGCTTGTCATATAAGGAATAGGGCAGGGAGATCCCGTCCGCACGTAGTTCAATGTGTCCATCTGGATATTCATAAACGTCAATGTAACGACCAATCAGCTTTCGCGTGGTCGTGTTATCAGTGAGCATGTACAGCACCTTGTCGTATTGCAGTGTCAATGCATGCGACACCTTGCGTAGTTCCCGAAAAGTAAATATCAGGTTTAAATCTTCATCCTCACGCAGTGGGCGGTGTGCATCAAAATCGTTGCGTAGCGGTTTGGCAAACCGACGGTTGTAATCAGCAATAAAGGTGCGTGCATAGGCGTTTGCGACGGCTATGGTTGAAATATGTTGCAGGCGTAACTCTTTGACAAAGCGATCCTGTAGCGTCAGGTTGGCACGTTCAACACGCCCTTTGGCCTGGCTGCTGTTGGCAATATCTTCTAACAAATTTATTAAATTCTAAAGGCAGCTATGAAGTGCTCGTTACTAAGGAATTGGTGGGATTTAGGGTTCGTGCCATCAGCCCACTTTTTTTTAAAACTTTGACGGAAGCTTATCAAGAATCCCTTCATATTAAATTTTCAGATCAAAAATATACGCTTAAAACAAGCATTCTTGACGGCTTAAATTAAATTCGTCAATTTTGGGGGTTCTTCTGAAGACCCAGGGATAGATTGACATAACATAGGCATTGTTTGCTGATGAGCCTCTGAACATGAGAAAAATAAAACGAAAATATATACCTTCGTATGATGGGAAAGATGAAGCACTGGATTACTATTTTCCCCTCGAAGAGTTTAGACTTTAAGAAAATACCAAAAGTGAAATTAACCAGAATAGATCGTGCATTGGATGATATGGGAGAAGTCAGTCTTACAGCCACATTAAAGGAATTTAACGAGGTGCTAACGCCCTACGGACAAGCGCTTTTACCAGGGAAACGCACACTGCTGCCGCCTACCGCCGTTTTCGCTGACTGAACAAGCCTCGGGTTATGAAACATACAATCTAAGAAAAAAGAAAAAAACGCCAACAGTGCCGAAGTTTTTTGTAAGTGTTACCCCCAATAGCGTCAACCGCTAGAGCATGAGATAATTTTTTCTGAACACGCGTCCTGTTGAGCTAACAATACGGAGTCAATGCATAACAAAATTAAAGATAACATAATGGACACTATCGGATCAAAACGTTATATATCGACCACAGCGTTTAATAATGGCGCGACAGTACACGGCATAAATATCGGCGGCTCTATACATTGGCAGTCTAGAACTGATGCAGATATCCAAGAGTATGTAGCGCCCTCTCCGGACACGGTTGGTTTATTACACAGAATAGAAGAAAATCGACCTTTCTTCGATAGTCTCAAGAGAAATCAGTCATTTCAGAACGCTTTGTTTTGTATGCTTAACGCAGGTGAACATTCTGACGGAAGCTTTTTTTATGGACTTGGGGTTTCAGATGAATTGTTTTTAGGCTTTCTTACAGGCAAGAAAAGTGTGGAAGACTGTTTTGGAGGTTGCTTATGGAAGGAAGATATAATAAAAGCCGGATCTCCTGATTTGCTTATTCCAGGGCGTTTTTGGATATTGCACTCCTTTCTTTCGGAGGAGATGACAACTGTTTTTGCTGCTATTTTTAATAGCGGTATATTTGAGACTACGGAAAAGACCTCTCTCAAAGTAAAGGTTTTAAAAGAAGCCCTCGGAAAGGGCCCAGAAAAGCTGAACTTCTCTAACCGTGACTTGCGACGGTTTGACTTGCGGGGGTATGTAACCTCTTCCTTGAAGGTTTGGGCTCACTTGGGGGGCGCTAAATCTAATGACCCTGAACTTAAAAGCTTCATAGAACAGCAAGATGCTCCCGAAAAATATTTTTTGTTATCAGAAATTTCGAAAAACGAGAATTTTGCAGGAAATAGTTTTCCTAAAGAGCTAACTCGAATAATAGGTCGTAAACTCATTTGATGGGTAAGCATCAGGTGTTGTAGTGTCATTACCAAGGGAAACTGTCGGACTAATTACCGAGCGATTTTGTCGTTACAGGCCAACCATTAACTGTAGTAGTCGCTATCCGATCTGACAGTTCCCCGGTTTGACGTGCGATATTGTAAGATCAGATCAAAACTACTACACGTTAAAAAATCCTCACCTTGGCCAGCTCCAGGTAGCGTTGCAGCTTAAGAAAATCCAGCAGGTCGATATCAGTCCTTCTGGTGTTCGGAATGTCTGGC
>JAJNBE010000067.1 GCA_021155915.1 Solimicrobium sp. | reverse complement strand
TCCGGATCAGGCAAATCTACATTACTAAGTTTATTAGCAGGATTAGATATACCCAGCGCAGGATCAGTGTTTATTAATGGGATAGATATTTTTAAGTTAGATGAAGACCAAAGAGCTGTATTGCGTAAAGAAACCCTAGGTTTTGTATTCCAATCGTTTCAATTGCTAGGACATTTAACCGCGCTGGAGAATGTGATGCTTCCGTTGGAACTTCGAGGGAATCAGTTTACCTCGCGAGAAGCCCGTGAAAAAGCAGAACACATGTTGGAAAAAGTAGGTTTATCTAAGCGGTTGAAACATTATCCAAAATATTTATCGGGCGGCGAACAACAAAGGGTGGCACTGGCTCGCGCTTTTATCACTGAACCGTTGTTATTATTGGCTGATGAACCGACGGGAAGTTTAGATGTCGTAACCGGGAACCGGGTAATGGAATTAATGTTTTCGTTAAATCACGAATACGGTTCTACGCTAGTTTTGGTCACGCATGATGTTAAGTTAGCCAAACAATGTGAGCGCGTACTAACGCTTTCTGCTGGCACGCTAGTTAAAAGTGATGCCTTTGTTGGTTAATTGTTATGGAATGCGTAGAGTTGGCTTACGCTTGAGATTCTGTGCTCAATGTCGGTCGGGTGAAGTGCGTTATCTGTCGATGTAGGCACTATTTATGACAATTGTTTTTGGAATATACAATTATGCTAATCACAGCGCAAGAGCTACAAGAACTAATGGAAGAAGTAGAGCAGGAAGATCCCATCGATTTTGCTGACTTACCATTTAACGATAAGGAATTGCGTGGCTTGATTTCTAATCATGTGTGCGACATGGCAGCCAAGTTAGAAAATTTTAGCGAAGAAGACAAACATCTTACATTATTAGCCGTAGCAGCTAAATTAGTACTGGAGAATTTTGTTCTTCATTTACGTCTTTTAACAAAATACGGCGTGCCGGTTAGTTCTGATGTGCAGACACTGCTGCGTGAGTTGCGAAATAAAAAATAGTTGCCCTCTCTTAGCCCTGGTTGGCCTCTTTTAACAGTTAAATCAAAAATTTCCGACAACAAGCCTTGACCCTGATAATTCGAGCCCCTACCAGGCTTTAGAGCTGTTAAGGCTTTACCTACATCCTATTTTTAAAGCGATTTCACGATCAAACTTATGAATAATCCTCTCGCTATTTCTTATGAAGACATTATTTCCGCATCTGAGGTACTGAAAGACGTTGCACATTACACATCCGTTTTAACTTCCCGCCAGGCCGATGAACAGGCTAATGCTAAACTATTCTTTAAATGTGAAAATTTACAACGGACGGGCGCTTTTAAATTTCGTGGTGCTTTCAACGCTATGAGGAAACTCAGTGCAGACCAACAACGCCGTGGCGTGGTCGCTTTTTCCTCTGGAAATCATGCGCAAGCAGTTGCATTGGCAGGACGTATATTGAATACGCCCGTAAGAATTGTGATGCCGCACGATGCGCCGGCCATGAAGATGGTGGCTACCCGTGCTTACGGGGCGGAAGTGATTATTTATCAGCGAGGAGTTGAGGATCGCGAGGCGGTTGCGCATCGTTTGGTTCAAGAACATGCATTATCGTTAATTCCTCCTTTCGATCATCCCGATGTGATTGCTGGTCAGGGAACCGCCGCTAAAGAATTATTCGACTCAGTGGGGCAATTAGATTATCTTTTTATTTCTACTGGAGGGGGGGGACTACTCGCGGGTAGTGCGATTGCTGCAGCAAAGTTGTCACCCCAATGCATGGTGGTAGGCGTTGAACCTGAGGCTGGTAACGATGTGCAGCAATCTCTGCGTAGCGGAAAGCCACTGCGTATATCGGTACCCAATACCATTGCAGATGGTGCGCAAACCCAACAAGTCGGGCAGTTGACATTCCCTATTTTACAAGCCCACGTGAAAAATATTGTTACCGTCACAGACGCGCAATTATGTAGGCAAATGCGCTTCTTCGCGGAACGAATGAAAATGATAGTTGAGCCAACCGGATGCTTGGCCGCTGCAGCTGTGATGCACAAAGTAGTTGATGTTGCCGGTGCTAGAGTCGGCGTAATTGTTAGTGGTGGAAATGTTGATGTTGACGTATTTAGTAGCTTGGCTGGTACTGTAAAAAGTTTCTCAAAAAATTAACTGTAGGAAAAATTTCTCTCTTTAATTTGATTCTTATCAACCATTGACCGACCTATATTCATTACAAAATTGAGCAAGGGAGAAAACGGTAGGGAATAACAGTAGTCGTGTCTCGGGTACCTGATTAATTGAAGTTAGCGCATTTCCTTTACTAGATTTATTGCATGGTATCAGTTACATTTGCTATGCGGACTTTGAGATTTTTCTGGGTAATAGATAGGAAATAGAAGGAATCGTAATTTTTTTGCTATCAAAATAAACTATAAACTGTAAATAATTTTGGGAGGTAAGTATGAAAGCGTCAGAAATGCTGAAAGTAAAGGGAGATATTCTTTATACGGTTACACCGGATACCACCATAATTAACGCAGTCAATGTGATGGAAGAAAAAGATATTGGTTCATTGGTCGTAATGGAGGCCGGTGAGGTTGCTGGTATGCTTACTTTTCGTGAAGTGATCAAAGCGATCCATTCTAATGGCGGTTCGTTAGGAGCAGGGACTGTAAGACAGTACATGGTTAAAAATCCTCTTACAGTGAGTCCTGATACAGAAGTGAATGAAATTCGTCGTGCTATGTTGGAAAAACACGTACGTTATTTACCGGTCGTGAACAATAAAATATTGTTGGGGGTGATTTCATTCTATGACGTCGCAAAAGCAGTGTTAGATGCCCAAAGTTTTGAAAACCAAATGCTCAAAGCATACATTCGCGATTGGCCTGCGGAGCAGGAAGGGTAACTAATTATGATTTTGTGCAACTTAACGAATAAAGTTGATGCACTTAGGCATTATGCAAGTCAAATACCGTAGCGATATTTGGTGTATCGGGTCATTGTAAGGACGCATGGCTGCTAAAGGCGCAATTTTACGCCCTAGTAAAACTAAACACCAGATTTATTGTTTTGCCAAAGCGAAAGATATGTATTGCTGTCGCCCATCTTCGGATGGTGTCAGGTATGTGATAATCCCGGCTAACTCCTCAGAATGGCTACCAAAGATAGCAAGCCTCTCTTCACTTGCTAGCAAACCGAGCCCACTGATAGGTGGGTTGCTCCAATTGCCCGGGCCATTAGTGCTAACTCCTGAATTGTTCATGTTGGTGACTGTGTAATTAGCCGCAAAAAGCGCTGGATTAATGACATCAGGATTCCCCACGGACTTAAGCAAGATAGGGTTGGGCGCTATTGAAATGCTGTACGTATTGGCTGAATAATCGACTTGTGCTGTAGCATTGGATGCGAAGAGAGCGTACGTTGTGGGAAATCTGCTGTTATCAATGATGTATTGCAAAGCTTGTCCTTTAAAAAAAGCTGTGCCTCTTTTCGGCAAATCTAGAGGACCGAATTCATCCCTATATCTAAATCCCACTAGACTCAAGCCAAAATAATTTGGATCTTCTGTGTCATTCCAAAAAACATTTTGGACAGATTTTGTGTCCGTCGGGGACGCTATAGTGACTGCTTTATTAGCCGAATTGTCAGTGTATTGAAAAATAGTCCCGCTGGCCGAACCGCCAGGCAATCCTGAAGGGAAGGTAAATTCATAGTTCGGAAGCATAGAAAGAAAAGTAATATTGGCGGATTGATCGATGGTGGCGATAAACTTCCCATATTCTCGAACATGGAGATAAGGGTAGACGTCGAGGCCAATGCGATCAAAGCTTTTCTCCCTGACAGTTCTGTCTCCCGTTCCTCCACCACAAGCACTCACTATAGCTGCAGTGGCTAGGCTCACCACCCAACGACGAAATACCGATTTTTTTTTGATTAATATCATGTGATTCTCCTTTGTATAAGAAAAAAAATTTTTTCCTAATCAGGCGTTTAATATGCAATTCATCAATGCCACACATGCGATTTTTCTTTTTTTTAGAATTAGATAAGGATGCGCAAGATTACCCAACTACCCTGGCTGAACGTCTACCTATAGTCCACTCATGTTACGTATTGTCACACGGATAGGAGATGTAGGACATTGGGGATTTCCCTACCATTGAGACCTCTGCACATAACCTACTGCGCATGCCAACCCGGAATTGCGCAGTAGACGGGGCTCGTCCCAAAGCATTCTACCGTATATCGCGGCTCATCCTCATTAATTGAAGTCACTTTGAAGTTCCGGATGAACCGATCATTATTGCGGTTTTTGGCTATCCCGAAAGTCGCACCGGAGTGGCTGGCTACCAGCGGTGCATGGCGCTGCATTTGTTAAGTGTGGTACGCATACAGTTATCGGCGCATATTGGTGCAAAGTGGCACGCAGAATGGACGGTTTGCAAATCACTTCAAACACGCCTTAACTTCTCAATGCCTTGCAGGGCGGATCGCAGAGGAAATGGTTTTATGAGCAGTGGTGCAGCGCTCCGCAACGGGCGCGCAGCTGCCGGAGCGTTATGTTTCTAATCGACAACTACTTGTTATCAACCAGCTTGATGACGGCTTACTTCTGAGCGAGATCGATTCATAAAAGGACCTGCGTGTAAGGACAACTATGCCTTTGTTACCCTGCGTTTGAGTGCATGTTGCCTAAAACAAATGGCGAAGAAACACGATATCCTCTGCTAACAACCTTGCTTAGTGATAACGCAGCTTCCGCCTTCAAGCTGGTTATCCGTAGCCGCGTAACTTATCCGCGCCCTCGGTTCCCACTACTGCTTCGTCTTGATGTGGTGGATGGTGCACTGCCCGCATACGGCCTGGAAGGATTTGTACTGACTGCGCCTGGCGTTCCTTGTCCTAAGGATGTACGGCGGGGAGCAGATTTGTTACCGGGAACCGTGGGCGATCGTCTTTGTCCTGAACTGGTACCCGAGCGGGAACTCGGATGATGACCTTGACTGCGCAGCTGTATCGGTTGTGGTTTAGCATTTAAATCGGGTTCGAATCCCACGACCACTTCGCTGATGATTTTGCGTTTAATAAATTTTTCAATGTCAGCCAGCAGTCTGAGTTCATCTACGCAGACTAAAGAAATTGCTTCTCCACCGGCCCCGGCTCGACCCGTTCGTCCAATGCGGTGTACGTAATCTTCTGGAACATTAGGCAAGTCATAGTTAACTACGTGAGGCAATTGATCAATATCAATACCGCGTGCGGCGATGTCAGTGGCCACTAAAACTTGCAATCTCCCGTCTTTAAATTCAGCAAGTGCTTTGGTGCGGGCCGACTGGCTTTTATTGCCATGTATCGCCATGCTCGAAATACCCGCTTTTTCCAACTGTTCCACTAATTTATTGGCGCCATGCTTGGTGCGAGTAAAAACCAGGACTTGACTCCAGTTTAATGTTTTTATCAAGTGCGCTAATAATGGATGTTTGCGATCGCGGTCTACCGGATGAATTTTTTGTGAGATAACTTCGACGGTTGAATTGCGACGCGCTACTTCAATCATTGCGGGCGAATTGAGTAATTTATCGGCTAAATCTTTAATCTCAGTAGAGAACGTAGCTGAGAATAACAAATTTTGTCGCTTGCCTGGCAGCAACGCCAGAATTTTTTTGATGTCGCGAATAAACCCCATATCCAGCATGCGATCTGCCTCATCAAGCACCAAAATTTTGACGTGACTCAGGTCGATAGTGCCTTGGCTAATGTGGTCTAGCAAACGACCGGGTGTGGCGACCAAAGTATCAACACCGTTTTTTAATAATTTAATTTGTGGGTTGATTCCAACCCCACCAAAAATAACGCCGGAACTTAGCGGCAGATATTTACCATAAGTGCGCACGCTTTCTTCAACCTGAGCGGCTAGTTCGCGAGTGGGGGTAAGAATTAAAGCCCGAATTGAAGTAGCAGCAGGGCGTTGATTGATGCCGGCTTCAGCCGATAAAGAGATCAAACGCTGTAATAACGGAAGAGTAAACCCTGCCGTTTTACCGGTACCCGTTTGCGCGCCGGCTAATAAATCTTGTCCCGTTAAAACGGCTGGAATTGCTTGTAATTGAATTGGTGTTGGCGTGGTGTAACCGTGTTCGCTAACAGCACGCAAGATTTCTTGCGCCAAACCTAAATCTGAGAATGAAGTCATTGAGTTGTTAGTTTTTCTAATTAAGCGTAGGGTTTTAAAATGTTCAGCATCTGTGCAAATACTTTGGGCGAGGCAGAGATGATGTCACCCTTTTGCAAGTAGTCAGATTCCCCAGAAAAAGTACCAGTAATTCCGCCAGCTTCTGTCACAATTAATGCGCCCGCGGCAATATCCCACGGTTTAAGTCCTTTTTCAAAAAAACCGTCTAGCCGACCTGCAGCGACGTAAGCTAAATCAAGTGCTGCAGCTCCTGGGCGCCGCAGGCCCTGACATTTTCCTGCCATGGCTTTAAACATGGGAATATAGTCTTCAATTTCTGCAGTGCTTCTAAATGGGAAACCTGTGCCTATTAGCGCTTCAGCCAGTTTGTCGCGTTTAGTGACACGAATGCGTTTATCATTTAAAAAAGCACCTGCTCCTTTTGTAGCAGCAAATAATTCATTACGAGTGGGGTCAAAAATAACGGCCTGCGTGATTACGCCCCTATGTTGTAAGGCAATTGAAACACAATATTGGGGAAAGCCATGTAAAAAATTGGTCGTGCCATCTAACGGATCAATAATCCAGACATATTCGCTGTCCTTTGAGTAGTTACTTGATGGACCTGATTCCTCAGCTAGAACAGCGTGAGAGGGGTAAGCGGAAATCAACACGTCAATAATGGCTGCTTCTGCCGCTTTATCGATATCAGAAACAAAGTCGTTGTGCTGTTTTTCAATCGCTTTAATGTGATCTAAATCGAAAGAAGCGCGGTTAATAACCGTCGCGCCACGGCGTGCGGCCTTAATGGCCGTATTGAGCATTGGATGCATAAAATTTCCGTTAGAATGTCTGCTTTAGGGCTGAATGGTCCAAAAGGCAAAGAGCGCTGCGTTTTTTTAAAAAATAGGTCATCTAAAACACAATAATTGGGCATTTTACCCGAAATACATATCCTGCATATTTTCTCCCTACCTTTTTTGGGCCTTGTACCATGCATGAACCAAGCGATTTTTCGCCATTACCTCTATTCGACCGACTGCGTTTTATTCTGGTAGAAACCAGCCATCCAGGTAATATTGGCTCTGTTGCACGAGCAATGAAGACAATGGGATTTTCTGCCCTTTACCTGGTCAATCCGCGTTACCCGAACGTATCAGTACATCCGGATGCGATTGCATTGGCAAGCGGCGCACTAGATATTCTTGAGAATGCTATTATTGTTGGCTCTATCCAGGAGGCATTGCAAGGCTGTGAATTCGCTGCGGCGGTCAGCGCCAGACTACGCGAATTTTCTCCTCCCGTTTTAGACCCCCGCGAGTTTGCGCTTAAGTTCCGTGAACCTAAAATGGGAGTCGCTGCCTTAGTACTAGGTAACGAACGGACAGGCCTGCCCAATGAAATTGTCGAAAAATGCAACTATCTGGTTAACATTCCCGCCAATCCGACGTATTCCTCTTTAAATATTGCTCAGGCCGTGCAAGTGTTGGCTTACGAATGTCGGTACAGCTGTTTAGAAAAAAAGATGCCAGGTAATAAGCCTGGACTTGAGGTTGGGTTTAAAGGAAGTATAGCGAATCTGGCAGATGTGGATGCCATGTTTGCTCATCTTGAACAAGGGTTAATTGCGCTTGAATTTATCGATCCAGTAAGTCCAAAAAAATTAATGTCGCGATTAAAGCGTTTATTTTCGCGAACCCAACTAGAGGTGGAAGAGGTAAATATATTGCGGGGCATAGCTAAGAAAATGGTAGAGAAGAAGGCATTGGATAGAAATAAGTTGGGTTAAGCCTTACCTTACTTATTAATACGCGACTCTCGTAGGCCAGGTCCGTATTCCCTGGCCGGAGTCCTCCCATACCATTGAGATCAAAATGGTAAAAGATATCTTGCTATCGCTATCTTAAATCTGCCACCATTAACTCCACGCTTACCAAAAATAATCTGGCGATAAGAACAGCTCGCGGACAGCCATCATTTGATCCTCTGTTAAATCAAGCTTATATTCTTGAATACTGTGCCATAAAACACCTGCGAAGCATGCTTCCGCCAGCAGCGGTGTGATACTGGGCCCCTCATCGGCTTTACTATTTATAATATAGATTTTCTCAAGTACCGTACCATTCCAAAATTTAGCTTCATTTAATATTTCTTCGTGGAACATCGATAGCGTGAACTTCAAAAGTTGCCACATCGCTGCGCGTGCTTGGTGGAAAAGAATTTTTTGATCCTCACTGAAACCATTTCCCAGCAATTTTTGTATGGCGTTTTCAGCGGCCTGTCTTTGTAGCGGACTATTGTGAGAAGCTGCTACCAGACGCATATCGAATCCCGTATATACACAGATACTTTGGGCGCCACAAATATGACCCACCATTCCAGAGTCAAGATATTCCTTGGGCAAAGCACAAAGTATTCCATCACGGATATTTTTTATTATTGAATTGTCCAATCTATAAAAAGGATCCCCATTATTAAAGTAATCTTTTCCTTTAAGAACGTAAAACAACCTATTTTTATAAAGCTCGATATATGGATTACGATCTTCTTCCGTAAAAATAACGGATTTCACTTTTGCATAGGACAAAAACGCTGTACTGAGATCTACCCCAGCTAAATTGGTATTATTAAATATCGCATTCTCAAATTTTGTGTTTTTGCAAATCGAATGGGACAAATCGACGTTGGTAAGATCGATACCATTGCAATTTTGATAGCTCAAGTCAACTCCGGTAACATCCGCTCCTTTATGTATTAATAACTGCAGCATGTGTTTATCCATCTTTATGGACTCAAACTTCAGGCCTTTTACATCAATATCAGCCTTCAAGTATGCCCCACTTAAGTTTCCTTTATTGTGGATAACTTTTTCAACATCTCCTCGGTTTAATACCAGCCCATTTACGTCATTAGCGTCTAAACTGAAAGTTTGCCAACGAGTTTCAAAAAACGTATTAATGCTTTCCATACTGTATTCTCCTTAAATAATCTCATTTGACGCAAGCCGCTTTTCTGATTCCCATCCCTCACATAGGGAGAGTTACTCCAGATTTTCTGTAAGTATAGACGTGTTGCGTTATGATGGTCGTCAGGCTTACTGGCCTATTTTGCGCACGTCTTCACCATACTATGTCGGCATTTTGATTGAGTCTGGAGCCGCTATTCTGCGAGATGTAGCAACTGGTGTATATTGTGGATATCCACATTACGGTATTCCTCGGTGCCGACAAGCATTTTGGGTAGAAGCTCATGGCAAGCGGGGGGTAAATTAAGTACCTCGCTCACTTTATGGGCTTGGGTTACTTTAAAAATCGCATAAAAGAGACCCGTGCGCGAGCAACTATGGTGCTGCGCGGTGCCCGCCATCCTCATGTACGCATGTACATTCCACTTGCCGCATTCCGTATAGTGTTCTTAGTCTGAAAGTAATATTTATCGGCATCACCATGAAGTTGTAGTGGTCTAATGGAAAATCTTGGTTTAACAGATAGTCAAAGCACGGATGACACTTCAACTTTATAAGTCTTCGGAGATACTAAAGTAAGCATATAACTGGCGTAAATGCTAAAACAGAAATCGAAATCTTGAATGGCGATCATTATATTGGTTCATAATAACGGGTTCACCGTGCTTTTAAGCTGATGGCGTCAGTTGAATATTTCACCTTTGATAAATTCTATACTTTTAAGTTCTCAAAATTTATGAATGATAACGATAAAATACAAACACAGATTACTCTACTAACTGTTGAACATCGCGATTTAGATATTGTTATCGAAACGCTAATATCGTCTGGGCATACAGATGAGCTACAGCTGCAGCGGCTAAAGAAAAGAAAGCTACAGCTTAAAGACCATATGAAATTATTGCAAATGCAGTTAATTCCTGATCAGCCTGCATGATCCTCCATAAAATTATAAAATGAGATCTCTGCAAATTCACGCAGTTGATTTTGCAGAGGTCTTAGAATTGAGGTTATTTCGTCATGGGATCGCTGCCATAGATATTTACGCTTTAAAACTGTCCATTACAAAATAAATTTTGTCCAAATCCCTACCCCTTATTAACTCGCCGACCTCTACTATTGACACTCATAGTCATGATGCAGAGATTGAGCGTCTTTTCGGTCCGATGGGCCCATTGGGTAACGCTGTGACAGGTTATCGGCCACGTCATGCGCAAATTGAAATGGCGAAGGCGATTGCGCAAGCCATTGTCGGACAAACTGCTCTCATTGCGGAAGCGGGAACCGGCACCGGGAAGACATTCGCATATTTAGCGCCTGCTTTGCTTTGGGGCGGGAAAGTTATAATTTCAACGGGTACTAAAAATTTGCAAGATCAGTTGTACTTAAAAGATATACCGACCATACGCAAAGCCTTGGGCGCACCCGTTTCCGTTGCTTTATTAAAAGGACGCGCAAACTATGTTTGTCATTTTCATTTAGAACGCACCTTAGAAAATGGCCGGCTTACTTCAAGAGAGGACATCGGCTATTTGCGTGAAATCTCTCAATTCGTAAAGATAACGAGTAGTGGTGATAAAGCAAAACTTTCCGGTGTTCCTGAGTCCGCTTTAATTTGGAACCTCGTGACATCAACTAAAGAAAACTGCCTAGGATCCGAGTGTCAATATTATCAAGACTGCTTCGTGATGAAAGCCCGTAAGGAGGCCCAAAAAGCGGATGTGGTAGTAGTAAACCACCATTTATTTTTTGCCGACGTCGCCTTAAAAGATACCGGGATCGCTGATCTGCTCCCAACGGCCAACACCGTTATATTTGATGAGGCACATCAATTACCGGATGCTGCGACGATGTTTTTTGGTGAGACCATTTCTACTTCCCATATTCTGGAATTGTGTCGTGATACGTTAGCAACAGGTTTGTCGCATGCGCGCGATGGTGCTGAATGGGCAAAATTGATTACTCCTCTTGAAAAAGCGGTGCGCGATTTGCGTTTATGTTTTCCTCCTGAGGCGATGAAATTAGCTTTGTCTCAAATTTCTCCTTCTAATGAATTTTTTCCCGCATTAGAAACGTTAAAAGAGCAGTTAAAAATTTTACTTAGCACGCTGGAAAATCAAGCTGAACGGGCGGAGCCACTTGAACTTTGTCGTATAAGAGCGCTCAGTCTATATCAACAATTAGACGGCTGGAATAAAGCCCTGTCAGTTAACTCTGATTTGGCAGATCAGGAGTGCGTGTTATGGGTGGAAGCATTTTTGAATACCCTCCAATTGCATCGAACGCCTCTGTCGATAGCGACTATCTTTGATAAACAGCGAGAGGGATCAGCGCGTAGCTGGATTTTTACATCAGCAACGTTAGCGGTAAAGAACGATTTTTCGCATTACGCCGCGCAGATGGGTTTGCTTAATGAGAAAGCAGTGAGTTGGCCGAGCCCGTTCGATTATGAAAAACAGGGTATCTTGTATATTCCCACTGGTATGCCAGAGCCACATTCGGCTAATTATATTGATGCGGTTATCGATGCTGCATTGCCTGTCATTATTGCCTCGGGCGGTAGAGCATTTTTACTTTGCACTACATTGAAAGCAGTGAAGCAGAGTGCCCAAAGATTACGTGACGAGTTCGAAAAACGTCAATTACCTTTTGCATTATTTGTACAAGGTGAAGCAGGCCGCACTGAATTGTTAGAGCAATTTCGCCATTCGGGAAATGGCGTTCTGGTAGGCAGTCAAAGCTTTTGGGAAGGCATCGATGTGCGCGGTGAGGCTTTGTCATTAGTGGTTATTGACAAGCTGCCATTTGCACCGCCTGATGATCCGGTGTTGGCAGCACGAATATCCGTGATGGAAAAACACGGCAAAAATGGTTTTGTTCATCACCAGTTACCAGAGGCGATTATTAACCTAAAACAGGGGGCAGGGCGATTAATTCGTGATGAAACTGACCGGGGTGTATTGATGTTGTGTGATCCGCGAATTTTGAGTAAAAGGTACGGTTCACGAGTCTGGCAAAGCATGCCCGGATTTAAACGAACGCGTGAACTAAGCGTAGTTGAAAATTTTTATCGTGAATAAAGCTATCATCCTTGAATATATATTTCATCTTGAGTCAAAAGCGTGTGGTCGGAATAGTTCCGATACCTGTGTGCGGGCTTAGTATTTTGTTAGCATTTCAGGCTGTTTTTATGTTACCTTATAAGTAAGACAATAAATTAATAGTAGCAAATCCTGCCACATTTGACTGACTTGTTCGAACTGATTGGTGACCTGCTGCACTGTCTAATTCGATAAGATTGGATGAATGTATGCACAGAACTACGTTTGCAAGACTGTTCCATTTATAAGACGCCGGAGCTTTTTTGATTGAGAACAGCCAGTCTTAATCGTGATTAACGTCGTGCACATATAGCTTGAGGGGTGCTAACTATGACATCACTACTGCATACGGACATCAGAGAAAATTTTTTTCGTTCTCACATCACTTTCACCTCTGTCAACGAAGTGACGGAAATAGCCAGACCATTAGCACGTTTAGGTTTGACATATTTTACATTCGATCGACACTACAATGATAACTCACGGATATGCTTAACCAACTCGGGGAAATGGATAGAGCATTACTGGCGTTCAGGACTTTATAAAGAAGCAGTATTTGAAAAAGATCCGATGAATTTTTTCAATGGTTATGTCTTCTGGGATTGGCTGAAGCGCGAACCAATTTATTCTGCCGCAGCCGAGCACGATATTGACCATGGTATTACTCTTACCGAAGTGTGTGAGGAGTACTCCGACTTTTATCACTTTGGTACCAATTGTAAAGCGCAGATGTCCCATGGAAATATTATGCAATTGATGGAAGCAATTTATCGCTTTATTGCGCATTTTAAGCAAAAAACAGGTAAATTAATTTCGAAGGCAGCCACTGAAAAGGAATTGTTTCCTGTATACGGAATAGAAAAACGTTTGATAGGGCCATCTGATTTAAATGAAAAAGTAAATAAAGGGGATCTAAGTGAGTTTTTGAGAAGTACCGAAATAACTAAATTATTTTTGGGTGAGAAATTTAGTAATCGTTACTTGACCAAAAAAGAAGTGGTAGTCATTGCTTCCCTTATCGAGAGCGGGACGCTACAAAACGCCTCAGAATCCGTCGGGTTATCCCGCAATACATTTGATTTTCACATTAATAATATAAAAAACAAGTTCGACTGTAAAACACTCTTTCAGCTTGGCTGCAAAATTGGTGCCATTAGTGAGCGGAATATATACCCATTTAAAATTTATTAAATTCTCCCGTATACTTTTAAGAAGCACGTAAGGATACTTTGGTTACTTTTTTTTGTGAGAACTATCAAGGAAAACAGCGATGGAATTATGGCTCGATACAACTGATGGGAAAGTAATAGCGGAAGCCAATGAACTTGGTATACTGAGTGGAGTAACCACCAATCCTTCTATTCTTAGCAAGGAAAAATCTTCACCTGAAATTACCTTAAAACGATTGTTGGACATTCAACCCGGATTCGTAGCAGCTCAAGTAACTACCGATGATTTGCCAGGAATGCTAAGGCAGGCGGAAAATTTATCAAAACTTTGCAGCAATAATCGCCTTATTGTCAAAATACCTGCCTCGCAAAATGGTTATAGAGCGATGGCTCTGCTCAAAAAACAGGGGATTCCTACTTTAGCTACCACTGTATTTGAGGCCAAACAGCTGATTCTTTCTTCTTTTGCAGGCGCCACTTATCTAGCTCCCTACGTTAGTCATATTGATGCCTCGATAGGTAATGCACTAAATGTTTTAAAGGAAATGCAAGAAACTGTCGCTGCACAAAAATTTTCGATAAAAATAATGGCGGCCGCCATTCGTTCCCCAGAACAATTTTGTGAATGCGCGCGTATCGGAATTCCAGCGATCACCATCCCGGTTAACGTTTATAAAGACATGTTTAGTGCCTCTTCTTTCGTTGATGTGCACTTGGAAAAATTCAAAAAAGAGTGGCAAGAAAACAAAGTAACAGCTACTTCTGAATTATTTTGTTATTAACGAATCTTTAATAATTAGTGGTTCGGAAATTAAGTTATTGCTAAGGAGGGGCAGCATGGCCTTATGGTTCGCGTAAGCCTTCAATTATGAAAACTCTGAGGTGACGGCATGGAAATTGGTGATGGACTGACGATTAAAAATGAGTCAGATTATTATAGACGTGCGCGTATTCTCGTCACAAGTGTGTTTTTTATGTGGGGCTTGTCATATGGCCTGCTTGAGGTACTAAATAAACATTTCCAAGAAATGTTGAGTATTAATAGAGCTCAATCAGGATTATTACAGACGGCTTATTTCGGCGCTTATTTTTTAGTAGCTCTTCCGGCCGCAACTTTCATGCGGCGTACTGGATATAAAAATGGATTGCTTCTGGGACTGTTTCTTTATGCGCTCGGCGCTTTATTATTCATTCCCGCTTCATTTTACGGACAGTTTTGGCCTTTTCTCGTCGCATTATTTGTGTTGGCGTCCGGGCTAGCTTGTCTTGAGACAGCCGCTAACCCTTTGATGGTCGAACTGGGTGAGCAAAGTAGTGCGTCAAAGCGCTTGAATTTGGCTCAATCATTTTGTGGCCTGGGCTGCTTTCTGGGACCTCTCTTGGGCGGCATATTTCTCTTTCAAAACGCATTTAATAGTGAGGCATCTCGTTCCCTTGAATCAATTCGTCTAATTTACGCGGGCCTTGCTGGTCTGGTGGTTCTTATTGCTATCTACATTAAAAACACAGAAATATTGAATGATAATAAAAGTTTAGGTAAATGTAGTGGGCCCACGCTGGCATTATTTAAGAGTTGGTCTTTATTGTGGGGTGTAACTGC
>JAJNBE010000066.1 GCA_021155915.1 Solimicrobium sp. | reverse complement strand
GTATCTTGATTGTTAGCCAACTTTGTCCTGCTTCGTTACCAAATTACATTGAGTAACTGAAGTCATGTTATGTATTCCATCGGATCTAGATTCAACCTTACCTGCGGCGGTATCCTACAGGAAGTTCTGAATTAGATATAAATCCTGTTTTAATAGAAGATTAACTATGCTGCCCATTTACCACTCTACCCCGTCCCACGCATTTTTCAATACTCATCACAAGCAAAAAGAAAACCAGAAAAGTCTCGATCAAGCTGATAGTTCCCCCCACGTGGCCTTAGTGCTGTGGTCCGTCATCACGGATCTCATGATTCGCTTGCGGAGAGCGCTAGGTATCGATACCGTGACTGGTTACCATCTAGCGGAGAAAAACTACGCGAGTTTCCTCTATATTTTCATTATTTGAACTTCGTACATGACGTTGCGGCACACGAGCTGGTCACAGATATTCATTTACCCCTGAAATAAGATGATGAGCTTGTGAAAAAATGGATTGTTACTCTTATAAGACTTACATTTAAAAAATCATTGTAAAAAAGGACGTTTATAAGATGGAATTTGATACCTGGAGCACTTTTTTTGGGGCTTTTTGCCTAATTGCTATTTCCCCTGGTTCTGGGGCAGTATTAAGCATGAGTCATGGATTATCTTACGGTGCAAAACGTGTAACTGTGACTATTCTTGGAATGGAACTCGGTTGGATGCTGATTGTAATCATTGCGGGTGCAGGTATTTGCTCTGTGCTACTCGTGTCAGAGACCGCTTTCAAAACCGTTAAAATTATCGGGGCAATTTATCTTATTCATCTCGGTTGGCGGCAATGGCGTGCGCCTGTACTCGAGCAAATCCCAACTACTGATAGCACAGCGTTAGCCACCTTCCCCACGCTTTCGGTATCTCAGCGCTTTATAACGGGCTTTTTAACCAATGCAACCAATCCGAAAGCAATTGTGTTCATGATCGCCGTATTACCGCAATTTATCGATCAGAACAGGCCTCTATGGCCACAATTGTGGATATTGGGGCTTACGGCGGTTGGAATTGAGTTGGAAGGCGGTTATAGACGTGACAATAACAATAAACGAGTTTTTCAAATTAAAAGAATTTATCAAGATTACCAGAAAGCAAAAGCGCGAACGCCTCGAGGAATTTGCTCAAAGTGCAATGAAAAAAAGCTCAGGCATAGCCACCTGCACTCAAGAGGCTAACGACTTAATCCTTAAAGCTGAGAAAAATGCCAACATTTTATTTCGTAAGAAAATTTTTGTACGCCTACAGCAGATAACAGGATAAGGAAATATCAAAAAGCTCACTGTTTAGTTTTATGAGTTAACTGTTAGCCTGTAACGATCAAATCGCTTAGTGTTAACAACACTCATTGTAATAGTTTTAGAATTAATCTGACAGACACCCTGCAAAAACGGGTAATCGTCAGATCAAGTGCGCGCTAAGACAACTAGCTCTACTTCTTATTGAAGAATTTAGTTCGCCAATCTGAAATCAAATGGAGTAACTTTTTGTGTGCTTCCACCAATTTGCCCTTGCGGCTGTTCTGCTCTTTACATAACTGAGAAATACTATTTGCATTAGTTGACTCAAGTAAATTAAACAGTTGAGTAAGTTCGTTATCGTTAAGCAATTGAAACAATTCTGTATAGGCTTTTTCAACCACAGAAAAATGTCCGTTATGTATTGTCAAGAGTATGCCCGGTACATCCCCATCCCTTGCGGCAATCAAATCAATCAGCTTACTCGGTTCATTTTTTGGGAGCAATTGGAGTAATTTTCCATAGGCTCGCAGAGTGTTTGCATTTCCATCATACAACACCATAAATAAGCCAGGTATGCCATGTGACTCTTTCGCTGCAAGCAATTTCGCCCATACCTTGTACTCAGCATTGGGAAGCAGTTGTAGCAACTCTCCATAGGCTTCTACCGCGCCTACATGGCCTTGTTCCAGAGCTACAAATAGCCCTGGCGCAATATTCGTCCTTTTCGCGGCAACCAACGTAATTAACTCGCGAAGATCACTTTTTGGAAGTAATTTTCCATATTCTTTAATCGCATCAGCATGCCCATGCTGCAACGCCATAAATAATGCCGGCGTGCCATCAGGTCCATTTGCCGCGAGTAGCTTAACCTGCCTACTTCGATCATGCATCAGCGCCCGTTGCACTAACTCTCCGTAAACTTTAACAGCGGCAGCATGGCCGTTCTGCATTGCCAGAAATAGCCCTGGTGCGCCGTCCGCTCTTTTTGCGGCCAGTAAATCAGCTCGCATATCATATTCGTTCTCGGGAACGAGATGAATTAATTGTTCATATGATTTTATAGCGTTTGCACACCCTTCTTGGAGAGCCATATTTAGCCCTGGAGTGCCGTCCACTGCTTTTGCAGCTAATAGTTCGAACAATCTTTCAGGCGAACTTTTCGCTATCGTCTGGAGCTGACCCCGTAACCCGGCAAGATCTATAGCGAAATTCCCAGATAACAAGAAAAAGATATCGGTTGAAGTTAGGATGTTTGGGGGGAAATTCTCCAGCATTTTGGTTTTTTGGGTTATGTTCTCTGTGAAGCTTGCCAAATTGCACTCCATCAGCAGTGAAGTAGGCTCAACCCCACCGTAATATTCTTCGTAAAATCCGGGCAGTTTCGAAGGTAGTCCGTTAATAAAATGCTTTAATGAATAGTTTTTCAGTGTGGATAAGTCTTTCGTTTCACAGCGCACGGTTACATTGGTTTTATTGGCGTCATAAAACAGGATGACGTAGGTGAGATGTTCTTCCGACCCTTTGATCCGTAAACTAAATGCCATGACGTGTTGGGTAGATTCAAGAAATAATGCTCTGATGGTTTCTTGTTTTTCGGGGCTTCGCATATCTTGAAAGCACGCACATAAATATTTCCCTAGTTTGTCATTGCCAATCAGCTCATAGCGCTTAGCATTATTTATTAATGTGTTGTACGCTATTTCTATCTCTATCGGAATATGTTGGGCAATAGATTTTTTACTGGAATAAGGAGCCAAATTGACCTTCCCACTCTTATGCCTCCATGTGTCCTTGACAAACTGGGCTGCAAAATGACGGCATACAATTTTTTTACTGGAAGTAGCACCGAGTTTCTCGGGAAGGAAACAGACTTCTTCATTCAGATTAAGTAAAGGTATTCCGGTAATTGAAATATAGGGTTGACTTTTATACTGGTGGATTAATTCTTCTGGAGCATGGTTATTTTTATTGTAGGTCCTTCCCTGCCAACTAAGTTCAGAGCTAAGCTGGTTTTCCCCAGCCAAATATGAATCAAATTTTATGTTTCTATTATGATGTTGAGGCTGTACAAACGATGTGCTCATAGTAGAAGTATTCGTCATGATTTCCCGCACCTTTTCTTGCAACTCCAAAAATAGGGGAAACACACTTTCCTCGCCGCCCGAACTATTTACTGTCGTAAGATCAAAGCAGGCAATCCGTAAATCAGGATAGTTATCCAGATCTTTTAATAAACTAAGCTGTTTTTTGGCCAAAATGTCGGGACAATTTTCCGCTTCTTCGGTGTTCCACATCTTCAGGAAGCACTGGCTCATTGCGTCCCATTCCTGAGGAGGATAATTCCAACGGGTACTCATTGAATCCAGCTTTACCTTTACTTTTTCTCGTAGAGTTGAGGTAACCTGCATTGGTTCTATTCCAATTTGCATGTGCGCACAACTTTTTAAACTCCCGAGTTCCACTGTTCTATTCCTTCCTCAAGATTGAAATGGTGAATTACTTCTACTTTATTGTAGCGAATTTGGCTCGCCACATTGAAATCAATTGGCGTAACTTTTTGTGAACTTCAATGATTTCGCTATTTCTACTGTTCAATTCACCCCATTGCTTACCATCTTCGTTAGTTGCGTCAAGCACATCCAACAGCTGCCTGAATTCCTTCTCATGAAGCAGTTCAAGTAACTCTCGGTATGCATCGATGATGTCTGCATGCCCCTGCTGCAACGCTATAAATAATCCCGATGTACCTTCGGCCGTTTTTGCGGCAAGCAAGTGAACCAGACTAACGCTCTTTCTCTTATGCAGCAGTTGAAGTGGGTTTCGATACGCTCTAATGGCTTCTACGTGCCCATTCTGCATCGCGACATATAGGCCTGGTGTGCCATCGGCCATTTTTGCGAATAGTAAGTCCGTCAACTTGTTAAGCGCAATCTGAGGAAACAGTTGAAGTAATTCTCCATAGGCATTAACTGTATCTGTATGCCCCTTTTGCAGGGCCATATAAAGTCCCGGTGTACCCAAAGAATTTTTTGCGAAAAGTAAATCCGTTAATTTGCTTGGACCTATCTGAGCTACAACTGGACCTTGAAGTAAGCTGGCGTATGCTCTGACAGTATCTGCGTGACCCTGTTGCAGAGCCATATGTAACCCCGGCGTGCCATCTGCCGTTTTTGCTGCTAACAAGTCAACCAGTCTGCTAAGTTCAGGTTTGTGCAGCAATTGAAGTAATTTTCCATATTCTTTAATGGCGTCTTCATGCCCATCTTGCAATGCCATATAAAGTCCCGATGTACCATCTGGACTTTTTGCGGCAAGCAGATGAAACAGTTTTTCCGGTGAGTTTTTTCCGATTGCCTGAAGCTGCTTCTGTAATCCGGCAAGATTCAGAGCAAAATTTTCGGATAATAAATAAAAGAGGTGCGTTGACGTCAGGATATCCTGAGGGAAATTCTCTAAGACTTTTGTTTTCTTAGTGACATTCCCTGTAAGACTCGCTAAGTTGCACTCCATCACTAACGAAACAGGCTCTATCCCATCATAATAATCTTCGTACCATCCTGGTTCCTTTGAGTTTGATCCATTAACCAACTGTTTTAAAGAATAATTTTTTAATGTAGACAATTCTTTTGTTTCAGAGCGCACCACCATATTGGTTTTAGTGGAATCATAAAATGTCAACACATAGATTAGCTTCCCATTCGTCCCTTTTATCCGCAGCCTAACTACCATTGCGTGAGTAGGACAACCAATGAGTAGTGCTTTGATGGTTTCTTGTTTTTCTGGCCTTTGCATATCAAGAAAGCTCGAGCATAAATATTGACCTAATTTGTCATTGTTAATCAACTCAAAGCGCTTTGCATTCTTCTTTAATGTGTTGAAGGTGCTTTCTATCTCCAAAGGAATATGTTGAGCGATGGATTGTTCAGTGGAATAAGGTGCTAAGTTCACTTTCCCCTTCCCGGTTTTATCTTCCAATGTCTCCTTAATATATTGAGCGGCGTAATGACGACATACAATTTTTTGTTTTGTTGGATCACCGGATTTTTGAGGTAAAAAGCAGACCTCATCGTTCAGGTTGATAAAAGGAACTCCAGTGATTGAAATATAAGGTTGGTTTTTATATTGGCAAGCTAATTCCTTTGGCAAAGGGCTATTTTTGTTATAGATTCTTCCCTGCCATCCAAATTCAGTTCTAAGTCTGTCTTGCAAAACGGGATAGGAATCAAGAACTGTAAGGCTATTCCGATTTATCGGCTGTTCTTTAGACTGTTCAAACAAAGTACGCACTTTAGGATTGTTCCCAATGATTGCAATCAATTTCTCCTGCAATTCCAAAAATAGGGGGAACACATTCTCATCGGAACCTGAACTATTTATTATGGTGAGGTCAAAGCACGCTACGCATAAATCCGAATACTTATCCATGTCCTCAAGCAAGCTAAGCTGCTTTTGAGCAAAGGCGTCAGGATTATTTTGTGCTGCTTCAGTACTCCACATTTTAAGGAAGCACTGTTTCAATGCTTCCAATTCCTGTGATGAATAATTCCAACGGTTAAGCATTAAATCTAGCTGACTCCTTATTTTTTCTTGTGGAGTTTGTGCTATCTGCGTCGGTATTATTCCTGACGGAGTGTGTACCCGACTTTTTAAACTTCCTAACTCCATTTTTTTCCTTTTTCATCGCTCAGTAACTTTTGTGGCGTTAGCGATCATTATTAAAGTGATGGACAACGCCATAAAAGTTACGTTACTG
Source organism: Solimicrobium sp. (assembly GCA_021155915.1). Classification (GTDB taxonomy): domain Bacteria; phylum Pseudomonadota; class Gammaproteobacteria; order Burkholderiales; family Burkholderiaceae_D; genus Solimicrobium. Next base: position 9,701 of record JAJNBE010000066.1, on the reverse strand, counting down.
AATTCCCAACAAAAACACTTGGGAGCGACGTATCGGCGGTTTGTGGCTGGTTTAGGGTGCAGCGAGACATTGATAAACTGCCCAAGCGCGATTGTCCTGGCATTGAATACTCCAGACGATACAACCCGATCATTTAGGATTAAATCGGCTTGTTTACTATTGTTTCACAAATAAGTTACCGAACTTTTTAGAGCACCAGCTTTTAATTTTAATTTCCCTCCATAAAAAGCCGCTTAACTACCGTAGTGTCGCTTAGACTAGCTGACTCAACAATAAATTCCCCACTTGCCTCAACAGCATCACTGATTCGCTGCCGACATTACATCCTAAACAGCTTTTTACAAACTTGGGTAGACGGTAAGGTGGAACGCTTATTTTGAAAAAACTAAATCTAAAGCCCAGCAAACTCACGATCTGCATCGCTTCTGTACGTGTAATCACTCAAAAATGTTTCTAATCCTGAATCGTCCAATCTTATTTTTGGTGCATTTTCATATTCCGAATCAATAGCCATACCGATAGCCTCTTCTTCATACCAGTAATCAACCTCAAATTTAAAAAAATCTTTTTTGATCCTTTTCTCATGCACCGAATCAATCATCAACTGTTGAAGCTTCTCTGCATACCACAAGTCAGCATCCTGATCGGCTTCCTGACAATCGTCCAGAATTCGAAAAAAAACGTTCTTATTTTGGTCATATATATCAGAGAATTTATCAAAGCTCAGCTGATCAATATTTTCTTCTATCATTCTCAAAATACGCTCATCAGCCATCGCAAGAAATTTATCACTGGACTGCTTGTACAGGCTAAAAATCTCTTGATCAGAGAGCCCCATTTTCTGAAAAATGTCGATTTCTTTCGGATATTTCTTGTCAATCTCTTCCAGTTTAAAAACAAGTTTCTTTTGCTTCAAAAAATAAAGTACATAGTCAAGATTACTCCAATTTTCATCGGCAGAAATTCTATTTGGTACCTCAATATTATCTACTGTACTGTCAGAAACTTTGTCTTTATTGCTACTTAGAATTGAATTTAGTGTGGTGGTAAATCCTTTGTCCTTAAATGAATGGCGAATGGCATGTGCGGCTGGTTTCAATAACGCGTTAGTGTGCAGGCTATATTTGCCTTTATTCCTAAGCAAAGTCATCTCATCGTAGACAAAATTTGTTAAATTATTTTTTTCGCCATTGTTTGCCAATGATAGCAAGGCTAGCTTGCCATGAGGATTCTTATCTGAACCAGCTTGCTCCTGTTTTAATCCACTGGTAACCAACAGTACCATGCATACTGTAGGATGATATTCATAAACCATCTTTATAGCTTTTTTGATCTTATACGTAGTTGAACTGGTATGGTCTAAAATGACCACCATGGGTTGTGTCAATTCCAATTTTTTGCGGAGGCCAATTTCAAAGTCAACCGATTCTGAACTATAACTATTTAAGTCATAAAAGAGAATATCTACTTTACCGTTCTCTTTTTTTTCTGGTGGGTTAGTGGCGCAATCCAAACAAAGCGGTTCTTTTGGGTTGCCACTTATTGTTTCATAATAGCTGTTATCAGCGTTAATACTCATCTTCCTTTGATCAACCTCTATGTTATCAGAGTATTTTTGGAATATGGTCAATGCATGATTTCTTCTATTCTCAACTGCAGCCTCAACAAGGTAAATTACGCATTTTGCCGCATAATAAGCAAGATTAATTGCCAGCATGCCATTTGCCACAACAAGTTTCTTACCAAAAATTGATTTGGCGTTTGCAAACTTATCCACTTCGACTTCCGAATCACTCCCCCAGTCAGACAATGTATTTAAGTGGGTTTCAGGTCTCGTTCTTTTATGGTTAGTAAAATCAATAATTGAGGCATTTAGAAATTTATATAAATTACGTAGCGTCAAATCTTTAGGCAATTCCACCGCCAAACCTGTAGAAATCTTCGTGATAATTGCATACAAATCACGATCGTCTGATACTTGTTTTGCAGGCTTACCGCCGAAAGAAAATAGTTGATATTTCTCGAGCACCTCTTTCGAATTCAGTGTTATTTTTGATTCTTCATAACTAACCAGCTCAAACATTTCTTGTAATGGGAGTTCTGCTATCTTTGGATCTGCAAAAAAAGCAGATTTATGTTGAATCATTTTTTGCAAAACAAAATTTGATAGTAATGCGCTACGATCCGGGCTTCGTTCAATTAATTCATGTAGAAAAATACGACCCGTGTCACCCTCACTTCCCTTTGCACACAAAGCGTCCCAGAAAGTGTCAGGAAGATTTTTTTGTTTAAACTTTCCTGTTCGCCCAGATTCCAGGGTGTCCTTAAGCTTTTTTGGAATATCAAGGTGCTGGTCGGTAGTCTCCAGCAAATAAAACAAGTCGTGAAGTTGGATTAGACTTTGTACAATAATATCTGCATATGCCTTGGGAATAAGACCTGTATTGATTCTAAAACTTTTTCCGGTAACGCAAACGGACGGGTCGTTGTGGCCGAAGCTTGCACGGTCTACGATTTCAATCGGTATACCAGCCTGACAGGCGTTGTAATCTACGATAGCAATAAAATAGGATACCAACAGGTAGTTGTACCTTTTATAAAAAGTCTCTTCGTCAACTTTTTTCCGTGGTGTGAATTCAACGAATACACATGGATACGTATTTGGGCTATCAACTCCCTGTGTGCTCAGCTTCACGTTTTTTGACTCGAGGTATGGCTGGAATTTTTTTAATGTTTCATGTGCCAACTTGCGATTACTTCTAACCTTAAGTGAAGACAGTTTGTCCATAAATTCCTGGTTATCTGATATGTCAATTTGAGATAACCCATCCTTTACGGTATATAGACTCACCGGCGCACTGGTTTTGAGCTTATTTTTAAGGATGATAATTTCATTTTGCTTAAAGTTTTTTTTGGTCTGCAGCGCAGACACAATTTTTGCGTTGTACATACCACCGCCCAAATTGACACAGGGCTTCTTTTTCCTAAATTCATTTACAATGTAATCACATAGATTTTGCCGAAAAATCACTAACTCATTGTATAGTTCTGATCCATAAATTCTTGTTGAACTGACCGTTTCCGGATTCAATGTGATGTTTTTTGAGTATTTTGGTAACACATAGGGATTTGCATACCCTCCGGTGTGGGCATACAATGAATTAGTCATGCGACTTACGATTGGACTAGTAAGTGGAGTCGGCAAAAAGTTAATTATTTTTTGGTTGCCATTGACATATCTCGCACGCTTACTCCTTGGATAAGTCCCTGCATAATTCACGTCATTCTTAAAATGTGTAGTGTCACGAAATCGATGCCAGGATTCGCACATTGGATAAGTGGTTTCATCTTTAAAATTTACCTGAGGCTGGTGATTGTCTGCCAAATAATCATTATCTAAGCATGCTTCATTCTCTTTAAGTGTTTCATCATTAAAATTTAGTTCAGCCCAAGGGTCATCTGCCAAATTATCGTTATCTAGGCAAGCTTCATCCCAATTAAGTGCTTCATCATCGAAATCTTCGCTAGGCCAGGCTTGATAAGGTTCATTCGGTTTGAACAATGGACTGTTTTTTTCAAAATCAAGTCCTTCAATTCGAGTATTTCTTTTTTGTACAGGCTCATTGGTTTTTTTTCTTTTTTTCGTTAGAGATTCATGTTGAGGTTCGTTACCATGTAGAGTCTTTTTTCCTTTTTCTACTAATCCTTTCTGCGGCAATAATCCTTCCTTACGGAATTTCGCCTGTTTAATTTTTTCAGATGTTTTTACAGGATTTTTTAAAGTTATAAATTCATCAGTTGGTCTTCGATTTAGCTTCAGATTATTTTTACAAGATATGTTCTGAACAGCATCTCTGTGTTGAGGGCTAAAAGGTTCCAAGCAATTTTCATCAGCTTCCCGATTACCAGAAGGAAGTGCAATAGATGGTAATACTGTCTGGATGTTCGCATTCTCATCGTGAATAGCGTTACCGGATATTGTTCCAGATCCAGTTCTTGGGTTCAAAAGAGGTTGTCCACCAGTACGGAACACAGAACCATTCATCGCTACATCTCCATAAAATATTCGGTTAATTTGTTCTTGAGAAATTGGACTTGCCCGTGAAACAAGTATTCCATGGCAATAGTTTAAAGTGGCAAAGAAATTTAACCCAAAATTCCCTTAAAACGGAGCCAACTATGCTTCTTTCAAATCGTTGGCATGAAGTACGAGGCGACATAGCGAGCTATGGCAACGACGAACAACGCAGTCTCGGCGACAGCCTAGCTTGTAATATTCCTCATCTCTGTAACGGCATAGTAACGTTCTAATATCGCTAATTTTTGATAGCGTGACTACCCTTTTACGTAATGGTGCGCCGAGAAACACCGCAACGCCGACAGACGATGCCTTGTTTGCACAGTTCTTCACATAACTGAATTCATTTAAACCGCTTACGAATTGGGTCATCTATTTCACTATCTTATTTAAAACGAGGTCTATGATCACACAATTCATCTGAAACCAATTAAGTCCACTAGCACTGGCCCCCGAATAATGTTCTTTATCGTTAAAGGTCCTTGAATAAAAAGATGATTACTATTGTTACTGATTAAATTTTCTGCTGTAAATTTTTTTATTAAACTGAAATTGTTACCAGTGCTGGACAATAAACATTATTCGGCTTGGTCATCGTGTTCGAATTCCCCATAAGTAACGCAATCAACACAATCGATCAAACAAATAGTCACTTTTTCTAAGCTCATTTCCTGACTTTTTAATGTATCGAAATTCTTAGCAATAGGAGAATTTATTGTGGCAAATTGTTCCTGACTGGGCTCTTGTCGAATAAAAATGTCATTCACACCACCTTGCGCTTGACACAAAGCCTTATTCTCTTCCTCTTTTGTTCTGATCCGAGATTCAACATGGGCAGCCCAAAGTTGCTGCATTTGATTCCTTTCGCATGATGCATTCCATTTATTTCTCCAGGAATGATTCTTAAAAAGAGAAGGTATTTTTAGGGACGTGACGGCATCGAATTCGATATATCGTGCCTCTACTCTGTTGAAGCGTCGTTTTTTACAAACTAGCGGCATTGTTACAGACAAAGAATAGGGAATAAATCAGTAATTTCCACATTGCCGTAAACCCGTACTCTTACACGCTGCAGTAGGTCATCCGGATGCCAAGAAAGAAGCCAATGCAGCCAAGCGTCGGCGGCTGATGGGTAGGTTTGCCTAATACGTAGCATTTTCACCAAAATCTAACGCACTTCTTCAAGCAATTCAATTACTTAGAGAATCCGTATGGTAAATTTGTCTGTACACCATGAGAAACTTGTTCGTACGATAAATTTGCATACAAACAGATTGCCGCCCATTTGTCCGATAAAAGAAAAACATTGTTGAATTGGCGTAGCAGACTACTTCTATTTTTTGTTATAAATTCAGCACGCCACGTCGAAACCAATTGGCGTAACTTCTTATAGTCTTCAGTGACTTCTCTGTGGCCCCTGCTTAAGAACTGAAATAACCAGGGCGTACTAGTTGGGGTAGTCTCTTCAAGCAAGTCCAACAGTTGCTCTCGTTCCTTGTCATCCAGTAGTTGAAATAATTTTTCGTAGGCTGTAATAGCGTCAGTATGCCCGCAATGCAATGCAATAAATAATCCCGAAGTCCCATTCGCACTTTTTGCGGCTAACAATTGAATAAGTTTGTGACGCTTAATTTCGGGAAGCATTCGAAGTAACTCTCCATAAGCGGTGATTGCTTCTGGATGACCGCTTAGCAAAGCGAGGTATAGCCCGGGGGTGCCCTTCTCCGTTTTCGCCGCAATCAGGTCAACCAATTTGCCCGGGTCAATCTCCGGAAACAATTTAAGCAATTCCATATAGGCTATAACAGTGGCAGCGTGACCATTTTGCAACGCCACACATAGCCCAGGTGCTTCCTCTGCCTTTGCCGCAAGCAAGTCAACCAATTTGTTGGAAGCAATATCAGGAAATAGTTTAAGCAAATCTCCATACGCTTTGACTGCGCCTATATGTCCCGTTTCCAATGCCATATATAGTCCGGGCACTTCATCCTTTTTTGCCGTTAGTAAGTCAACTAGTTTGTTGGTACCAATCTTAGGAAATAGTTTAAGCAGGTTTCCATACGCTTTGACTACACCTGCATCTCCCACTTCCAATGCTATATATAGTCCCGGTACTTCATCCGTTTTTGCCGCAAGTAAATCAGCTAACTGGCTGAATTTAATCTCAGGAAATAATTTAAGTAATTCTCCATATGCTTCAATAGCGTCAGCATGACCATTCTGCATTGCTTTAAAAAGTCCAGGTGCTTTCGCCAATTTTGCGGTGAGCAATTCAACCAGTTTGCTCGGATCTATTTCCGGAAATAGTTTAAGCAATTTCCCATAGGCTTTAATAGCATGCGCGTGCCCTGTGCCCAATGCCATGCCCAGTCCCGACATTCCGGTCGCATTTTTTGCATCTAGCAAATCAGTTAGCTTGCTGTACTCACTTTGAGGAAACAGTTTAAGTAATTCCCCATACGCTTCAATAGCGTCTGCATGACCATCTTGTAAAGCGATGTATAGTCCAGGTGTGCCCGCTGATGTTTTTGCGATAAGTAAATCGATCAGTTTATCTGACGCGATCTCTTTAAACGATTGAAGTATTTCCCGATAAGCATTAACGATGTCGGGATAATTGAATGCCATAGCCTTAAAAAGTCCAGGTTCGCCCTTTCTTTTTGCGGTAAGCAAATTCAACAATTCTTCATAGGAATTTTCCCCTATTTCTTCAAACTTATTCCGTAAGCCAATGAGATCCTTAGCAAAATTTCCCCATACCAGAAGACAGATATGGGTTGGTGTCACTTCGCTCACCGTGAAATTTTCTAATATTTTAATATCTTTAGCAACATTTTTTGTAAAGCTAACTAAATTGCATTCCGCCAGTACAGAAATGGGTTCCATCCCCTTGTAGTAGTGTTCGTACCATGCAGGTTTATTTGAATCGATTCCATTGAGAAACTGTTTTAATGAGTAGGTTTTAAATGTAGATAGCTGATTTGCCTCACAACGTACCGTCACATCGGTTTTGTTTGGGTCATAAAAGGTAATGACGAAGACGGGGTGTTCTTTAGTTCCTTTCATCCGCAGCCTGAGTCCCATACAGTGATTGGTGGACTCAAGGGTTAAAAGCCTAAGTGTTTCGTTTTTTTCTGGCCTTCTCATATCCTCAAAGCGTGCAACGAGATGTTCTCCTAATTCATCATTATTAATTAGGATATAGCGGTTGGCTGTGTTTCTTAATATTTTGTGGGTGTCCTCTGTCTCTCTGGAAATATGTTGAGCAAGAGTTTCCTCTGAAGAATAATGAGCCATATTGACTTTACCCTTCCCACTCTTTTCTTCCCACGCATCCTTAACAAACTGAGTAGCTAAATGACGGCATAATATTTTTTCTGTAACAGAATCGCCGGGCTTTTGAGGAAGAAAGCACACTTTGTTGTTCAGGTCGCGCAACGAATTATTGGAGAGAGAAATATAAGGTTGGCTTTTATACTGGGGAATTAGTTTTTTTAAAGAAAAACCATTTTTCTGAAAGATTCTTCCGTGCCAAGCTGTGCCACTAACGGGATCCAATCCTAAGCTCATACTTTCAAATATATAGTCCTGCAATCCCAAAAATAGATCAAACACTTTCTCATCACATTCCGAGCTTTTTGTTATCATCACCTGAAAGCAGGCTGCGCGCAGATCCGGGTATTCATCCATGTCTTTCAGTAAGCTCAGCTGCTCTTCAGCAAGGTCATAAGAATTTTGCTCGGGGTCCTTGATGCCCCACAAATTAAGGAAGCGCTCCTTCAATGTAACTAACTCCTGAAGAGTACAATTCCAGCGTCTGCCCATCGAGTCCAGCACTACCTCTACCTCTACTTTTTCCCGTGGATTTTGTATGATCTGAGTCGACTCTTCCCACGTATGAAAATACGCACGATTATTTATACTTCCTAACTCCATTGTCCTATCTCCTCTTAACTAATTGATATTTTCTGTAATGGCAGGCCCCGTTAATATACAACTTCGCGAAGCGAATTTCGAATGCCCTTTTTTTGGGAAACCCAAGCGTAACCGCACAGAGAGCTCCTTAAGAGCCGCGCCGTTCACTCCCATGGCATGTTCCGATAGGAATCATCTAAAATAAAATATTTAACCTGTTCCTGCGGGTCTGTGGCGGAATCCCTGCCAACGCTTTACTACGCATTGGTGTAACCCACAATAGCCTTTTTCTATTTCTGCAATTAATATACCCGACCAAAGCTCTGACAAACGTCAGTACCTTCAATACTTCGACTCAAACGACCTTAGTATCGCATGTAGCTTGTAAAATTTCTGTCTACATTCAGGTTACCTTATCTTTGATTCGCCCTAAAATGATAGCCATCAGTTTCAACTAATCAATAAGTAAGGAAAATAATGGAAGGATCAAGGCCCCTTGGAACGGCAATTACAGTTAAAAACACGCCTTTGGAAAAAATACACGATTTCGAAAAAAGACGATCAAATGTACTTGCCAACGTAAACAAAGAGCTTACCAATGCAAATAGAGCACTCACAAAGGCCTATGCAGCAGTGTTTTGTGAATGTTATTCGGAAGAATTCACGCTGTTATCTGATTCGGAAAGTTCGGAACAAACCACGCTGTCATCTATGCGTTGCGAGGTTTGGTCTTGCATAGATAAAGTTCATTCAAAGATCGCTACTGTTAAGGAGCTTATTGCTTCCGCAGAACGAGTGTGCAGTGGTGAGCAATTGGATACACTTGTGGTGGCATTGGATGAAGCTATAAGTGCTGTAAATACTAAGATAGGCATCGTCGAGAAAAAAGAATTTCGCGTCTCTTTGTTTGAGAAAACAGCCAAATGGATAAGAATCGGAACGGATATTTATATTAGGGAGGTATTGCAAGCCGGTCTTAACGAAGAGTTGAACGAAAAACCCGCCGAATTGTTTTTAGTTATCGGTGTATTAAAGGACCAGTTGCCAATTATCCAGGAGGCTAGTATTGATCAATTATCGGACTGTTATACCGCGTTTTGTTTACAAACGAGTAATTTGAATGACCTTATTTCTGCTGTGCGGCTAATTACTCGAGGCGGAGCTGCTTCTGAGATATCTGTTGCACGATGGAATAACCATATTGACCGTACTGTGCAAGAGTCTTCAATTGAGCACCAGGAACTATACAGCATCATAGACGGACTTAAAGAAAAATTTGCTAGCCAAGCACCAACTGAGGAAGATATTGATAAGATTAATGCCCTCATTAATGACAATATGGCCAAGTTGAAATCGGAGGCTGGACTTAATATCGGAAATATTTCACTCAATTTTTCAGACGGTGTTGATCGTTTTAGTTACGTAGAATTTGATTCTTCCGAAAAAAACGAATGGTGTTTGTTTCGCCAGGCTAAGGCAATTACCACTTTATTACATCCGACACAGCGACAAGTCTGATTAGATTAGGTAGCCCACACCCCATTAGTCGTGAGCCGCTAACCGAATCTGATTTCATTCGTGGGCAGAATATACTAGACTTATTGAAAAGATAGACGGGGTAATAGTTAGTTAAATCTGTGTTTGGGTCCGGGCTTCGCTCAATTAATTCGTGTAAAAAAATTCGTTTCGTGTGACCCCTTACTTCCCT
>JAJNBE010000065.1 GCA_021155915.1 Solimicrobium sp. | reverse complement strand
TTTGGAAATTACCAAAATGGCAGAGCTGGATTTAGGTGATTTTGGCCGTGCAGTAGCTAAGCAGAATTCGTAACCGGACATGTGGAATGACGCCAGATTATTAAACGCAATAGCAACTATTTTATTTGGTATGTGTTTTTTATTCCTGATTTCTTCTGGCTTATGGATTCTCATGCAACGTCCGATGTTTGCATTAAACGTAATACAGGTGAAAGGGGTCGATGATACTGAGTTGAACCATATTAATGCAGAAATTATTCGAAGTAATGCATTGCCTCGCATCTCAGGAAACTTTTTTACAACTAACCTGGACGCGGCCCGAAAAGCCTTTGAATTGGTACCTTGGGTACGAAAAGCAACGATCCGGCGTGAATGGCCTGATAAATTAATTGTCGTTTTAGAGGAACATAGCCCTCTTGGAACGTGGGGCGAAAATGGCCAGTTACTGTCAATGCAAGGCGAAATTTTTATCGCCAATCTGGCCGAAGCAGAAGAGGACCATAAATTGATCGAATTCAATGGCCCGCCAGGTAGCGAAAAACAAGTGTTGGTGTACTACCTTGAATTCAAAGAATGGTTCAAGGCAATTGAACTAGAGCCCGAGGAAGTCAGTTATAGCAAGCGCTATGCCTGGTTAATTAAACTGAATAATGGATTAATTGTGCAATTAGGTCGTGAAGACAGTAGTGTAGTTTTGAAAGAGCGGGTAAATCGGCTATTAGCTGTTTATCCTGAATTAAACAGCCGTCTGCAAGGAAAAATAGAAAGCGTGGATCTGCGCTATCCGAATGGCTTTGCGTTAAAAACGGTTGGTCAGGAACTAAACATGGTCAGAAAATGAGAGTCCGTGGATTCTTTGAAAATACAAATCCGGGTGTCGCCGTTGGCGTAGCCGTTTGCCTCACAAAATCCGGTGACTGCTACCCCTTTTTGGTTGTAAATAGAAGCAACGCCAACAGGATGTGCAATCGACCTTACCGCGTTTTTATTAAAACTGTGATTAATGTGAAAATGAAAAAACTTAACGTATTTAAACAGTTACTGACGCTAATATGCGGTCAGGTGAGGAACCCAGGGTTATGACTAAAGATGCAAAAAACCTAATCGTCGGCCTCGATATTGGCACGTCCAAAGTGGTGGCCGTTGTCGCTGAAGTGATGCCCGATGGCAGGCACGAAGTGATCGGTCTGGGGCAACATGAGTCCAAAGGCTTGAAAAAAGGCGTGGTAGTTAATATTGAAGCCACTGTTGAATCCATTCAGCGTGCCCTGGAAGAGGCTGAATTAATGGCTGACTGCAAAATTCGAAATGTGTACACCGGTATTGCAGGCAGTCATATTCGTAGTATTAATTCACGGGGCATGGTAGCAATCAAAGATAAAGAAGTGACTGCTGCCGATGTAACCCGGGTCATAGAAACTGCGAAGGCAATCAATATCTCAACAGATCAACAGTTATTGCATACTGTTCCACAAGAATTTATCGTTGATAATCAAGATGATGTACGTGAACCAATCGGTATGAGCGGAATTCGTCTTGAAGTAAAAGTGCATATCGTCACGGGTTCAGTGTCGGCTGTACAAAATATTGTGAAGTGTGTGCGTCGTTGTGGGCTGGAAGTGGCTGATCTAATTTTGCAGCCGATGGCCTCCGCCGAAGCCGTTCTCACCTTAGATGAGAAGGAATTAGGAGTTGTGCTCATCGATATTGGTGGCGGGACAACCGACGTTGCCGTGTTTAGCGAAGGCGCAATTCGTCATACCGTGACAATTCCGATTGCCGGCGATCAAATTACCAATGACATCGCCATGGCGTTACGTACGCCAACGGCTGAGGCAGAAGAAATTAAGATTCGTTACGGCATGGCTAAACAAACGTTAGCCGATCCGGGTCAGACATTGGAAGTCCCCGGTCTTGGTGACCGCGAGCCACGCTCTATGTCGCGCCAGGCGTTAGCTGCAGTGATTGAGCCGCGTGTTGAAGAGTTGTTCGCTTTTGTACACCAGGTTATTCGTGAGTCAGGTTATGAAGACGTGCTTTCGTCGGGTGTAGTTTTGACGGGGGGAACTAGCATGATGCCTGGTATGGCTGAGTTAGCGGAAGATATTTTCTTGAAACCGACTCGTATCGGTATGCCTGAATATCAAGGACAGTTATCAGACGTTGTTCGTAGTCCCAGATATGCGACAGTTCTAGGGTTGTTGTTAGAAGCAAAGAAGCAGTATTTACGTGGGCATCTTGTTTCACGTCAGGAAGGCTCTGCGAAGGCAGTTTGGCAGCGAATGAAAGAATGGTTTTTTGGAACGTTTTGAATAGTTTATTTAGCTAGTTAGTTATTAGTTGTTAGGGTATTAGTTGCTAGGGTATTAGTGGTTCGATTTATCTTGTTTAATATATTGCAGTGTTTAGTCGTTAGTCGTGGCACCTTTGCGATGACTACCGAATGGGAACTGCCAACCAAAGGGAAGTTAAGATGGAATTTGAAATGATCGACAATGCAACGCAGGGCACAATCATTAAAGTTGTTGGTGTGGGCGGAGCAGGCGGCAATGCGGTGCAGCATATGATTAACAAGGGAGTCAGTGGGGTTGAGTTTATTGCCGCTAATACCGATGCTCAAGCATTGGCACAATCTAAAGCACATAACGTAATACAAATTGGTGAAACTGGTTTAGGCGCGGGCATGAAGCCCGACGTTGGGCGTCAGTTGGCAGAGGAATCCAAAGAACTTATTGAAGATTCTTTGCGAGGTGCGCATATGGTATTCATTGCTGCAGGTATGGGCGGTGGAACAGGTACTGGAGCAGCACCTATTGTTGCGCAAATTGCTAAAAATCTTGGCGCGTTAACAGTTGCCGTTGTTTCGAAACCGTTTTCTTACGAAGGCCAAAAGTGCATGGACATCGCCGATGCAGGTTTAGAAGCATTGTCGGAGCATGTTGATTCTCTGATTATTATTTTGAACGAAAAATTGGAAGAAATTTATGAAGACGATAGCATGCTGGAATGGATGCAACATGCCGACGATGTGTTAAATAACGCAGTGGCGGGAATTGCGGAAATTATCAATGTTCCGGGGCACATCAACGTTGATTTCAACGACGTAAAAACGATTATGAGCGAACAAGGTAAAGCCATGATGGGAACAGCTACCGCGTCAGGAATTGACCGTGCACGAATTGCCGCTGAGCAAGCAGTTGCGTCCCCACTGCTGGATGGAATTGATTTATCTGGTGCGCGTGGTGTTTTAGTTAATGTTACCGCCAGCCGTGGCTTAAAAGGAAAAGAAATCCGTGAAGTGATGGCAGCAGTCCGTGCATTTGCTGCACCCGATGCTTCTATTGCGCAGGGAATTGCTTATGACGACAATATGGGCGACGATATCCGCGTGACAGTAGTAGCAACCGGTTTGGGCGGCCGTAATAGAAAACCCATGCAGCTGGTTCAACAAGCTCCAATGCTGAGGACGGGCACTAACAATGAAGTGAGTATGAATGGTGGCTATAATGCCTCGCATAGTTTCGAAAGCGCTAAAGGCCCGGCCGTATGGCGTCGTGAATCTGCCTCGGAAACAGTACGTGCTTTAGAAAAAAATGGAATGGAAACGTATGACATCCCTGCTTTTTTACGTAAACAAGCAGATTAATTTATACTAATTCCTTTGGCATGCTTTTTTGCTCATCTTATTAATAAATTGTAACCGCCGCAAACCAAGGTGTTTGCGGCTTTTTTTTCACTTAGGAGAAAATAATGACCATAGAAAAAGCTGCGCAAATTCGAGTAGGTGATCAGTTACCCCAAGGAAGTCTAGCTGAATACTGTGAAGTGGCCACCGGGACCTGTAGCATTGGACCTAATACGTTCAATACCGCTGAATTGGCAAAAAATAAGACGATCGCTATCTTTGGTCTGCCAGGAGCATTTACCCCTACATGCTCCGCCCAGCATTTACCCGGTTATGCCGCTCTATCCGAAAAATTCAAGGCAGCAGGTGTGGATGAGATTTGGTGTATTTCGGTCAATGACGCCTTCGTAATGGGAGCCTGGGGACGTGATCAAAAAGTGACAAACATGGTTCGTATGATGGCTGACGGAAACGCTGACTTTAGCCGGGCTTTGGGATTAGATGCTGATTTTAGTAAATTCGGAATGGGTGTGCGCTCGCAGCGTTACTCGATGTTAGTAGTTAATAATATAGTAAAGCAGTTAAATGTGGAGCAGGGTGGTAAGTTCGAAGTGTCAAATGCGGAAACATTGTTGGCACAATTGAGCTAAGTTTAATTCCTTGATTTTGGCCCCCCTACCATTTTTGGAGAGAGGGGCTAAGAAGAACGGCACTGAAGAGAAGCTAATAAATAGTGGACTTGAACTGAGATTTCCCCTAGACCGCTATCACCTCATAGTCAAGCCCAGGAAAATTAACTATCAAACTAAGTACACTATCGCGCATTGCGCGCAACGCTGCGAAGTCAACGGTACCTCTTTTAAGTTGCCTGGAGGCGCTATTGCTTCTCCCTGCGACATAGGTCGGCTCCCGGCGCTGTAGTGCAAGGGTTTCGCAGTGTCTGCACTGCGTTTGCGAAACAGGCTTTTCATACCTGGAAAATTTCCTGAAGGTTTTGATCTTCTCTTCCGTGAGGCCGGAAAAAGATAAACGATCTGAGTAAATGAGTGGCAATGACTCAATCAAATATATAACTATTATCAATTGATACCTATCGTTCAAAACTACATTGACATCATGCTAAAACAAAGCACTATAAAAAAATCGGTTAGCGCGGTTGGTATCGGTTTGCATTCGGGCACCAAAGTCAAGCTCACCATGCTGCCAGCGGCAACGGATGTCGGCATTGTTTTTCGGCGTATTGACTTAAGTCCCCCAATTGACTTCCCTGCTTCTGCGCTGGGTGTGGGTGACACGCGTATGGCGTCAACGTTGACGCATGGGAATCAAAAAGTGTCAACTGTTGAACACGTGATGTCAGCGTGTGCCGGTTTAGGTATCGATAATTTATATATTGATCTAAGCGCGGAGGAAATTCCTATCATGGATGGTTCGGCTTCCTCTTTTGTATATCTGTTGCAGCAAGCCGGGAAAGAGGAACAAAATGCGGATAGAAAATTTATTCGAATAATAAAGTCAGTAGAAGTGCGGGAAGGAGTCGGTGACGAGGAAAAGTGGGCGCGACTGGATCCGCATCACGGCTTTAAGCTTAAATTTTTTATAGAGTTTAATCATCCTGCGGTGGATGGCACCCGGCAAACTGCCGAAGTTGATTTTGGTAATGTGTCGTATATAAAAGAGGTATCAAGAGCACGTACCTTTGGATTTGTGCAAGATGTGGAAAGCTTGCGTGGTATAGGCTTAGCGCGCGGTGGTTCATTCGAAAATGCCATAGTGCTGGACGAATTTCGTATCCTCAACGCAGACGGCTTGCGTTACGAAGACGAATTTGTACGACACAAAATTTTGGATGCTGTAGGCGATCTTTATTTGATTGGTCATCCATTACTAGCGAGTTACAGCGCACATAAATCGGGCCATGGCTTGAATAATAAACTGTTGCGTGCCCTTTTATCACAATCTGATGCTTACGAAATAGTCAGTTTCAAAAGCATGGAACTAGCGCCGTATTCGTATTTGCAACAGATTGCAGAACAGTGGTTGCCGACGTAGCAGATTTATCTATGAGTCTTAATCTTGGTTTACAGGCGTGGCCACGAGCGATAACCAGAATTTATCAATAAAGCTGAAATACGCATACCTTCCTCAGCCCACTTTCGCGAGAAGGCGGAATTGAGTATTTTAATTTCTGGTAATAGCCATCATTTTTCTATATGCCGAGCCAGTAACGCTCGTAAAGCCTCTAACAAATCATCATTGTGCTTGGATTGCGCTAAATTTTTCTCCAATGTACCAAAAGCTTTTCGCGCAGAATCGGAAAACTGGCATTGTTTTTTAGTTGTTTGCACAGAAAAAGTTTGGTTGGCTTGTACCTTGATGCGTATAGCGTGAACCGGCCATCCAGCTTTTTGTAGCGCAGTTTGCAGCTTAGGAAGTTGCTGCTTTAATTTACTGGCAAATGCAGCATTCGGAGCGGCGAGGACTAATTGTTCTGATTCGAGATGCAACACCTGGCAATATAAAAATAGTTGGGGTAAGGCGGTAACGCAATCCTTTTGAATTGCGGAAATGTTGGCAATGGCCGGCCACAAATGGGCAAGTTGAGTCTGCAAGAATGTGTTTACTTCAGCAGTTCTGGTTTGCTTACTTCGGTAGCCCGGTAATGAAAAAGCTTTGTGATAATTTTTTGAGGTCATGGCCCTGAGGGTTTGTAGAGTGGACGATGAAGCGGCGTGGATTTAACCCAGATTTTCCATAGAACCGAGCCAAGTGTACTTCTTTTAAATCGCTTGGCAAGGAAAGAGGAGGCGACATAGCGAGCTATGGCAACTACTACGATGAGTCCAGGCGCCTAAGGATGAACATTAGGAATGCAATTGACTTCGTACCGTTGCACGCAATTCGCGATCTCATTTATAGCCTAGCTTGTAGTATTCATCACCCTTTCCACGAAGTTGCAGCGGTCTAATGGAAAATCTGTGTTTAATTCGCTACATTATCCTAGATTCCTCGGTTGACCGCTAATTAACATCGATAACTTTAAAATATCTTTAACCACAATTTTTCATTAGACCGCTACAACGGTTTTCATATGGATTGAATTGAACTCTGACGTTTTGACGAAAGCAGCTTCACCGTTACAATAGACGCTTTTCATCACTATGTCAGCGCGCCATGAAAGTTCGTACACGATTTGCTCCAAGTCCGACAGGTTATTTACATCTGGGGGGTGCCCGTACCGCGTTATTTTCCTGGGCTCTCGCCCGTCACTATGGTGGCACATTTATTCTGCGTATTGAAGATACAGACTTAGAACGCTCCACGCCTGCGGCAGTAGAAGCCATCATCGACGGTATGGAATGGCTGGGCCTGCATCACGATGAAGGCCCTTATTACCAAATGCAACGCATGGATCGTTACTCGGCTGTGCTTGCAGCCATGCTGGCGGCAGGCACCGCTTATCATTGTTACTCATCTTCATCAGAAGTCGAGGCTATGCGAGAAAAACAGCGGGCTCTTGGCAAAAAACCGCGATACGACGGCACTTGGCGGCCAGAGCTAGGGAAGATTTTGCCGCCCATTCCCACTGAACGTAAGCCGGTAATTCGCTTTAAGAATCCACTGGACGGTGAGGTCACTTGGGATGATTTAGTTAAAGGCCCCATTACCATTTCAAATCGCGAGTTAGATGATTTAGTCATTGCGCGCCCAGATGGAACACCAACCTATAATTTTTGCGTTGCCGTAGATGATTGGGATATGCAAATTACCCATGTAATCCGTGGTGACGACCATGTCAACAACACGCCGCGACAACTCAATATTCTGTATGCGTTAGGCGCACCACTACCCAGGTATGGACATGTGCCAATGATATTGGGTTCTGATGGCGAAAAGTTATCAAAGCGTCACGGCGCAGTAAGCGTGATGGACTACCCGGCACAAGGTTACTTGCCTGAAGCGATGCTTAATTATTTGTCCCGTTTAGGTTGGAGCCATGGTGATGATGAAGTGTTTTCAATGGAGCAGATGTGTAGCTGGTTTAATTTAGAGCATCTTTCTAAATCACCTGCTCAATTTAATCCGGAAAAATTGGCCTGGCTCAATAATCACTATATTCGAATAGCTGATAACAAACGGTTGGCAGCTCTGGTAAAACCAGCCATGCCAGATGCTCAATTTGAAGGCGCGCCCGCGCTGGACGCAGTCATCAGTTTGTTGAAAGAACGCGCGCACACCACGGTCGAGTTAGCAAACAATGCCATGCTTTTCTATCGTCAACCCACTCCCGATCCAACCTTATTGACACAGCATATAACCGACACGGTTCGCCTGGCACTAGAGACATTTGTTGAGCAATGCGCAACTATTTCATGGACTAAAGAAGAGTTAACAACGTCAATAAAGTCCACGTTAGCTCACCATAAACTCAAAATGGCAGAACTTGCCATGCCCTTGCGTCTTCTGGTGACAGGTCAATTACAAACACCCTCAATTGATGCCGTGCTTGAACTATTTGGACGCGAAGAAGTAGTGCGTAGAATCTTGCAGGGTATAAAAAATAACGGAAAGGTAACGTAGCATTTGGCGCTAAGCCATGCGCCGAAAAAACTTGTAGCCTAAACCAAGGTTTGCTATAGTCTCTGTTCTTCAAAAATGAGACCTCTGTGCAACCTACTGCGCGGGCCAACACGGCATTGTACGGTGCTCCCAATCATTATGTACTTGTATGCTTGTACATTTCGAGTGCTGTGTAGCTCTTTGGCTTTCTAGTGACCGCTGTGCAGGGCTTTGAATGGGGGTGTAGCTCAGTTGGTAGAGCGCTTGCATGGCATGCAAGAGGTCAGCGGTTCGATTCCGCTCATCTCCACCAGAAATTGTTCTAAAAAACTTGCAGGGTTGGCATCTCACGTTAGAGCTAATTATTGGCTGATTTGCCTGAAATAACGATTTCCCCTTTGTCCAACTGGTGCATTTGAAACATTCTTTATGCAAGCGAGCCACGCAAACCTCGTCGGGAAAATCACAGTTTTTGGACCCTGTGTTTCTTAAATTAGCTTATTTCAAAATGGCTCCTCACGGGCCGGCAGTAATTCCCAAATTAAAAAAATAGCTTTACCCTTAAGGGCATCTTTTCCGAACTCCAGCCCAAAACCCTACGCTTTAGAACGCGCTGTATAGAGTAAAAGAGAAAGAAGCGGGGAACCGCAATCATTTATGTGTGAAAAAGTCATTAGGGAAATCCACAATAGCGCGTTCATATGATTGCTCAGATAATCTTACGTCCAAACGTACGTTAAAAGTAAGCGTACAGTTATAGCCGAGGAAATGACGATGTCAGAAAACACACTAATTCGAGCGGTAACCGATATCAGGAAATCAATTTCTGATGCGGCTGCCGATTATAAACAAGACTGCAATGCTTACGTGCAATTCTTTAAAATCTTACTTACGGCTGGTATAAAAGCGGCTTGGGATCATTATCACAACGTTCCTTCTAAGCGTGAAGCCGTGGAAGATCTAGCACGTAAAGTAAGGTCTCCGGACCCATCCTGGATTAACGCGGGCGGCGAATGGGAAAAAATAGAGTTTCAGTTTGAAGGCGCAACCTATCGGATTACTGACATCAATTTTCATTCGAGCGCCAATGATATAGAGCTGCCAAACCCTGACCTTGGAATGACACATTGGCTCGTTCACGAACGTGTGGAAAAAGATGGGAAAACGACCAAACAATTAGGAAGTCACTGCCAAATTCCGGGTTCTTTATTTGCTTATGCCTTGCGTGAGAGTCATCATTTAAATGAAATTCCAATGAAATTGGCTTTTTTTTTAGATGACCAGACGTTAAGCTCGGTAGAACTTAACATGGAAGAGGTGGCCCTTCATAAAGTTGGTGACGCACATGTTATGAAAATAAATGATGTAATTTTTATTCGGAAAAGAAATGGGCAAGTTCAAATTGAGAATAGTAGAAATAATTTAAAAATTAACGCTGATAAGGGGACCTCCGAAAAGTTTATTGCATTATTAGATTTGGTGGGAACTGATAAAGAAATTAGTTACAGAACATTAGTGGAATTAGTCGCATCGGCAGAAGTATTTATCGAGGCCCTTGTAGATAATGACGAAACAACATTGTATCGTCTATACGCGGAATTTGCAGATTCAAAAAACGAACTGGGAAATGATCGTAATGCGGTTGAAACAGTGGATAGATGTGTTGATTTTTTAAAAGAAAGGCCTGAACATTTCGAAACCTTAAAGAAAATATTGCCGATGGATAATGAATTCACTACGAAAAGTACAGGAATAAAATATTTAAAATATGTTGAGCAGTCTCTCAGCCGGGCTAATGCCACTAGACTTAATAACGAAATTAGAAAAACATATCTGTATGAACACTTTGCTACAGCTATACTAACTTTTGTGGATACACTTGAAATCCTCAATAAGCATGTGGATAATATGGAAATTATTTAATGCGGGATTGTCAGAAAATAACGATTTCTGAACTACGAGATAGGAGGAATTTGCGACGTCACGAAGCAGCTGCTTCCTGGAGATAGTGCAACGATTTGATCTGCTTGATGGAGACCTCTGCACGACCTACTGCGCAAGCCAAATACGGCGTTCGGGGTTATACTCTGGTGCTCCCAATCCTCCTGTACTCAAGTACATTCCGGGTGCTGCGCTCCGTGCACCTTGTCTTTGGGTCGCTCGCTACGTTTGCACAGAGGTCTCTGATATAATATTTTCCGGTTCACTCTGAGGCTAAATTATGGCCAACACCAGCAAACGAACATTGTGGAAAGGCGCAATTTCTTTCGGCCTTGTACATATTCCTGTCGCCTTGCATTCCGCCACCGAGGAGCAAAGTCTCAACTTCGACTGGTTGGATAAGCGTACTATGGACCCGGTGGGTTACAAACGTATTAACAAAAAAACCGGTCAGGAAATCGGCCAGGAAAATATCGTCAAGGGCATTGAGTATGGCGATGGCAACTACGTGGTCCTTAGCGCAGAGGAGATCAAGGCAGCGTATCCTAAATCGACCCAGACTATCGAGATCGAATCTTTTGTTCCTGCTAACTCAGTTCCCTTTCTTTTCTTCGAACGCCCTTATTACATTGCACCCATAAATAGAGGTGCTAAAGTCTATGCATTGCTCCGAGAGATCTTAATCAAGACAGGCAAAGTCGGACTTGCTAAAGTGGTAATACAGACCAAACAGCATCTTGCGATTTTGATGCCAATTGGCCCCGCGCTGGTACTAAATCTCTTACGTTGGGGCGACGAAATTCGTGGTTGGGAAGAGCTTGATTTGCCCCCCGAAGGTACCAAAGAAGCGGGTTTGACAGAAAAAGAAATTAAGTTAGGACAACAATTAGTTGAAGACATGAGTGGTGACTGGAATCCTGAACAATTTACTGACTCATTCAAGGAACAGATACTGCATCTGGTGGAGAAAAAAGTGAAGGCAGGCGAGACCTCAACGGTTGAGCAAGTAGAGCCAGCTGAATTTAACGAATCGGCGCACGTGTATGATTTGACCGCAATGTTACAGCGAAGCCTGCAATCGGGACGAGCATCCAAAAAAGTTTCCAGTGACGAAGAACCTGCTGAGCAAAAGGAAAAAAGGGCCTCTCCCAAATTTTCTTCCAAATCCTCCTCACCAAAATCAGTTTCATCCAGATCGTCTTCAGTGCAGACCATGGGAAAAGCCAATAAGCTTGCGGCGAAAACAGTCGCCAATAAATCCGGTACCAGAATATCCAAGAGCCGAAAATCGGGTTGAAAATGATGAAGCCAGATCCGCTCAGTGTATACAAAGCTAAACGTAATTTCAAAATTACCTCGGAGCCAGCTGACGGAGGTGAAGAAAACACTAGCGAACGCTCGTTTGTAATTCAGAAACATTGGGCAAGACGGCTGCATTATGATTTCCGTCTGGAGCTGGATGGCACAATGAAGAGCTGGGCCGTGCCCAAGGGTCCGAGTTTCGACCCTAAGGACAAAAGGATGGCAATACATGTTGAGGATCACCCCATTTCATATAGTAGTTTTGAAGGACAAATTCCGGAGCATCAATACGGTGCGGGTAAAGTCATTATTTGGGACAAAGGCATATGGATACCACTGGGCGATCCGCATGTAGGGTATCGTGATGGAAACCTGAAATTCGCACTACGAGGCCATAAACTGCAGGGAAAATGGGTTCTGATACGCATAAAGGGAAGGAAAGCGGAGAAAGAATCTTGGTTATTGATCAAAGAAAAAGATGAATTCTCGCGTCCAGCTGCTGAGTTTAACGTTATAGACGAAATGCCAAATAGTGTTAAGGGGATCGATAAACCGATTGATAAGCCCGCTGAGGAGTCCAGTCCTAAGGGCATTAGTAATAAAGATTCCAAGAACAAGCCGGCTGCAAAGCCGATTAAAGATAAGATTAGCCGAACTACTTTGGCAAATTCAGTACCGTCCCCGATAACGAAAAAAACATCTGAAGCAATAGCTGGCTTAGCGGATAAAGATCAAAAGAAATCGACCATCATGCCGCCCGGCGCGATTAAAGCACCGTTACCGTTGAGTCTTGCGCCGCAATTGGCAACTTTATTGGATAATCCACCTGCCGGAGGCGACTGGCTATATGAGATCAAGTTTGATGGCTATCGCATCGTTACCCGGATTGAAGGGAAAAAAGTCCAACTTATTACGCGCAACGGACATGATTGGACTAGTAAATTACCAACCTTAGCAAAAGCAATTGCTGATTTAAACGTTTTATCCGGATGGGTAGATGGGGAAATCATCGTTGCTAACGAGAATGGCCTACCGGATTTTCAGCTGTTACAAAATGCGTTTGATACGGCACAGACGCGGCAAATTCTCTACTATGTCTTCGATTTGCCTTACTTGAATGGTTACGATTTGCGTGCTGTGCCGCTCAGCGAACGTCGGAAGGTGCTGCAATCACTAATAAAGGAATTGAATTCTGATCTTGTCCAGTTTAGCGCAAGCTTCGATGCGGCAGGGGCCGAAGTGGTTGCTTCCGCATGCCAAATGGGGCTGGAAGGTGTCATCGGCAAACGCAAGGATTCTATCTATGTGTCACGTCGCACACGAGACTGGGTAAAACTTAAATGTAAGCACCGTCAAGAATTTGTGATTGGTGGCTTTACTGATCCCAAAGATTCACGTCGGGGCATCGGATCATTATTGCTGGGGGTACACGATGATCAAGGAAATTTACTGTACGCGGGCAATGTTGGTACCGGTTTCAGTGAACAAACGCTAAACGATTTGCGCAAGAAATTAGATGCAATTAGCAGCGATAAGAATCCCTTCTCCTCGGAAACCGAGTCCGGTAAAAAATCCCACTGGGTCAGACCAACGTTATTGGCAGAAGTTTCTTTTGGCGAGTGGACTAAATCCGGGCGCATTCGACATTCGGTATTCCATGGTTTGCGCGCCGACAAAAAGGCCAAAGAAATCGTCCGCGAAAAGCCGTTGACTATTGCCAACCCAATAAAAAAATTATCGTCCTCTACTGACGCATTAAGCCAGTTACCAAAAAATTTTAAGGTCAGTCACGGTGATCGTGTTATCGATAAGTCAACAGGCCTTTGTAAGATTGATCTAATTCGTTTCTATGCGTTGGTTGCCCCGTTGATGATGCCGCACCTAAAAGCCCGGCCAGTCTCACTGGTGCGGGCGCCGGATGGAATTGATGGGCAACTTTTTTTTCAGAAACACATGGAAAAGCCCTTGGACGGCTTTATTTTGTTGAATCAAGAGCTCGACCCCGAGCATGCATCTCTTATGGAAATTGCCAAGCCACTTGGCCTGTTATCTGCTGCACAGATGAATGTGATCGAATTTCATACATGGAACGCCGTAAAAACGGCGATTGATAAACCAGATCGCATGATATTTGACCTGGACCCGGGCGGAGGGGTGACTTGGGAAGTGATGCAGGAATCGACGTTACTAATGGGCACTTTTCTGAAGCAACTTGGCCTGCATTCGTTTGTCAAAACCAGTGGTGGAAAAGGCATGCATGTGATTGTTCCATTGAAAAAATATTATAGCTGGGACAACGTTAAAAATTTCTCGCACGCCATTGTCGATCATATGGCGGCTACTCTGCCTATGCGTTTTGTTGCTAAGAGTGGACCAAAGAACCGGATCGGAAAAATTTTTATCGACTACCTACGTAACGGTTTTGGTGCGACTACCGTTTCTGCGTGGTCAGTTCGTTCGCGTTTAGGGCTTAGTGTCTCCGTTCCGATTGCTTGGAATGAAGTAGAAAAGATACATAGCAGTGCAGAATGGAATGTTAGGAATATCCACGCAAGGCTAGACAAGGGAAACGCCCCCTGGAGTGATTATGACAAGTGCCGGCAAAACATTACAGCGGCCATGAAATTGCTCGGTTTCAAACCCTCCAAGATATAGGACCGTACCCCCTTGTAGGGAAAGAGAGAGGGTGGAGGTAGCATTTTTTCAATGCTCAAACGACGTATTAACGATCACAACTAAATAGTCGGCCCTGCAAAACTTGCGTAAGCCAATAGAATCAAGTGAGCTAGCGTAATTGGTGGTATTAAAAACTCCGAGTAATAAGTAAAATTGCGAGCAATTTCTGAGAGTTTTTGCGAGTTTTTTATATGAGTACCCCTGATTTTTTTCGTGCACGTTTAGATGCCATGATCGATATGAATCATCCGCTGGCGATTTTGGCACAGCGGTTTCCTTGGAGAGAAATTGAGAGCATTCTTGCTCCGCGGTTTGCACGGCAGGAACGTGAAGGCAAAATGGTTGCGACGGATGACTGGTTTGGGAGTACGTTGCAAATTGCAGGAGGCGCCCGCCCTCATGCCGGCCGACACCGGTTGCCGATACGATTGATGGTCGCCTTGCTTTTACTTAAGCACACGTACAACGAGAGTGACGAATCGGTTGTTGAGCGTTGGGCGCAGGATGTGTACTTTCAGTACTTTAGTGGTCAGGAATATTTTGAGCCACGAAAGCCCTGTGATCCGACGCAGATGGGTCGCTTCCGCACAGCAATTGGCGAAGCCGGACTAGCTGAAATTCTGGCACGCACGGTCAACACGGCTGTTGCATTCAAAGCCATCACTGCCGGGGAACTTGAGACGGTGATTGTTGACACGACGGTGCAGGAAAAAGCGATTGCGCATCCCACGGACAGTCGCCTTCTGGAGGTAGCGCGCGTCAAGCTTGTGCAGCAGGCCAAACGTGCTGGAATTTCGTTGAAGCAGACCTTTCAGAAAGAGGGCAAAGAGCTGCGCCGTCGGGCGGGTGGTTATGCACACGCCAGGCAATTTAAGCGGCTAAGAAAAACAGTGAATCGTCAACGTACGATCGTTGGCAAGCTGGGTCGTGAAATTGAGCGCAAAATGGATGGGTTGCCAGAAGAGATGAAGGGGAGCCTGAGGACGTGGTTGGAGCGCGCAACACGGCTGATTAAACAGCAGGTCAAAGACAAAAACAAGCTCTACGCGCTGCATGCGCCCGAAGTGGAATGTATCAGCAAAGGCAAAGCAAAAAACAGTTACGAATTTGGTGTCAAATCCAGCCTGGCCGTTACGCACAAAAAAGGCCTGATCGTCGGAGCAAAAACCTTCCCCGATAATCCTTACGATGGGCACTCGCTGGCTGATCAAATTGAGCAAACCAACATCATTTTGATGGATCAAGGCGTGAAGGTAAAGACGGTATATGCTGACTTAGGCTATCGCGGTGTCGATGAATCACTGGATACAGCGACAGTCATTCACCGCGGCAAAATCAAGTCTCTCGATAAGCGACAGAAGATAAATCTGAAAAGGCGACAAGCCATTGAGCCGGTGATTGGTCACCTCAAAACGGATCACGGAATGCGCCGTTGCTGCAAGCAATTTTAAACCTGCTTAATCAACTTCTGACGACGCCATTTCTTCTAATTGCAATGGCAAATTTTAATTTGGGTGAATTTTGCAGGGCTGACTAAGTGAGCCCGTTCGGGGACCCATTCGGGGACCTCTTCGGGGACCTCTTCGGAACCATCTCATGAAGATTACACCTGGTTTAAACAAGAGCTTTTTGCCCATCCACAGGATGAGTTATTTTTGGTGAATTTTCTGCTCTCATCCCATCTGCGGGAAAATGCGACAAGAAAGATCTGGCCTCCTCCGGATTACGGCAACTCAGCCAATCGTCATATTCCTTGGCGGGCACAATCACCAAAGAACGTTTCTCATCATTGGGCTTATGGAACCGTCTCATAAGCGGATGATCATCCGCATTAATCGTGATCTGCGTAAATGAATAAGACGTAGCGCCCTCGGGTTCGGACCAAATACGATACAGTCCTGCAACCGCAAAGGGAGATTCATCCGTCATGCTAATTCTCCAGCGTTCCGCTTTTCCCGACTCATAGTTAGGCTCGAAGAAAGCCAGCATAGGTACTAAACAAAAGTGGCACTGCTGCCAGGAGATGGAATAACTGCGTAGCGTTCCTATAGTTTCCGCACGCGCGTTCATAGTAGTGAAGCGCTTGATTCCATTGGAGAGGTGTCTTTTTGGAATCATGCTGTAATCTGCAAGCAACGAGCGCCGTCCATTTTCATCGCCAACCATAATGGGAGCCGCATAATCTTGCCATGTCTCCGTTCGCCACTCTGCAGCCGTCTGAATAGGAGCCTTAAAATGACTTTGTAATTGCTGACGAGTTACCGGCTGAAAATTAACACACATTTATTTCTCTCGGGTCTAGTTGTATCGAGAATAATAACAACATCTAAACAGCTCATTCAAAGTCGTCACCTATTCCGAAAATTTATTCTTACCGTATTGTCCCAAGAATTCCGTACTCCATTCTGACGAAATTTAATGATACCTTTGCCAAAGCATAGAGTCGAGCCCTCTGCACCCAACCGGAGCGAGCAGCCAAAAAACAAGGCGCCCGGAGCGCAGCAACCGGAATGTACTTGAGACCATGAGGATTGCAAGCACCACCGTATTCGTTTCGCGCAGGAGTGTGTGCAGAACCCTCGGGGCACGGACAACTGCAAACATTCTAAATCAAATATCAACAGGGTCAACTTCTAAAGACCAACTAATCCGCGGTTTAAAATTACTTAACTGCGGCAACCATTTTTTCAAAAATGTCTGTAGTGAGGTACGGGAACGGGATTCAATTAAGAGCTGCGCACGCTCTAGATTGGCCATTTTCATTAAACTCATCGGGATGGGATCATGAACAAAAATATCTTCAGGCATGTCTATTGTCGCCGCTTGCTTCAAAAACGCAATCGCCATGTGCAATTCTTTTGCCTCTGCGCGCAGCAAGGCTTGAAAGATAAAGGGCGGCAGATCAGCTTGCTGCCTTTCTTTCAAACACTCTTGCGCAAACCGCGGATAATCGTGATTTTTAAGGGTCTGATACAAAGGATGTTGCGGATAACGGGTCTGAATAAACACTTCACTTGGGCTAACACCTTCTTTTTGCGCAGCACGACCAGCGCGTCCCGACACCTGCATCAATTGCGCAAACAACCTTTCGGAAGCTCGAAAATCTTGGGTAAACAATGCGCTATCCGGATTGATGATGCCAACTAATGTCAAATTTTTAAAATCATGTCCTTTGGCCACCATTTGCGTACCAATTAAGATATCCACTTCGCCACGATGAACGGTTTCAAACGCGGCTTGGGCACTGCCTTTTAGCCGAGTAGAATCCGCATCAATGCGGCTAATGCGTGCTTCCGGAAAAATAAGGTGTAAATGTTCTTCAATACGCTGCGTGCCGCGTCCCAACGGCTGAATGTCAGCGTTCCCACAAGTCGGGCAGGACTGGGGTATGGGTAATTCAAAGCTGCAATGATGGCAGCGCAACCTATGGCCTGATTTCGATTCCGACTTGTGCAGTACTAGATTGCTACTGCAACGCGTGCAGTTACTCATCCAGCCACATGCCTCACAAGCGAGCACCGGCGCATAGCCACGCCGGTTTAAATAGAGTAGTGACTGCTCACCTTTTTGGAGTCGGCTTTTTAACGCTGACATTAGTGCAGAGGTAAGCCCGTATTGCGCTTTATCTTTTGCCAAATCGATCAATCGCATTGCCGGTAATACCGCAGAATTAACCGCCCGGTTTGGTAAGCATAATTTACTATAACGTCGTGAATTCGTGTGCTGCCAAGTTTCTAATGAGGGTGTAGCGGAACCCAACACCACCGGAATATTAAGTTGTTTGGCGCGCCAAATCGCTAAATCCCGCGCTGAATAACGTAAACCATCCTGTTGTTTATAGGATGGATCATGTTCTTCATCCACTATTATCAATTTCAGTGTGGGTAATGAGGCCAGTATGGCCAGTCGGGTCCCCAGAATTAATCGCGCTTTTCCACTATGCGCCGCAAGCCAATGACGAGTACGATCGCCTTCAGACATACCGCTGTGTAAAACAGCGATAATTAGCTCTGGGAAGCGCGTTTGTAGATTTCCTTGCAGTTGAGGGGTTAAATTAATTTCCGGGACCAAAATTAAGATCTGTGCGCTGCTATTCCTCGCTAGAAGCTGGGCTGCTACTTGCAAATAGACTTCCGTTTTTCCACTACCTGTTACGCCAAAAAGCAAAGTTGCTGTATACCCTTCCGCTTCTACAATTTCTTGCACTGCTAGTTGTTGTGCCGCATTTAACTGCGGCGGTTCATTCTTTTCCTGATCAATATGTGCGACTAACGGCTTCCTAAATTCCTTCTTTAACGCTTTATCTAATGCGGTAGTTTTTAAAGCACGGCAATTTTTAGGAATCGAAGGTAACGCTACCTCTCCCAACGGCCGCTGATAATATTCTGCAGCAAAACGGCACAAGTCGATCCATTCTGAAGAAACTACCGGCAGCTGATCCCTTATCGCAATAATCGATTTTAATTTATCTCGTGGAACTTCTGAGTCTGATTTTACATCGACAATTAATCCGACCATTTCCCGCCGACCAAATGTAAGGAGTGCAAATTGGCCTACTTTCGGAAGCTCTTCGCCCCTCCACAAATAATCAAAAAACTGGTTTAGGGGTGTGTCTAAGGCAATTTGGAGAATTTTTTCGATCTGCAACTTAGGTATTTTCTTCAAAAAAAGTATTTTGTAACAACTTTACGAACTGTAGCTAGATCTGGAAAGGAATGACATAACCTCGTAAATGGCGATGAATACTATTAAAGGGCCTGTGGGTAACTTTGTGGAAAAGCACTCAATTAAAAAACATTTCCACGAAGCAACAAAATTTAGAGGATGAATCTCATCCACTCTTGCTTTATATTTTACTTATAAATCAAAGGCTTAGAAAATATTTGGTTTTTTTAAAAATTGCTATTGACAAAAACTGAAACTTTATCATTTTGTGTATAACTCTCTAGTTTTCGCTGCTTACCAAAAATAATTTGGTGATAAAAATAGTTCACGAACCGCAATGGTTTGTTCCTCGGTTAAATCTAGGTGATGCTCAAGTATGCTATAAGGCAAAACGCCGAAAAAACATGCTTCAGCGAGCGTAGGAGTAATTCGCGGACCCACGTCGTCATGTCCCCCCTTAATATAAATTTCTACCAATTTTTGTTCCTGCATATATTCATTTTGCGTCATTTTCTGTACGTCAAGAATTTGTGCGTTGAACCCTAAAATCTGCCACATGGCTGAACGAGCGTGATGAAAAAGAGTTTTTTGGGCTTCATTAAAATCATCCCCAAGTAATTTTATTTTTGCATTGTCAACCATTATTTGGCTTTTTTCACCGTTATTCTCACAGATAGCTACCTGACGGTTATCGAAGAAGCCCTCCAGCACAATGTCTTGTGCAGCAGCGACTTTACTGGCCTTGCCGAACTTAAAACAACTCTCGGTCACAGCAAATAGTATTCCTTCCCGTAGTTTTTGTATTTCTACCTCTGGCAATTGATAAAATAGATCATTTTTGTTTTTCCGATGATCTCCTCCATCTAAAACAAAAAACAATCTATTTTTATAAAGATTTATATAATGGCTACGATCTGCTTCCGAGCAAGAAACAGAATGAAGTTGGACATTTGCTATAGAGGCCACACTAAGGTCAACACCGGTAAGATCAGTGTTCTTAAATATCGCCTCAGAAAAATTGGTTGCTTCACAAATGATATAAGATAAGTTGACGTTCGTAAAATCTGTACCCCTAACGTCTTGAAAACTCAGGTCGACCCCCCTAACGTCCGCTCCCCGATCTATTAACAGGCGAAGCATAGGTTTATCCATTTTAATGGAATCAAATTTTAAGTCTTGTACATTTACGTCGCTTGCTAAAGTTGCGCCGTATAGATTACCTTTGCCCGCAATAACCTTTACTAACTCATCTCTAGTTAGCATCATTCCCTTTGTGTCTTGAATATCTAGTACCTGATGCTGCTTATTAGCGCTCAAAAAAAAGGTTTTGATTTTTTCCATGTTAGTTGTTCTCCAAACTTATTACAGTGAGTCAGCCTACCCAGGCGTAAGTCGACTAAACTCATGTACTGCATCAACTAAAACAGAGACAGATTCGGGATCGGTAAATTGAGAAATGCCATGACCCAAGTTAAAAATATGACCATAGCCTTCCGCGCGTTGGCCAAAAGACTTAATTGATAGCTGCACCTGGTGTCGGATCTGTTCAGGACTCCCGAACAATGCCATCGGATCTAAGTTACCCTGCAGCGCAACTTTATGACCGATTTGGGCTCGAGCCCGACCTAAATTTACGGTCCAGTCTAAACCAATTGCATCCGCCCCAATATCGGCAATTTCGTCTATCCAAATTCCACCACCTTTAGTAAACACGATAGAAGGAATTTGGATACCATTTTTTTCTGTTTTTACTAACCGCAATACTTCGCGCATATAATCCAATGAAAAAGATTGATAAGCACCGTCAGCTAAAACACCGCCCCACGAATCAAACAACATTACCGCTTGAGCACCCGCATCGATTTGTGCATTCAAGTAGGCGGCAACCGCCACTGTGTTGATGCGCAAAATATGATTCATTAAATCTGGGCGGTGGTACAGCATACTTTTAATAGTCCGGTAGTCCTTAGAACTTGCTCCTTTTACCATGTAACACGCCAACGTCCACGGGCTTCCGGAAAAACCAATTAATGGCACACGCCCGTTTAGGGTTTTACGTATTTGTGTTACCGCATCAAATACATAGTGTAATTTATTCATATCAGGAACTTGTAATTCCAGAATATCTTTTTCATTATCTAACGGTCGTTCAAATTTCGGACCTTCACCTTCTTCAAAATATAGCCCCAATCCCATCGCATCCGGGACAGTCAAAATATCTGAGAATAAAATAGCAGCATCAAGGTCATACCGGTCTAAGGGCTGCATAGTGACTTCGGTAGCCAGATCAGGATTTTTCGCAAGTGCCATAAATGAACCCGCTTTTTTGCGCACCGCCCGATACTCAGGTAAGTATCGGCCAGCCTGCCGCATTAACCAGACGGGAGTGTGCTCGGTTCTTCGTCGTTTCAAAGCGCGCAAAAACGTATCATTTTGCAAAAGTGGATCAATAAATGACATGGTAAATTTTCCTAAGGGCGATAATATGCCTGTCATTATCCCCTAGTTTAAACAATAATTTGCTCTCTAATTAGTTCAACTTTCCCTAGTATGTTTGTCAAGCCTTACTTTTAGCAGAGTATTAACATTCACAGCCACACTGTGGATAACTTTGTGGATAGAATTGTACGCAAGGTTCTTTTTTATGTTAAAAGGAACATTAATAAATAGCCAACAAATGAAATATTTTCCGTTATTTATCATTAAAACCAATGACTTATAAACATTTATTAATCTAAAAATTTACTTTTGACGAGTATAATAATCATTAGAGAATTTTGTGCATAACAAAGCAATAATATTATTTCACAACCTATAAAGCATGCTATTTTCACGTGCTTTTACGCTTGGAGTGCCCGTGGTGCTTAGGTCTACATCTATTCCAGCCAAAAGTTATTAAAAATTAACTATTAGCTGAGCTTCGAAGGATGCATTGCAAAATGGGAAGAGAAGTCCAATTTATGGTGGAACGGGCAACGCTGTAGTGTTTTGCCAAAGCCCTTTAAACGAGATTTTTGATTAGGACAGAGGCAAGCGCGCTTCTTTTAAGTTGCCTGGCTAGGAGCGTCGACGCGGCGGCTTATATGCCGCCATGAAAAGCAACGCCGTTCAGGCAACTTGAAAGAAGTGCAATTGACTGAGCAGCGGCGCATACTATTCGCGATAGTGTGCTTACTCGGATGGTTAATGTTTATTGGATTCACCACGAAGTTTTAGCGCTCTAATGGTAATCGGGGTTTAACGTTATCGCTATTCCTTAACGATTCCTATAAAGACTTTTGCATAAGCTACTTGGAGTCAAATACTGGGTTGCTCGATAGTCGAGTTCACCTTCTACGGGAGGGAAGAAGCTTATGCTAATAACTTAATCGCACTCAGAAAGTTTTAACTTTTTAAGATTACAGCTAAATCGACATGAATTTTTCAAACTTGGACTTAAACTTATTACGAATATTTGACGCGGTCATGGTTGAACAAAATTTGACCCGTGCTGCAGATAAGTTAGCCATGACTCAGCCGGCTGTTTCGAATGCATTAAAACGATTACGTTATGCGTTTAATGACGATTTGCTAATTCGCACTGCTTTTGGTGTAAAGCCAACATCTCGTGCCGAAAGAATTTGGCCAGCAGTACGGGAAGCACTCAGCAATTTAGAAGCCGCAATTGCCCCGCCAACTTTTGATCCGGCAAAGGCTGTGGTGACTTTCCGGATGGCAATGGCTGACTCCACTGCGGCCTACTGGTTACCCTATTTAGTACGCGAAATCGAGCAATGCGCACCGGGAATTAATGCACAGATGGTGCCACTAATCACCCGGGATCCACGCCCTTCCTTATTACATGGCGACATAGATATAGCTGTCGGTTTTTTTCCCGGCGTGGTTTCCCAACTTTCGGGTGTACAGACTTCGATTAATAATACAATTCACCATAACAGTTTATATTCTGGTCGCTACGTATGCGTTATGCGTAAGGATCATCCGTTAGCTAATAAACCGCTTACCATAGAATCATATTGCAACGCGCAGCATTTATTGGTTAGTTTTTCCGGTCGCGCGCATGGATTAATTGACGAAATTTTAGCGCCAATGCAACTACAGCGTCGCATTGTATTGACGGTAAACCAATTTTTTACAGCGGGAAAAGTCGTGGCTAATTCAAATTTAATAACCGTATTGCCACAACATTTAATATCATCAACGGGAGTTAAAAAACGGCTAATTTGGAAAGAATTACCGTTTAGTACGCCAGCGGTTAATGTTGATATGTTGTGGCACGAGCGTGAAGCCGGAGATCCCGCCCATAAATGGTTACGCGATAATTTAATTTCTTTAGTAGACCAGACGTTGACGTTAGAAGACCCTTTGTTTGAACATCAAAATTTATTGCCCTGATTTTATATAAACGCTCATTTATTTAAAGATTACCCGATCTACTTCCCTAACTTCCATTTCTATTTAGATTATTAAACCAAATGACGACATCTTTCTCTTTCTTATCTTCCGAAGTTATTACTCAACAGTCGCCTTTAAGACTAGCTATTACCGAAGCATATCGCCAAAGTGAATCCGAATCTGTAAATTTTTTGGTCACTCAACTGGCAGCATTTGACCATGAACCGATACAAATTTTAGCAAAAAAACTGGTAAAAGAAGTGAGGGAACAGCGTACTCGCGCATCCGGAGTTGATGCGCTAATGCATGAATTTTCACTTTCATCGGAGGAGGGAGTTGCATTAATGTGTTTAGCCGAGGCATTGTTACGTATTCCGGACCATCAAACAGTTGATCGTTTAATTGCCGATAAAATTAGCAAAGGCAATTGGCGCAAGCACGTGGGAGAGTCTTCTTCTCTGTTTGTTAACGCTGCAACATGGGGCCTGTTAGTTACTGGAAAACTCGTCTCCACTACTAGTGAGCGAGGGCTGGCTTCTGCATTAACCAAATTGATATTCAAAGGTGGGGAACCTCTTATTCGTAAAGGTGTTGATTTAGCGATGCGCATGCTAGGTAATCAATTTGTTACCGGACAAACTATTGAAGAAGCAATCAAAAATAGCTTGGCCAACGAACGGCGGGGCTATCGTTATTCCTATGACATGTTAGGCGAAGCAGCATTAACCGCAAAAGATGCTACGTTCTATTATTCTGCTTATGAATCAGCTATTCACGCCATCGGAAAAGCTTCAGCAGGGCGTGGAATAAAAAATGGCCCGGGAATATCGGTTAAATTATCTGCGCTTCATCCTCGTTATTTCCGCACCCAACGCCAACGCGTAATGGATGAATTATTGCCCAATTTAAAAAAGCTAGTACTACTGGCAAAACACTATGATATTGGCTTTAACATTGATGCAGAAGAAGCAGATCGTTTAGAACTTTCTCTCGACCTGATAGAAGCGTTAGCTTTTGATGCTGATTTAGCAGGCTTTAAGGGAATTGGAATTGTAGTTCAGGCTTATCAAAAACGCTGTCCGTTTGTTATCGATTTTTTAGTTGATTTAGCACGAAGAACTAATCAACAATTTATGGTGCGGCTGGTTAAAGGAGCTTATTGGGATTCCGAAATTAAGCGTGCTCAGGTAGACGGCCTGAGTGGCTATCCCGTTTATACCCGTAAAGTTTATACCGATGTTTCTTATCTACTTTGCGCTCAAAAATTACTCGCGGCAACAGATGTAATTTACCCCCAATTTGCAACTCATAATGCGCTAACTTTAGCGACCATTTATACTTGGGCAAAGCAAAAAAATATCACCGATTATGAATTTCAATGCTTGCATGGTATGGGAGAGACCTTATACGACAAAGTTGTTGGGGAAGATAAGTTAAATCGTCCTTGCCGGATTTATGCGCCCGTGGGCTCACACGAAACTTTATTAGCTTATCTAGTGCGTCGTTTACTTGAAAATGGTGCTAACTCCTCATTTGTTAATCAAATTATTGATGAGTCAATCTCCATTGATTCTTTAGTCGAAAATCCAGTATCAATCACGAAAAGATTAGCTGGTCTACCTCATCCGGATATTCAGTTACCTTCAGAATTATTTGGTCAGGAACGTAAAAATTCTACTGGATTTGATTTTTCTAACGAACAAGATTTAAGTTTGTTATCAATTGAAATTTCGTCGTACGCGTCGCACGAATGGCAAGCAACACCATTGCTGTATGGAGATTCATCGACAGGGACGAAACAAATCATTTCCAATCCAGCATTTCATGCTGACGTGGTAGGAGCGGTTGTTGAAGCTAATCAGCACGATGTAGAAACAGCTTTACAAGCAGCGGTTACTCATGAGGAACAATGGCAAATCACCCGACCCGAAGAACGTTCAAATTATTTAAATACCGCAGCTGATTTACTGGAATCACACCGTACTGAATTCATTGCTTTAGCTATTCGCGAAGCAGGAAAATCATTTCCAAACGCTATTGCCGAAGTTAGAGAGGCAGTGGACTTTTTACGCTATTACGCCGCACAACTTACTTCATCAAATTCTACGGCTTCTCAAGGGATTGCTCTGGGTCCTGTCGTTTGCATTAGTCCGTGGAACTTTCCTCTAGCTATATTTTTGGGGCAAATTAGCGCGGCTTTAGCGGCGGGCAATGTAGTTTTAGCTAAGGCAGCAGAACAAACCCCGTTAATTGCATACAGAGCTGTGGAATTACTTCACGAAGCGGGTATCCCTCGAAGCGCTTTACAATTTTTGCCCGGCCGGGGAGAAACAGTAGGTGCGAAATTGGTCGCTGATTCTCGCGTCAAGGGAGTGATATTTACCGGTTCGACGGAGGTAGCACAATTGATTAACCGAACTTTGGCTAAACGCGCCTCCATAGAGAATACCGATATCCCTTTTATTGCCGAAACTGGTGGTCAAAACGCTCTAATTGTTGATAGTAGCGCACTATTAGAACAAGTTGTTCTAGATGCATTAACTTCCGCATTTGATAGCGCTGGACAACGCTGTTCAGCGTTGCGTGTACTCTGCCTACAAGAAGATATCTTTGATAAAACGATGGGCATGTTGCTCGGAGCAATGAATGAATTACGGATCGGGAATCCTAATAGACTGGCTATTGATATTGGTCCCGTAATTGATTTGGAGGCAAAAAATAAATTATTGGAACACATTAATCATCAACGTTCAAAGGCCATATCATTCCACCAATTGACACTAGGGAACGAATGCCAAAAGGGAAATTTTATTGCGCCTACAATAATGGAAATTTCTTCTATATCTCAATTAAAAAATGAAATATTCGGTCCCGTTTTACATGTAGTGCGCTTTAAACGTGATCGTTTACCGCAGCTGGTTAATCAGATTAATGAAACCGGTTTTGGGCTAACCCTGGGGGTACATTCACGGATTGATGAAACCATACAATATGTCATCGATCACGCACATGTGGGTAACATTTACATTAATCGTAATATCGTCGGTGCTGTAGTGGGTGTCCAACCGTTTGGTGGTGAAGGGAAATCGGGAACAGGGCCAAAAGCCGGCGGACCACTTTATCTGAAACGTCTACAAAAATACCAAAATGACCAGGTGATTGGACAAATTAGCCAACAGATTATTGAACAGGATGAGGTCGGACGCCAGGAGTTGCCTTTATTAAATAATTTCTTAGCCTGGTTGAAAAACAGCGGACATGAAAAACTGTCGGCGATGGCGGAAAAGTATGCTGCAACATCACTTAGGAAAAAAACATTAATCCTCTCAGGCCCCACAGGCGAACGTAATACACTGACTTTTGCCCCAAGAGGTCGTATTTTTTGTGCTGCAAATACAGTTAATACTTTGTTAAATCAGCTTGCTGCGGTGCTCGCTACTGAAAATATTCCTGTTATGACGCAGAAATCAATAGACCTCATCCCGGTTACTGTTCCAGATTCAGTTAAGAATATTATTGTCTTAACAAAGGTTAATTCTATTCAATCACAAATTGCGTTAATTGAAGCCCCATTAGCAGTGCTATTAGGGCCAGTGATTGCTTCCCAAGGCGATATGATTACCTCAGTACTAAAAATGTCAGAAAATGACGTGGTGCCGCTCTGGAGACTTTTAGCTGAGCGTGCAGTATCGATCAATACAACGGCTGCTGGTGGGAATGCGAGTCTGATGACTTTAACAAACGGTATCTAGAAAACGTTTTTGATCACTGATTTTTTGAAAAGGATATTCTTTAAAGATATCCTTTTTTTATTTAATAAGTATATATAGATAAATAGTAGTAATAGTAAACGAGCATTTTATTGTGAATAAGTCGAATTTCCTTTTTTTATTCAATGGGTTAAATAATTTATAAACATATCAAATTTAGTAGTGAAATAAGAAGGCAAAAAGTGTACAACATTTTGATCATCATAAAAAGCAGGGGTTTTTCACAACTTATCCTTGATAAATATGGTCTGTTATCCACAGTAAATAATAAGTTATTTTTAAATTTTATTAACAACTTATCCATCAGTTATCCAGAAGGTTGTTCACAAAATAAATTGCAAAGTAATATTTATTCTGTTTAATCTTATTCAAATTTAGTAAATTCTGCTTTAAGAAATTTTGAATGAAAATACAATTATCTTTGTTGCGCTTATCATTGTGCGTGTTGGGGAAATGTCTCGGATATAATTCCCTTATTTAGTGCAGAATCTTTCAAGCGTTAAATGAATTCTAGTGGCATGATTTGACATTAACTTTCATCGCCAATCGTTTATCAATAAATACCGCAGCTTTCCCCCGGAACAAGGAACACTTAAT
>JAJNBE010000064.1 GCA_021155915.1 Solimicrobium sp. | reverse complement strand
CGTTGCTCCTCCTTGCAACATATAGGTTGCCGCGTCGTCGCGCCTTGCCATGAAGCCGGAAAAACGCACACTTGAGCCTGCCCTACAGAGGAAATTAGGTTGAAGTACGTCAAGATTGCGAGCAACGAGCAACGCCGTATTCGGCTCGCGCAGTAGGCTATGGAGAAGTCTGTCGCAATGAGTGCACTGCAGTTTGCGGAACGGACTTTTTTACAAGGAAAGTTCCTGAGCTCCAAGGTTTTGTGCGCCCAGCTAATCTAAGAGATGCACAACTAGCTTCGTTCTAATGTGAATTGGTTAAACGATGTGATTTATAAACGTAATTATAGCGGCGAGCGTATAATCCCCATTTCCCCTTTTGATCGCTTCTTAGCTTCGATAACTTCTTCATCACAAGAACCTTTATATTCCGCCATTTATCTGACAAACATCTGACAATTCTGTAATAAAAATGACGACCCAACAAATTCTAATGCACTTTCGTGAAAGTGCTGAACTTAAAATGCAAGCTGCAGAACAGCTTGCTGAACCAATTATGCAAGCAATAGAAATTATGTTCTCTGCTCTTGCTAACGGGAACAAAATTCTTGCGTGCGGTAACGGTGGTTCTGCTGCCGATTGCCAACATTTTGCTGCCGAATTAATTGGTCGTTTTGAAAGGGAAAGACTGCCTCTTCCTGCCATGGCATTAACCACTGACTCATCGATTTTGACCGCAGTAGGGAATGATTACGGTTTTGCAGAGGTTTACTCGAAGCAAGTGCAGGCTTTTGGTCAGGCAGGAGATGTTTTGTTAGCGATTTCCACTTCCGGAAATTCTAACAATGTAGTGCACGCCATCGAAGCCGCATTGGAACGGGAAATGCGTGTGGTAGCGTTGACAGGCAAAAGCGGCGGCCTTATTGCTACCATGTTGGGCGAAAATGACGCCCATATTTGCGTTCCGCACGACCGCACTGCGCGTATTCAGGAAATTCATTTGCTAACTATTCACTGCATTTGCGATGGAATTGATAATGCCTTGTTTGGAGAGCAAGCTAGCGAACACGCTAGCGAGCAAGCTGGGGAACAAATTGGAGAGCAAATTTATGAGTAAAGTTCAGCGAAATACGGGCAATAAGCCGAGTTTGCCTAATAAGAAGGATTTCGCAAGAGCCTTAATTACATTAACCTTAGGGGCGGGTCTACTAATCAGTATTTCCGGTTGCGTTGCAGCCTTGGTGGGTGGTGCAATGGTTGGCACTGCCGTAGTAACTTCTGACCGGCGTACCGTGGATGCACAAGCGGAGGACACCGCTATTGAGCTGAAAAGTGTCAATCGTATTTTTACCTTATTCGGAGACGCGGTTCATGTAAATGTGAATAGTTACAATCGCAAGGTATTGTTGACTGGAGAAGTCAGCGATGAGGCGGCGAAAGCGCGTATAGAAGAGGAAATAAAAAGTACTAAAAATGTGCGGTCCGTAGTCAATGAGATTCGCGCATCTGCAAAATTATCGGATATTAGGTCACGTTCTTCGGATACCCTAATTTCGGCCAAAGTAAGATCGAAATTACTTAGGACACCCGATATCTATTCCAGCTCGTTTAGAGTTATAACAGAAAATGGAGTAGTTTATTTAATGGGCCGCGTTTCGCGACGCGAAGCTGAAGCGGCTACTGAAGCAGTCCGCGACGTGTCAGGTGTTCAAAAAGTAGTAAAAGTATTTGAATATATTGAAGACAACCAATTTGACAATGTAAAGGTGGAAACAAATAGCAACTAAGATGGACCAAGGTTAATGATCTAATGTTAGACGCCTCTGCACACTATCTAGGGCGCGAGCCAAAAACGAGGTTGCGCGGCGCTCGTGACCTCCTGTACTCAAGTACATTTCAGATACTGTGCTCCATGCGCCTTTTGTTGTGCTCGCTCGATTAAATTTCCTTCGGTGGAAAAAAGAAATCCCGGCCGCCTCCGGCAAATCGTTTCCATAGTAAGGTAATTAATTGACCAGTCTGTTCAAAACTTACATTGCGAGAGCGCATCGCTACCAATAAGGCTAACGAAAAACTAACCCCTAAATTGACAATGCCAATGGTCAGAATGCCTGTCAGTGACATCACCCAGGCTCTCCAGTCTAATTGATTATCTAGCCCGGCTAATGCTATCGCAAAGTTAGCACTGGAAAAAGTAATATGGCGAATATCGATGGGCAAACCCAAAATGACGCCGATTTGCCCAAGGCTGCCGAGCATTATTCCAAAAAAGAAATTTCCCGCCAATGCTCCTAAATTAATTCCAATATAGTCGGTAAAGCGTTTCCACCTTTCTAAACCGAATAGCCTAGTCATGCTGGAAAGTTGAAGCAAACGTTCCGGTATGTGGCTGTAGCTTGCTTTGTTGTCGTAATATCCTGAGATCAAACCGGACAAGAATAAACATACCCCCGCAATCCCCGCATGAAATAAAGACAAACTCTCCAACGGATTGATATCTTTAAGCAAATGATGTGCTTTAAGTGGATCCACAAAATGATGGCCAGTGGCGAAATAAATAGCCCAGGCAACGGCGAACGCCGTAGGAATAGCAACCGTAATATTACCGACAATAGCGATGAATTGGGTGCGAATTACCTGTATCACTAACTCAGCAAGTTCGTTGAGATCCTGTTTATTTTTGTCTAGCGATTTAGCAATTAACGCTGCCGTCATAGCAGGCTGTTTGGTCGCAATTGTGCAGTGTAAGATATGCACCAGCATGAAACCTAATGAATAGTTCATACTATATAAAAAAGCGTAACTGAATGGTGCTAATAACAGCTTACTAAACATTATTTTTATGATGCTCATGAAGCCGACAATACAACCTGCTCCACTCGCAGAACGTAACATCGACATCCATTCGCTACGATTGCTGGCAACATAATGCTCCCCGCTACGGCCGGCATGTTCGGTGATCTGTCGGGTAAGTAAATGTGTGTTAGTTTCAATTAGATCATGCAAGCTATATTTGCGATTATCGAAATACACTAATTCTTTGAACAGTTGTAATGCGATCTGCACGGCCCGTTGGTTGTCAGCTTCGTCCGATTCGGTTGCTTCTATTAATGTTAATAGAATGCGTAATCGCGAAATACTTTGCGTTACGCGTAATAATAACCGAGTTAAACTAACGGATACGCCTTGATGTTCGGCGGTGCGTTGAATTTTGACGACAACTTCTTCGCATTGCGTTAAAAGCACCTCAATTTGTTGGCTATCACGATGGTCGGTAGAAGGATCAACGATCCAACTTCGATATTCTGCGACATAATCGTTCACCTCATTATTTTGGCGTAAGAAAGCAGATTCATAACGTTCTATATCAGGACAATTACGCACCAATTCCTGCTCTAAACCAATTGCACTGATGCGATAAGAAAGCACTTGAATGGCAGAGAGCAGTTCGTTCAAAATAGGGTCTATATTAATCGGCGAACTTACATCGGAATCGATGGCGCTAATCAGTTCCATCCAAATCTTTTCATCTACCGCATTGATCCAGATGTAATCATCGTCACGGTGAAATAGCGTGCCCATAACATCACGTAAATATTCATCATTAGTCAGTGGAGGTAAAATTTTATATGTCAGGCGTTTCCACGCTGCATACCAAAAGCTGTCACTCAAGGTAATGCCGGTGTCGGTGCAAAGGTGCACAATTTTTCTGCTAGTAATGATGTTAAATAAGTACTGGCGTAATGCCGCAGCGTAGTGCGGTTGCGAAGTCAGCAAGTAACAGAGCGCGCGCAAATGAGCAGCCGCTGATGCAAAGTCATCAGCACGTTTTGGACGAATTTCTGCAATTAATTCGCGCAGTAATTGGGTGTCAGAAGAGTTAGACTCACTGACAATACTGCTTAGTAGAAATTCCATTGACACGGCTACTCCTGAATAGATGAAACACCTGCTAAATGCGCTTGGACGTCAGCATGGTACGAACTCCTCACCATGGGTCCAACCGCCGCGTGGACGAAGCCCATTTTGTAGGCTTCCTCTTCAAACATCTTAAAAATATCCGGATGCACGTAACGGCGCACTGGCAAGTGGTTCCCGCTGGGTGTTAAATACTGGCCAATGGTCAGCATGTCGACATGGTTACTGCGCAAATCACGCATGACTTGCAGTATCTCTTCATCGGTTTCGCCCAAACCCACCATAAGCCCAGATTTAGTGGGTATGGCAGGATGTAATTCTTTGAATCGCCTTAGTAACCCAAGTGAATCTGCATAATCAGAACCGGGGCGCGCCTCTTTATATAAACGCGGGACCGTTTCCAAATTGTGATTCATCACATCAGGTGGGGCGGCTGTTAAAATTTCCAGTGCACGATCCATGCGCCCCCGAAAAT
This sequence comes from Solimicrobium sp., assembly GCA_021155915.1. Classification (GTDB taxonomy): domain Bacteria; phylum Pseudomonadota; class Gammaproteobacteria; order Burkholderiales; family Burkholderiaceae_D; genus Solimicrobium. The sequence goes on along the minus strand of JAJNBE010000064.1, from coordinate 11,473 downwards.
CGGGTGTCAAAATTTCAATGCATGTCTGGGGTGACGATTCACGTATTTTTTCTATGCAAGTAGCAAAATGTGCTGCACCGCCATCGCGTAGGTCGTCACGATCGACGGAAGTAATCACCACGTAATTAAGCTTTAATTTGGCGATAGTAGCGGCCAGACTAACCGGTTCATTTTGATCTAATGGATCTGGTCGTCCATGCCCCACATCGCAAAAAGGACAACGGCGCGTGCATTTGTCGCCCATGATCATAAACGTCGCCGTCCCTTTACCGAAGCATTCGCCAATATTGGGACACGAGGCTTCTTCGCATACGGTAACTAAACCACTGGCGCGCAAGATATCTTTGATTTCATAAAAGCGCGTGTTTGGTGAAGCTGCTTTGACCCGGATCCAACTAGGTTTAGCCAGTTTTTCAAACGGTACAATTTTGATGGGAATGCGCGATGTTTTATTTGCTCCTTTTTGTTTTTCGTTCGGGTTATAGCCGGGCATAATGGTAAGGTCAGTTAAACTAGTCATGATAATAATTGTTGTAATTGGGCAGCTAGCGCGGTTTGCACGTCAGTTAAAGAAGCATCGATGCCCAGAGATTGCATATCCACGCAAGCTAAATTCGGAAAGCCGCACGGGTTGATTGCAGAAAACGGTCTCAAATTCATAGCCACATTTAGCGCAACACCATGGTAAGTGCAACCATTGGCACGAATTTTTAAACCCAGAGCAGCAATTTTTGAGCCATTATTCAAGTAAATTCCCGGCGCACCTTCTTTGCGCAGCCCAGTCAAATGATAGGTCTCAAGAGTATTAATGACCGCCTGCTCAATATTCTTTACCAATTCCCGCACTAAGCCCAGGCAACGCCGACGCTTTAGATCGAGTAACACATAAACCACCGCTTGCCCCGGCCCATGATATGTTACTTCGCCACCCCTATCAGTTTGCACGACTGGAATGCTTTGCGCGTCAAGGACATGATTAACATTGGCGGCCAATCCCAATGTATATACCGGTTCGTGTTCAACAATCCAAAGTTGGTCGTCAGACTGAGAAGTTCGACAGTCGGTATATTCTCGCATTGCTCTATAGGTGATGGGAAAAACTTCTCGACCACGATGTAAAATGTCGATGGCAGACGGGCTACAAGGAGTGCTAGGTAACATAAGTCGATGGGTTCTTTACTGCTGCCGCTTCTTTTCATCTTTTTTTATTCTTTTTTCTTCCTTTTTTTCCTTCATCGATTTAGCGGGTTCTTTTTTTACCGCTTTTTTACTATCATGACTTTTACTCATTGTGTTCTCCGTTAATAAAATGGTTACTTTATCGTTAAGTTGTTGCAACTTCGCTTGGGTAAGAAATAATCATACTTTAGTATGGTCAGTAAATTCACTGTTATTTTAGTTAATTTTAGAAACTTTATTTCTTTGTAGAGCAAGCATTACCGCCATTTTCGGCGTTTTTAGCCCTTTCATTTGCGGGTTCTACGTATTACTACGTAGGTGTTATCCCTGACTTGGCTCTTAGGTATTTTCCGAGTATGTTACTTATATCAACAGCCTCAATAGAAGCTGGTGTAGGGTTGTAGGATGAAAAAGTTGAATTTACTGTGGTTTTCCTTAGGTACTTAATGAAGCCGTCTGGTCTACAATTAAGTTATCTTAGTGTAGACAAGAATGAAAAACAGTAAAAAAAGTCAGAAAATAAAAAAAGGAAGAGACATGAATAACTCAAAAAATAATACCCTCCCCAATATATGCCAAACGAGGCCAGGAAAGTTTGCATTGTGTATTACTTCAACGCTTATCGGTCAATTTTACGATCACGATTCCTCACGTTAAATTTTTATGACAATTCATGAGATTAATTAACGAATATTTCAGTCATTAACGGAATTAAAGCTAAAGACAGTACGGAGTTATTGGTTGCAGAGCACTAAGTTGAAATGAGATTTTTTGTTAGTATCATTTTGATAATTCGGGTGAAGATCTGACTTTACTCTGCGCGCGCATTGATGCACGGTTGATTAAGGCTCACCATTAACCGGTCTCAAATAACTCACGCCTTTGGCTAGATTATAAGAGGGAAAAAATGGATTTAAAAATTAGTTTGTCTGACGATAGTGAGGCGTGGCGCCCTTTGCAGAATGCAGCCTCAGTTTCTGACGGTAACTTGTCTCGTGATAGTAGCGATACAACTGCCCGTGTTTCGCACGAAGAGAATTCATCGGCACTTCGTCTTAGCAATATGTCCCAAAGTAGGTCTGATTTGTCTGTGCATTGTAATCCTTTGAGCACTGAGGATCCAACTGTGAGCACCGAGTCTAAAGTATCTCTCGATTCATCTGGTAAGTACGTTCCACGTGCTGACATGTCTTTCTTTGCGTGCTCAGTAGTCGGCGATTTCTCCGCCGATATATCCAATATCTCCTCTGACACGCCCCCACCCGAAGCGATTGGTGACAGTCTTAAAAGGATTGCCGCCACTCTTGGTAAGTATTTTATCGATTGTCTAATCTCCATAAAAAACCGGCTTATTAATTATGGTAAGAGTTGGGCGGAATGGGCTGCTGATTATGCCACACAGGCGACGTACCATGCGCATCAAGCCGGTTGTGTTCTTTTACATAGAGATAAGAACGCATGGATTGAAAAGCTGGATAATGAAAAGCATCGGTTTGCATTAGCCTTAATATCAGGTAGTGATCCGGTCAAACTATCTGAGCTAGGCCCAATAAAAGAAGATGAACGGATAAAAGAATCAGTTAAAGAACTTACTAAACTCCTGACAGATAGCCCGCTGGCCGACAAAAATAGTAAACAGAGCAGTGACGTATTATTAAGTAGAAAAATTTTGACGAGTCTGTTAGATGAAGTGACGCAAACTTTCTTAGTAAAAGTAGTAAAAGGATTTTTAGCGGAGGTTGATCAGTGCGGAAAAAATGGTGAGCGTCCTCTGAATTTGGCTGAGTGGGCGACCGTGTCTCTATTGCTAGATGCGGTTTTAGTAGAACACCAACGAGAATATAATAATCAAAAAAAGCATATTAGTAATGCATCCAAAATTTGTGAGGAACTTAAAAGAGAGTATAAACATCTGCATGAAGCCCACTTTGTTGCGAAATATGCAAGAGCGCAAGAAAGCACCCGAACTGTAAATGAGGAAGAAGTTGAGGCGCTAAAGAGTAAGATTAGCCAGGAGGTAGACGAGCTTGAAGAAGTAAAAAACAAATCAAAAGAGATAGAAGAACAAAACAAACATTTAGACAACATTCATGCAACGAATACAGAAGTGCAGTGGCAATTGACGATCGCCGGCCATCTTCAATCCACGGCCGAATTTGCCTGGAACAAGTTGTCTCACCAACTATCTGTTGATTATTTAGAAGAAAAAGAGAAGCCGAACTGGCAGCCAGGTTATTCTTCGAGTATTTCCAAAACTGGTTCGGTTGGGGTGAATGTAGGTTATGACGAGTTGCCTATCGATATTCCTTACCAAGCTTGCGTCTATGTAGGGGGAAGTGCGGGAGGCTCTTCTTCAACCTCCTATTCTGCAGACGATGAGCTATTCGTCAGCCGTGTGGACTTAAATGGCTTTTTCGGTACTTTTGTGGCAAAGCTCGATTTAATGGTTGCCAAGTTTACAGGAACGGTAGGCGCGGCTCATAATATAGATAGTTTGTCAGACCTTACGGAATGGCCTAGCCCGAGGGTTAAGGTTTTGCACCAGTATCACGATAAGGGTCGGGCAGATATGAATATCCCTGAGTACGCTGGGCACAAGTTTGATTCCCTAATCTATAAAAACCGTAATAATCCTGAGTTTGCCCCGTTTTTGTCAAGAAAAGCAAGCTTGGGGAGGTCAACATCGTATATAGATTTCTATAATCGTGATGAAGTAGCGAATATAGACGTGGCAAAACAAAAATACGATATAGACGTGGCAAAACAAAAATACGATGAATCGGAAAAGAAGAAACAAGGCGACATGCATGTACGGTTTTCTCTTGCATTACAAGCGGCTAACCTTACAGAACTAAAGAAGGGTATTGCGGCTTTAAATGACCCACGCGTGACAATGCAGTTTGCTATGAGCAACTATGCATCGATTCGTACTCGACTGAGCAACGCGGGGAGGGAAAAAGCGGTTCATAGTCTGGACGGGCTAAAGAAGGCGTCAACACGAGCTCAATTTACTCATTTTGCACAGGAAGAAATAGAGGAGTTAAAGAAAAGGCGTAAAGATTTGCAGAGTGCGGATCGTAGTGGGAAGAATCGGATGGCGCGCCTGATAGCCATTAAAGGAAGACAGCTGCGAGTCGATCAGTTAAGAATCGACTTACTGTTCGGGTTAATGGGGCTTAAAGGCCGGGAGGCAACGTATCATAGGAATAATTGTATAAAGCAATTAGGCCTTTATGGTGATGAGAAAAATTTTCCAATAGAAAACTTTATAAACACAGATTTTACTCCGAAGGATGAGGATGAGGCGATAAAACTGGTATGTAAATATGAGTTTCAGGAGGCTTATGTAAATAAGAAGTTTAAGATCCATGCACTGAAGCCTAAACCCGAATTTGATACCGAAATCGAGCAGAATTTCGCTCTTAGAATAAAAGAACATCACAAACTTTTTTATGAAAAAAGATCAAAGGAAATAGGAGATGTGTCGCATCTGGAGAAAGAACGCTCAGATAACATTAAGCACATAACGAATAGGTGGAATGACTACCAATTAGCAATAAGAATGAAACAAGAAGAGTTTGAGCTAGAAGAATTAAGGATCGAGAAAGACTTTGATTTAAAAGTATTAGATATAAAAAGTCGATATGAGGCAAAGAAGCCAGCGAATATCGAAGATGCCGAACGACAATTAGCTCAACTGCATGCTGAGAAGCAAAAATTAAATCAATTGGACTTCGCTAAATTAGGAGACGCGGGACTAGAATCGTTCGAAAAGCAATATACCGAGCTTGAACAAAACGAACAAAATTTGGTTCGACAAAAATTGAAGAATGAAGAAGCGTGGGACCAATTAAAATCGAATGAATTAATGTTGGCTCAGGAAGAGTGGCGTAAGGATTATGCCATTAAAGAAGGCTACATCACGTCTCAGGCGAAAATTAATGCGCTCAAAGACGAGCAGCAACTGATACTGGCCCCTCTCATTGCTGAACTTAGCTACTTGATAGACATAGATGCTCCTAAAGATAAACGTGACGCTTTATCTGCTGACATAGCAAGGAAAGAACACGATGCTTTTAAAACTAAAGATATGGAGAGGGAGTTAAAGGCAGCGATTGACATTAAGGCGGATAATATTGATGGTAGCAAAAATAGCGATAAGAAGAATAATAGCGAAATTGAAGCTGAGCGGAAGCTTATCCTAGCGCAGCATGAGATAAAAAAGTTAAGGGATCAACGTGATCAAGAAATTGATGCGATCGAGGAAAAAGTAGTAAAAAAAGAACTCAGTAGAAAAAGGGCGGACAGTGATCGATTCCAATTAATAGAAGATTTTGAGGACCAAATTAGAAACACCGAAAACAAGTACCTAGAGAAGGATATTATTACAAAAAGAAGAAAGTTCGATGCTATCGCCAGGGAAGAAAAGTCGAAAATTGAAAAATTATTGGAAAGTTGCCCTGCGCATGTGACAGACGAAAGTCTCGATTCTATGGGAATCGATGAGGAAGGAAGCGAGGACGGCGGGCGTGATTCAGAAAAGGTAGGGTTATTGTCCCGGAACACTAGAATTGAAAACCAAATCAAGGAAAGGTATGAGGTTGCGCTTAAAGTAAGCCATATTGCAGAAGGAGTATGGATAAAAAAATTAGAAGTTGACCGGTTTGAGCAGTTATACCCATTAAAGTCCAGAATCGCTATGTCTTTGCGAGACAAACCAATAAAAGAGAAGTTGGAACCAATTGAATCGTGTTTAGAAGAACCACGAGCACAAAATGCTGAGTTTTTCAATGAGGATGACCATAAGGCCAATAGAATAAAGATCAGCTATGACGATCGGGCGATTGAGATACGTCAGCAATTTGATTATTATAGATTAAAAATTAAGCGTAACTTGCAACTGGAAATCAATAAAATACGTAAGAAAAATAATTATGAATATTCGGAGATAGAGACAAGTGAACTTTCTAAAGAGCTCGATAATCCTAAGCGTAAAGAAAGCATTTCTCTCGATGAGGACCCAGCGAAAAATGAGGACATAGAAACTCTATATCGAAATGAAATATACAACTTGGAGCAACAATCCCAACTGAACCGTCAATTTATTGAGGCGCAGCGACAGCAGGCTACGCGAGAATATGAAAGTGCGAGTGGGGTGAGAGCTGCATATGAGAAGGAATATAGCGGGTGGATCCCGGCTGCGAAACCTAAAGTACCCGTTAAATTGGTTAATAGCGGGGTTGAGCGTCATGCCGCCTTGTTGGCCTCGTTTAAGACCGGTAACTTAACTGCTTCAGCAGGTGCATCGTTCGGAACTTCTACCTTTTCACTTGGCGTAGAATTATCAGGCAAAACCGAATATGTTGAAGTTGGCGTTGTAAAGAATGCCACTTTTATCGATAGACAGATCGATTGTCTCAAGGGTACTGAAGAGAAAGACGGGATTAAGGCAGGATTATCAATAGACTTAAAATCCTTACCGCCAGTGTCTATGACTGACTCTATTGCTGCCTTATTCAAAGCAGAGGAACAAGAGAAACCACTACCAGTCTTAGACACCATTATTAACGGTTGGAGGGAGGGTTTACTTACCCGCATTATAGATAAAGAAACCAAGGAAGTTATAATTTCCGACCCCGTTCACGATAGCCATTTCACTATCAAGAATTGTTTGAAATATTTGAACGAAGACGCTGCTATTTACTCTACTTTACAATGCAAGAAACAAGATAACAGTGATGCAATCAACCCGGGGGTTGAAGAAGCGCTTATTGCAATTAGAAAGCGTTACGGAGCAAAAAATACCGGGCAGATGATCCGTAATATGTTTCGCTTCTATTCTCACCTGCTGGCCTTATCTGAAAGTGGGCCGGATCATCAAGTATGGGGTCAGCCGAACGTTGGACTTCGAAAGGAGGAATTATCCTCTTCGTCAACAAATGTCGAGGAAAGCGCGACCGAGGTGACATTTGAAGAGAAAAACGATGAGCAGTTAAATGAGTATCAGGGGGAGGCGTATATTTCCCACGAGAAGACTTTTTCAAACAAAGTTTTGAAACTTCAGAAGAAGATAAAAGATGCTGCAGAAAAAATTTACAAGCCAATATACCGGGTAGAGGAGCCCGAATATTGGAAGGAATGTGGTATCGAAGAAAAGGTTACCTTTGAAACTAAAATTAAAGAGGCGTTTCTCAAAGGCAGAGCTGACCTCGACCTTGGTCCGGTAGCCGGCGGGGTTACCCTTACCGGAAAAGTTAAGTATATGGAGCGCGATCACACGAATGAGACGCGTGATATAGACCAGCTTGAGTTCTCTATTGCGGTAGGAGGTTCCTTTGGCTCCAACAACCCTATCGCATTGCTTTCTGAAGGAGTAAATCGGTATGTAACCGATGGTTTGGCGGATATATTCTGTGACATATTCAATAAAGGGAGTGGATTCTTAGTAAATCTCGAAAAGAATCCGCTTGCTTTACCTTTAACTGAAAGTGGGGAACTTATGCTGATCGGTCGGGCACATAAGCTAACCGAATATTCAGAATTGTATGCGAACCTTGACCTGCCTGAGCCGGGGGTAGATGGATGGGTGCATACCTGGACACGTGTTCTGCAAACTAAGGAGAGTAAGCGGGGTGGAGAATTATCTGTTCCGTTGAAGGAGATATTAGGAATTCCGATAACGCCGAAAGTCGGGTTAAGTGAGACCACGTCTGAAACAAGATGCCTGCGGGAAGAAATGACCGGAAACTCATTCAACAACTATATTATGCATTACAACCACTCGCGCGGTGCTGGTGAGATTGATCGCGAAACCGGAAAAATTAATCCAAGTAGTAAATGGGATAATTGGCGAGTAGGAATAATAAAAAATCAGCGCCGTGGACTGATAGAACTTTTTAATAACGTAGGACAAGAACAGCATAAGAAAAAGGATTCAGAACTGACACCACTACTAAATGAACTGAAAGTAAGAAGTGCTGAATACGAAAAGAACCACGTACTTGATGCGAGTGAATTTAGGAAATTTCAATTTGCTACAAAGCACTTTTTGAGGGTAGCGAAGCATTATGATGCGCTTAACAACTACGTTGAAAAATTGGACGAGTTGAAAAATAGTGGTTTACCAGATATGGAAAAAATGGAACAACAGCAAACTATTGATAATGCATTTCATGATGCTAAACGTTATTTTATAGAACAGGATAAAAACCCCTTTGATGCCTGTATGGACAGTTTTCACGATTTAATGCACGCTTACTCTCCACATTTTAATGCGATAAAAGCGAATTCTGATCGGCATCAAATGCCTACGATGATGGTCAATGGTCAGCGGATGTTTGTGCATGAAATACCTAAAGATCGGAAGGAGGGTGGAGGCACGCCTGAGAAAAAAAAGAAACAGAGGGAGGCTTTGCTAGCCGAAGATGGGACAAAGGACAAAATTTCTCGTGGGGTCTCAATTCCGATTGAGAGATCTCTCAAGTCAAAAGCTAAAAAAATTCGCCATTCTGATCCTGAAATTAGGAAAGAAACCTCCAGCAGGCGTACTGCTAATATTCAGGTGATTAACCAGTCTAACTTGAAATAAAAATACGCATTCTGGAGAAAAAATCATGCAAATGGATGATATCTATCACTAGAGACCTCTGCACAAACTATTGCGCGCGCCAAACACGGCATTGCGCGGTGCCGGCATCGATTGCTGCACTCCGTGCGCCTTGTCTTTGGCGCTCTCGCTACGGTTGTGCTGAGGTCTCAACTATTCATAAATAGATGATTTTTTCCCTCGTCGTAAGCGTCCAACGCAACAACGTACACAAGAAGAGCACACTGTTAATGGCAGCCCAGGATAACTAAACATCGATTTAGCTGTTTCAACCGTTGAAGCTAATACAAATGAATTGTAGATTAGACTCAATTACAAAATTCACGCTATGATGGGCAGGTGTTACAGCGAAAAAACTGATGGGCACCCTGTTAGCAATAGAAGAGACCTCTGCACACAACCGTAGCGAGCGAGCCAAAGACAAGGCGCACGGAGCGCAGCAACCGGAATGTACCTAAGTACATGAGGATTGCGAGCACCGTGCAACGCCGTATTTGGCTCGTGTAGCAGATTGTGCAGAGGTCTCTAGAAAAAAGTTAGCTATTGTGGATTTCCCTAATAAGAGAATCAGATAAGATCCTTTATACTGTACTGTATAAATAAACAGTACAACTATGAACATTCCAATCCCACTCTTATTCTCTTGCGCACCCGTAGTGCTATTCAATGCTCCTGTCTACGCAGGCTTTCCCTCGCCGGCAACCGATTATGCGCAGCATCGTATCAATTTATCTGAGCACTTAATCACGAACGAAAACGCCTCCTTTTTATTTCGCGTACGCGGCGAATCAATGTCAGGTATCGGTATTTATGACGGAGATACGTTGATTGTTGATCGTTCAATTGCACCGCGGCATAACCACATCGTACTGGCCATTATTGACGAAGAATTTACGGTGAAGCGCCTTTATAGACGTAAGCAAGTCATTAAGCTGTCGCAGAGAACCCGAAATTTCAGGACATTGAATTGAAAGACGGCCAGGAGTTACGAATTTGGGGCGTGGTCACCTATAATTTGCATAGTTTGCTCAGTGTATAAATCATGCACTCTCCAACGCGCAGCATTGCACTGATTGATTGCAATAATTTTTACGTGAGTTGCGAACGCATTTTTCGCCCTGACTTGCAGAAAATTCCCGTTCTTGTGCTCTCCAATAATGACGGATGCGTCGTCTCGCGTAGCAACGAAGCAAAAGCATTGGGTATAAGAATGGCGGTACCGGTGTTTCAGATTCGTGATCTGGTAAGCCAGCACAAGGTAGCTGTTTTTTCGTCAAATTATGTGTTGTACGCGGATATTAGTAACCGCGTGATGGCAACGCTTCAATACTACTCGCCGGTGCAAGAGGTATATAGCATCGACGAAACATTTTTGGAGTTAACCGGATTCACCAATATTAATGAGCGTGCTAGCGCGATCCGTGACCATGTCATGCGTGATATTGGTATTCCTGTTTGCGTGGGAATTGGTTCAACCAAAACTTTGGCGAAGCTGGCTAATTTCGTAGCGAAACGTCACCCGCGCTCAAAAGGCGTATTTAATTTTAACCGATTGAACCCGTTCCAAGTGAACACGATACTTAAAAATACCCCTGTCAACGAAATTTGGGGAGTAGGGCGACGATTAACGACTGCGCTCAACGAGCTCGGTATTCTTTGCGTTTTTCAGTTGCGGGACGCGGATATAGCCAGCATGCGTGCTCGATTTGGCGTGGTCATGGAAAAAACGATACGCGAATTGCGCGGTGAAAGTTGTATTAACCTGGAAGAACAAAGTCCGGCAAAGAAACAGATTATCAGCAGTCGTTCGTTCGGAAAATCCGTTACTGACATGCATGATTTGGAAGATGCAATAGCGCATTTCGTTAGCAATGCAGCGAAGAAATTACGCGATCAGCAATCTATTGCTGGCATGCTACAAGTTTTCATTCAAACCGACCGCTTTCGGCCTGATCAACCTGCATATTGCCCTTGTGTATCCCTACCGCTGATCCTACCTACGTCAAGCACCATAGAGCTACAACGGTTGGCACTAGTTGGCCTGAAATCCATTTTTCGTCCCGGCTTTCACTATAAGAAAGCGGGCGTTACGTTGAGCGCGATTGGCGACGCTTTGTATTACCAGGGAGATTTATTTGCTATGCAGACGGAGGATCGGGAATTAATGAAGACTATGGACGTACTCAATCGCCGATTTGGTAAAGGTACCGTTAAACTCAGTCAGGACGGGGCCCGGGCTTCCTGGAAAATGCGCCAGGAAAGCAAATCGCCAGAGTACACCACTAATTGGAATGAGTTCCCTATTTGCTATTAACCTCTATATTGAAACGTAAAGAAAGATATCCGATGTGTGTTAATTTTCGGCCAGTCAAACGCTTGTTGGAAAATAACCCGTTCTGTTTTTCCAGCGAACTTTGAATTCAAATTTTAAGCCGCTAGTTCATCAGAAATGTTGATAATGAGGGCTTGACAATATCTAGAGTTTCCCCCAATTTCTGCTTTATAAGAAATGGAATATAGTTTCTTTCTCAGTCGTTATCGGTCAGCCCGGGGCCAGAATTATTGTGAGTGCCTTTGTCGGGGCCTACTTCTGTCTGAAGACCGCCCAGCGAAATCGGCTGCTTAAACCCAGATTTCCTTAGACCGCTACGACTCCATGCCACAATGTAGGAGCGGTCTAAGGGAAAA
>JAJNBE010000001.1 GCA_021155915.1 Solimicrobium sp. | reverse complement strand
TTGACCAGCCCAATTTTTGGCTTCACCGCTGTCGGCAGCATCCCCTAAATCCATTGCCAAGATATCAACATTAATTTCTAAACCCATGTGACTGGCAAATGCCATTTCGCACAAAGTTGTGAACAACCCCCCATCTGAACGATCATGGTAAGCAAGAATTTTCTTCTCGATATTTAATTGTTGAACGGCATTGAACATTGCTTTCAAATCTTCCGCACTATCCACATCCGGCACGTCATTTCCTAACTGTTGAAGAACTTGAGCGCAAGCAGAAGCAGCTAAACGATTTTTACCACGGCCCAAATCAATCAAAATCAATACCGTACTCCCTGCTTCAGCACTAAGCTGTGGCGTTAAGCCACATCGGATATCCGTTACCGGCGAAAAACCCGAAACGATTAATGACACCGGCGAGGTTACCGATTTTAATTTGGATCTATTTTCAGATTTTGCTGCTGATTTCTCTTCTTCACTTTCCGTCCAGGTGGTTCGCATAGATAGCGAATCTTTACCGACGGGGATCGATATTCCCAGTGCAGGACACAAATCTAAACCAACGGCTTTCACGGTAGCAAACAATGCCGCATCCTGGCCCGCGGTGTCGGTAGATTCGCCACAAGCAGCCATCCAATTTGCAGACAATTTAATATCAGAAAGCGACAAAATCGGCGCTGCCATCAAATTTGTGATCGTTTCGCCCACGGCCATACGTCCTGCAGCTGCTGCATTCACGACCGCTAAAGGAGTGCGCTCGCCCATTGCCATGGCTTCGCCTAAATAACCCTCAAAGCTCATCGCAGTTATAGCACAATCTGCCACAGGAACTTGCCAGGGGCCGACCATTTGGTCGCGCACTGACATCGCTCCCACGCTACGGTCACCAATGGTGATCAGAAATGATTTATCGCCCACCGTCGGCAAGCTCAACACTTTGTGTGCCACATCAATCAATGCTATTCCAGTCAGATTTAGTGCCGGAAAGTTATTTGTAACCGTTTTGACATCACGCAGCATTTTGGGTGGCTTGCCTAGCAACACATCCATCGGCATGTCTACAGGAGCATTTCCATACAGTGAATCAATCACTTTTAATTGGCGCTCTTCTAATGCTGTTCCCACTACGGAAAATGGACAACGTTCGCGTTCGCAATAATATTGAAACAGCGACAGATGCTCCGGTGCAATTGCAAGCACATAGCGTTCTTGCGCCTCATTACACCATATTTCCTTAGGTGCCATTCCAGACTCTTCCAATGGAATCTGTCGTAAATCAAAAATTGCACCCCGCTTGGCATCGTTGGTAATTTCTGGAAAGGCATTAGAAAGTCCCCCAGCCCCGACATCATGAATCGACAAAATTATATTATCTTCACCCATTGCCCAACACGCATTGATCACTTCCTGCGCACGCCGTTCCATCTCCGGGTTACCGCGCTGCACCGAATCAAAATCTAGCTCAGCCGTATTAGCACCGGTAGCCATGGATGAAGCGGCACTTCCGCCCATGCCAATACGCATTCCGGGACCGCCAAGTTGAATCAATAAACTACCTACCGGCAGACCATGTTTAAGCGTATGCAAATCCGATATGCTCCCCATACCACCTGCAATCATAATCGGCTTATGATACCCAAACACTTGTCCAGCCACGTTTTGTTCATAAGTGCGGAAATAACCACCGAGAATAGGACGGCCAAATTCGTTATTAAAGGACGCGCCGCCGATCGGACCTTCCAGCATAATTTGCATCGGACTGGCGATGCGATCAGGCTTGCCGTAAAGCTCGCCGTACATATCAGCAACAGTGTCCGTGTTTGAATTTTTATTTACTACATCCTTGTTGTTTTCCCAGGGCTGAAGGTTGCCGGGCAAGCATAAGTTAGAAACGGTAAATCCGGTTAAACCTGCTTTAGGTTTCGATCCCCGGCCTGTTGCACCCTCATCCCGAATTTCGCCACCTGCGCCGGTGGAGGCTCCCGGAAAAGGAGAAATTGCCGTAGGATGATTATGCGTTTCCACCTTCATTAATGTGTGCGTTAATTCGTCGCTAGCTTGGTAAACAGGATTTCTCCCGCTTTCTTCCTTGACGGCTCGTGCATAAAACCGCGACACAGTTACACCTTCAATAATCGAAGAATTGTCGCTATACGCAACAATGGTGCCACGCGGGGCTAACTGGTGCGTGTTCTTTATCATGGAAAATAGCGACATATCTTGTGCTACACCATCAATAATCCAATCGGCATTAAAGATTTTATGACGACAATGTTCGCTATTAGCTTGTGCAAACATCATCAATTCAACGTCCGTTGGATTGCGTTTTGCGTCACTAAATGCCTTAAACAAGTAGGCAATTTCATCTTCCGATAAGGCCAAACCTAACTCTGCATTGGCTTGAACTAATGCCCCTGATCCTCTCTCGATGAGATCAATAGAAGTTAATGGTTGTGCAGTTAATTCATTGAACAAACCTCGTGCATCGCTTTCATTCGGCAGCACCATTTCAGTCATCCGGTCGTGCAACACAGCGGCGACTTGTTGATATAAAGAAACGGAAAATGCAGAATTTCCCGTTAAGCCAGACAACAGGCCTGATTTAAGCCGCACATGATACGAAATACCCCGTTCAATCCGTTTAATTTGCGTCATACCGCAATGGTGTGCAATTTCTGTGGCTTTACTAGCCCAAGGTGAAATCGTTCCAAAGCGGGGTATAACAACAAATAACGGGCCTTTATCTATACACTCCTTATCACGGACGTAAGCTTCGCCATAGGTAAGCAATGCCGATAAACGGTCCTTTTCCTCTTTAGAGAACGGTGTAACACTGTCAACAAAATGGGTAAAGCGCCCCGTGACAGCAATAATCGACGGATTTATTACTTGCAAACGGGAGAGTAGTCCTTGGGCACGGAAAGAAGACAAGGCATTAGCGCCTGGCAAAATTAACATAATGAGAAAAGTATGACGCAGAAATGAGATTCGGAATAATCAACTTGATCCCATAATCTGCTGGTTGTACGAGGCTCGGCAGCCCATCATTTGTACGGACAAACCCGTGAATGGGATACAACGGAATTATACCGTGTTACAGCATTGAAGCATTGAGCAAATGAACGATAAAACCAGATTTTCTATTAGACCGCTACAACTCCCCGGCAAGGGTGATGAATACGACAAGCTGGGCTAAAAATGAGATCAAGAATTGGGTGCAGCCCTATGAAGCCAATGGCCTTGCGCCCCTTTAAAAATGAGGATCTTTTCGAAGAACAGCAACAAAAAGCGCTATCACGGCACACAAAGCGTATTTTCGAGCGCATTCGCCGGATTGTTTGTATTTGTTGTAGTGTCATACCCTTGATGAGCGGCAAGCTGATAGTACTTAGCAGCAAAGGCTATGTCTTTATTCACGCCGTATCCCTTCCCATAACAAATGCTAAGATTATTTTGCGCTAGTGCATTCCCCTTATCAGCGGCGAGCTGGAAGTACTTGACCGCCAGGCTCAGGTCTTATGTGACTCTCTGTCCAGAGAGAATATAAATTGCAGGGGAGCTAAATCTGAAAATCTCGTTATTCAGCAGTTGATATCAGAGCAGGACAAGCAGGAAAGGTACAGAGTGTTATTACAGGCACAGCAAAGTGACGGATCTGTTTTAAACGAAGAGAGATTTTCCCTAGATTTAATTAAGGAAATAGGAAAACGTCTGTAGAGGAAAGAGTTCGATTCCGTTTCCCATTTTTCCCGTCAGAAGAAGAGTTAGGTTAGCATAGCCCTCTATCACGTGAAGGTTCCTTTTCGTTATCCGTGAGTCATGATTTGCACGCAACAAATAACGTACCTCTAGCATTTTCACGCCTACTCACCAATTCTTAAGGATAGGAATATGGACTTCAACCCCGTATCGCAACACTACAGTTCTTTTAAAAGTCCAAACGCGGCTAATCCACAGATTGATCATCAAACCAGGACTGATTTGAGGCAGAAAATCAAAGCTAATTCTGCGCTACTTGCTCAATTAAAAAGCAGTATTCCCTTTCAAAATTTACTGGTTTGTTTGCGCAGATATGTTGCTGAGGCAAGGATTGCAGAATTTCTTACTGGAAAGATTAGCCTGGAAGACTGTGTCAGTATCCAAAAATGGATAATAAATCTACTGATGGCGGGGTGTGAACTGGATGGACGTGATTTAATTTGGAAAAATCACGCTACAGATAGCCATTATCTATGTCAGGAAATCGCAGAGACATTATCAACTATGTTGAATAACGGTCTTGAGGAGTCTGTTGAAAACAACCTGGACAAAGTGCGTGGCCTGATAGTGGAAATTGAGCAAAAGACGGAACAGGGCATACTCAACTTGCAGAATGCTAACTTGCAGGGCGCTGACTTGCCTGGGGCTGACTTAAAGGATGCTAACTTGCAGGACGCTAACTTGCAGGAGGCTAACCTGGAGAAAGCTAGTTTAGGGGGTGCTGAGTTGCCTGGGGCTAACTTAAAGGATGCTAACTTGCAGGGCGCAAACTTGAATGGGGCTCTTTTACAAAATGCTAATTTGCAGGAGACTGACTTGAACGGGGCTTGTTTGGGATCCGCTGACTTGACGAAGGCTGACTTGCAGGGCGCTGACTTGCGGGGCGCTAACTTGCAGGGTGCTAAATTACAGGGCGCTGACTTGACGAAGGCTGACCTACAGGGCGCTAATTTACAGAGCGATAACTTGCAGGGTGCTAAATTACAGGGTGCTAACTTGCAGGGCGCTGACTTGTTTGAGGTTAACCTACAGGGTGCTTACTTGCAGGAGGCTAACTTACATGGCGCTAACTTGCGGGGTGCTAACTTGCTGAAAGCCAACTTGCAGTGCGCTAACTTGCAGAGCGCTGACTTGCATGGGGCTAATTTGCATGGGGCTAACTTGCAGGGGGCTCACTTGGAAGAGGCTAACTTGGAGAGAGCTGTCTTGGGGGGGGCCAATTTTCTGAAAGCCAACTTGCTAAGGGCTTACTTGAAGAAAGCTGTCTTATATTCCGCTAACTTTCAGGACGCTAATTTGCAGGACGCTAACTTGCAGAGTGCAAATTTGCAGGGTGCTAACTTGCAGGGCGCCAACTTGCAGGGCGCTGAATGGGAGAGCGCTTGGTTGCAGGGAGTTAACTTGCAGGGCGCTAACTTGCAGGGCGCTTACTTGCAGAGTGCTTGCTTGTCTGAGGTTAACTTACATGGCGCTAACTTGCAGGGCGCTTACTTGTCTAGGGTTAACTTACGAGGGGATAATTTGCAGGGCGCTAACTTATATGGCGCTAACTTGCAGGGCGCTTTCTTGCATGGCGCTTACTTGTCTGAGGTTAACTTACATGGCTCTAACTTGCAAGGCGCTTACTTGTATAGGGTTAACGCACAAGGGGTTAGCTTGCAGGGCGCTAACTTATATGAGGCTAACTTAGAAAGGGCTGACTTGCAGGGCGCGGACTTGCGGGGCGCTGACTTGCGGAACGCTAACTTAAACAGGACTAAACTGCAGAATAGTAAATTGCAGGGAGCGAAATCTAACGATCCTGTTATTCAGCAGATGATATTGAAGCAAGAAAAACTTTGGTTGTTATTACAAGCTCAGCAAAGTGTTGGATCTGTTTTAAACCGAGAAGGGGGATTTCCCACGGAACTAATCACCGAAATAGGAAAGCTTCTGTAGAGGAAGGAGTTCGATTCCGTCCACATTTCTTTCGCCCCAGAGGAACAAACAAGCCAATCAGAAGTTAAAAACCTACACAATTCTTAATTGAAATACTTTTTGTTCACCATTGTTGTGAATTAAAGTCGCTCCAAGGGTTAGCGCTATTATTCTTAACATATTTGTATAGTAGAACACCTTATTTTCCGAGCATAAAAAGGAAACAGATGGAATCACTTTCTAACCGATCATATATTTCTTACCATCCCCACAGTACTTTAGCAGGGAGAATACAACAAGATAAATCAGTAGTAGATAAATGGGTCGCCTTCTACACACAGCAATTAGAGGAATGGGTAGCAGGTGCTTCTACGCATAACCGAGATAATTATTTAGCAGTAGTTAATGCCCTCCTTCCGGTAAGATTAAGTAAGTGGGATACGGTAGAGGTGGTGGTCGATTGCCAGGGCCTTGACAGTCTGCCCCCGCTTCCAGTGCAATATACGTCAAATATATCTCTCATTTTGAAGGGCCAACCTAACATTTCATTACGGGCCTTCTTAGCTGACTTGCCTAAGTTTGCTATAGTCTCATTAACCTTTTGTGACAATGACACCATCACCACATTTTCAAGCGAAATAATTTCTTTTAACAGTAGTTGGCAAATGAGCTTACACCTCAAAAATTGTCCGAACTTTACCCGTTTCCAAGGGATATTTAATGTTAGCCAATTGAAGCTGAGCGATATTACCGTTCAGTCATTGTGGCTTTGTAGAGATAGCTTTCCCGAACTTCAGCATTTGGAACTGAACGACAACCGCAATCTAACGTCGATCCAAGTGAGAGGCAACTTTTGTTTAGACGCTCTAACTATCTCTGGTAACCACAATAGCCTTGCCACGTTTCCTGCCTTCCCCCAAATAGAGTCAATAAATATTGATCCTTTGGGCTTAGCATCGATTTCTGAGTATTCGTGGCTTTATAAAAATAATCTAACGCTTAGGCCGTTTTTGGTTACGGACGCTATTGAGCTTTTAGAAAATCATCATGAAGAAGGAAAAGCGGTTACTACCCTTGCATTGGTAAAGATGGCTGAATCTATTTTGACCAGCAACGACTTGGGCTATTTATTTTTTCCCTCTTACGCAGCCTACTGCCTCGAGGTGTTATTCGGAGAAAGCGCAGCCGCTTCCTTTGGTCCTCCTGAACTCGTGCTTGGAAAAATATTTTTTGACCCTAAGTTTGTGGAACGTGACGAAAAAAAAGCAGATAAATTTTTTCAACTAGCTCTTGATCATGAAAAGAACCCGGCACGAAAGGAAATGTTAAAAAAAATGATTGAATTTCTACCGCAATGGGAATTTTTTCAAAAGAGTCGTCTACTTTCATTGTCGGGAGAGGCCGGCCATTTGCCCTCTGAATTATGCCAAATGATTTTTTCTTTGGGAAGCCAAGAAATGGTCGGCACAGGTTTTACATTAAGGCAGCAGATGCTAGAAGAGAAAAGACAACGCAGACTTAAGAAGTATTGGTATTAAGAGACTGAGTGTTTGCTTGATTTATCTCAGATGATAGGCACAAAACATTTGCAATAATGATGATGCCACCAGTGAAGTTCAGGCTGAATTCTTTCAGTCAGAAACAACACTTGGTGGTTTAAAAGTGCTTAAAAATATTATTTAAAACAAAGGAGTTTTTAAGACCTTGGAGGTGGTGAAATCTGATTAGCAACAAAATGCTCAATTTTTACGACAATCGCACCCTCCACTTTTGCATTTGCAAGGGCCCCTTCAACGGAATAAGCGTGAGATCCATTGACGTTTGCATTCACTAACGCTCCGACTGCGGTTGTATAGGCATGCGCCCCAGACACCGTTACATTCGCCATTGCGCCCGATGTCGTTGCATAGGCCGAAGTTTGATTACTTTTTGCATTTGCTACCACGCTCGGTTTCGTTGCTTAAGCTAACGCTTTATTTGTCGCTGCATTCGCCACAGCGCCAGGCACCATTGCATACGGCGCCGCGTGGGGTGCAGTCGCATGGGCCGTAGCCCCATCCGTCACCGCGTTCGCTAAAGCGCCCGATGAGACCGACGTTGCAACTCACATCATACTGCTCGTCGGCAAGTTCTCGCCCTGGGGGCGAACATTGAAGTAATGAATGCCATTGCACAATGGCGCAGATTTTTGCAAACTAACCTTCATTGCCTGTTTTTAATTTTTAGTTATCGGTATCTTTCTTGAATAGTAATTCCTCTTATTTTCCTTGTTTAATGATCTTCCTTGGATGATAACTGCTATAAAAATGCATTATCAGCTAAGAATTTTAGAGATAAATGAGAAAGGAATCCCGAGTCGATAACGCACCGCAGCAGAATTCTCCCCTCTATTTTAGAGATACTGTCCTGAGTTATTTTCAAGGATTATTGATGGCTGTCGCAATACCCTTGTTACGCGACAGTTCATTGTAACGACGTCCATTTGCAATATATACCTTATCATATATAATTGACTCATGAACAATAAAGAAAAACCACTAGAATGGATTGCAAGCAGTTACAAAGATTTGATGGCACTCCCGACAGGCGTGCGACGGCTCGTTGGTTACGCTCTCTCCTTAGCTCAGGCCGGAGATCGACACGATGCAGCGAAAATACTTAAGGGTTTTGGTGGAGCGGGCGTTATCGAGGTCGTTGAAAGTGATATTGACGGGACTTATCGGGCCGTCTATACCGTTAAATTTAAGGAGGCTGTGTTTGTCTTGCATTCCTTCCAGAAAAAAAGTAAACGGGGGATTGCGACGCCAAAAGAAGACATGGACATCATTCACGCCCGGCTGAAGATAGCCGAGGCGCGAATAAAGGAGTTACGAAATGAAAAAACGAATCATTAATGGAGTCGAGGTACAACACAGTTCAGGTAATGTATATGCCGATCTGGGTCTACCCGACGCTGAAAAACTTAAAATCAAGACAGGCTTAGTCATTGAAATCAGAAAAGCAATGCGCCGCCTTAATCTGACCCAGCAGGAAGCGGCTAAACGTATGGGTGTCACTCAGCCAAAGGTCTCGGACATGATGCGCGGTGACTTCTCCAACCTGTCCGAGAGAAAATTGATGGACTGCTTAAATCGACTTGGTTATGACATCGAGATCATCGTAAAACCTTCCATTGCCTCTCTCGGACATCTGATGTTAGCCATCGCCTGAATTTTTCACTTGGAAAATTTTGTGAGTTCGGGCTTGTAATCCTTAATACGCAAAGGTCAATTTTTTTTCGACGGTGAGGGTAAATGGGTTCTGTCAACTTGGTGAGCAAGCCGTTTAAGTCTAGAAGTGCCGAATGCAAAGATCCGTACTTTCGCTATCCGGTAGAAATCATCAGCCGCGCTGTATAGCTTTATTTCAATTTTCACGGAGTTTTTGAGATATTGAAGAACTCATGGCCAGTCGTGGCATTTTCGTGACTTATGAAACGGTAGGAATAATAGCCATAGATCAACATTAACCATGGCGTGCTCGCATTGAGTTCATCGATAGCTGCATGGTTTAGGGTGGACCTATGGGAGTTTAAGGAGTAGATTCTATGTTTTCAAACACCTTGGAGATGAGAGGATGAATGGTCTGTCTGCACAGAAAAATACAAATATAGATGTGTCGGCTAAATTCAACTGTCGAACTCACTTTATTGAGCCAACAGAACCATTAGCCAACAATTCCAAAATACCGGAGGAAACGAAGGCAAATAACGTTTTGATGAAGGCTCAAAGGTACGAAGAAGATGGCGAGTTTGAGGCGGCCGCTACAATTTATAGCGGTCTGGTAGAAGAAGGGGTCCCCGAAGCTATGTACGCTCAGGCCCTATTATTATACAACGGACAAGTCACCCCCCAAGATTCTTCACAAGCGGATTTCTTAATGAATAAAGCGGCTGAGAAAGGAAATGCAGCCGCAATCAACTATTTTCACACAAGGAACAATAAGGAATTTTATAATTCGGAAAGAGCGATGATGCTTTCAATTACTACTGGTCGCTCAGTAACCGCCCCGCCGGTGTCCTTTATTTCTGGCGACTCCCCCGCTTCCTCTTATGCCGACCCACTCTTTACTAGAGGATACTCTAGCTGCCCTCATTATAATTCTTCGGATGATAAAAAAACTAAAGAAGAAACAGCACAGGATAAAGTTCAACGTCCAGTAATGGATTTACTGAAGAGTATGCAAACCCCTCTCTTCAAACTATTAGTTATTCAGAAGAAATAAGTGATTTAGTACAAATTCAATTGGCAAATCTAACAATATCTAACACTATCTAACACTATAGATTCCACCCAATCTTCTAGCCAAACACCGACACACGCGGAACATTTTTGTACAAACGACGATGATTCATCAAATGAAGAAATTAGTAACAGAATTGATAGTCAGTATTCGTTTAGCAAAAGCTTGAATGCTTTTTTAGCAAGTTTTCCAAATGATGCTGCTCTCGCATATAGCTTCATGCTACATTCCATCGGAATAAAATTGTTGTATTCAAGCGAGGTCAACACTAATTATTATGTAAATAATAAACCAAAAATCAAGAAGGAATTAGCTGAATTAAAAAATGAAGGATTAACCCTTTTAAAAACGGCATGTTTCCAAACATTATATATTATTTTGAGAGACATTTATAAATCTAGCGATTTGGCAAATGATCAGGTTTCTTTAGATCAGACTGTAAAAAAAGAATGCTCGGAACTTCAAAAAAAAATTAATCCAGATATATTTGTTAATTATGCCCAAACAATTATCGATAAAATAGCTCTAACAAATTCGACCAGAAATTTCCAGGCAAGTGAATTAGAAAAAATTAATGGACATATCACAGATGAATTGATTCAACATATTGGCACTAAAATTGCTGAATTTACTCCTAAAATTCTTTTTATAGCAGAATATACCTTTTGTCAAGGTATGACTAATTTGATTCTCCGGATATTAAAAGATGAAAATTTGGTTCTATCAAATCAAAAATTTAATTCTCCTACTAAAAATGCACAAAGAACATATCAAAATACAATAGTAAAATATAATTATATACTTCCCAAGACATTTATAGCTTTAATAAGTTTGGCCGATTTTTGGCAACAAAATGGTCGGATAAACGCATACGATTATATTCTTAAAAATGCATATAACTTACTGCCGACATTTTTAGAGGATATTAAAAACCTCCAGCATGATAATTATGTCAATTGTGTTTTGGATTTTATAAACCCTGAGTTATTCAGCACGCTTGATATAATGTTTTTATTTAAGCAAGAATATCAACAATTAGTATCTTCTCGCTATATAAAAAATAGATTTGTTAATACTCTTGTTACTAAATTAAACTTCCTATTAAATTCTAGGACAAGGCGTACATTAGGTAATCATTGCGAATTTGACCCCAGTGGTTTCATTAGTTTTTTTAGCCATGTTAGATTATCAAATAGATCTCAAACTAGGGAAATAAAAAATTATAGAAGTTTATCTTCGTTAGAAGCAAAGACCTTCTATCCCAAAGAAAGTATGTATCGCGTTTGGTCATTATTTAGCTCTAAAGCTCTAGAAAGACTCGGTGTATTTTCCGGCAACCAAAAAGGTTCCCGCAAGGACATGGTGGATAGTGCGGGAAGCTACCAGGAGATAAGTAATGTATTAAAAGGCTATAAAGATTATTTTAATACATTAATCCCTAATTTTATTGAGGATTCTTTAATTGCTACGTGGATAAAAGAAATTATACGTGGTGAAAATAGACTTACTAAAATTGATGAAGAGTTTGCTAAAATGATGTATGAGCAGTCTAAGATTGACAAATTAAAAGAAAAATTAGTGGGAATTGCATATTTATTATTTGGATGCGAAGTTGCGAGAAATCCAGCGTCAATCCCTATTCATTATATGATGCTAGAACTAATAATTAATAATAGACTCAATTTTGAAGATGCTTTAACAGCAACGTCAAATAATAATCTATCAAATGGAGGCAGAATGCCTATGTCTGCTAAAGGAGCAATTGCGGCAGGTCGGAGGTTGAATAACAAATTTGCTCAATATCTTCCATGTACATATAGTTATCCGGGCAATGAAAAAGATTCGGAAGTTGGTATTTTAGATCCTGAAATGATTTCACGAGAAGTAAATATATTATATGGTTGGTTAAGTCTTAAAATTGGCCCAGATATCGTAAAGCAAAAGGATATACTATACTTTTTTGATTATATTATGGCTGAAATTCCGAAAAATTGGACTTAATTTCGCAGCTCTCGAAGGACTTTTAATGGATGAGCTTGAAAAAATTTCGCCACAGATAATTGTACTTTAGAAGGAAGCAAAAGAAATTGCAAAACAAAATAGAGCTACCGATAGGGAGAGCGTGGAGTAAACGCTGTGCATAACTGGATGAAGGCGAAGGGGTCGGAAGCCCAAGCCGGCTGAATTTGTCCGACTCGCTAAATAGATTAGTCTAACAGTCGTTTCCCCTGTCGTTATTTATGAATGACCACACAAATAGATCACAGAATACTCCGGAGCAAGGATAAAATTTCTGCGTACAAAATCGATTGAAATGCTGAGCGGTCAAAGCTGTCAGGATCTTGCAATGGCGGGAAGCCAGAGAGTGTCATACTGGGTGGAAACAGACTCTGAAACGAGTGGTGTCCGGCATTGAAAATCTCACAGGAATCGACTTTCTTGAGGTCGCGAACACAACGTTGGACGAGGTCTGCGTGCAAGTAAAGCGCGAGTGCTATTTTTCTGCAGTCATTAAGTGTAGTAGTGCCATTACCACGAGAAACTATCGGACTCATTACCGTAGACCTCTGCATAACTGTAGCGAGCGAGTCAGCGTCAAGGCGCACGGAGCGCAACACCCGGAATGTACGTAGGTACATGAGGATAGCGAGCACCGCGCAACGCCGAATTTGGCTCGCGCAGTAAGTTATGCAGAGGTCTCTACCGAGCGATTTTGTTGTTACAGACGAACCATTAATCCGGGTCTTGGCAAGGAATTTTGGCCCTATTCAAGAGGTTAACCTTTTGTATTCTAAGAGTGGGTGTTTGCATTTCAACTCTTAGCCAGATACTCCTAACACCAGAAGAACCGATATATGCCTGTTGGATTTTCTTTAGCTGCAACGCTACCTGGAGTTGGCCAAGGTGAAAATTTTTTAACGAGAATTTGCACGAATTTTTCAGGGATCACGGATGCTGCGGTCTGTAAGCTTCGTCTTTGGCTCGCTCGCTACAATTGTATTTGCAGAGAACTATTTAGGACAGTTCTTTAGCTGGTGAAATCGTTCCGCGACACAAACCAAAGCCTACCCGGTAATGAGCGCCTTGCGCCCAACCTGAAAGTGTCACCTCATCGCCATCCTGAATAAATCGGCGCATACTTCCATCTACTAAGGTCAACGGATTTTCCCCGTTCCATGTCAATTCAAGCAAACTACCAAATGAATCGGAAGTCGAACCACTAATTGTTCCGGAACCCATTAAATCTCCTACACTGGTATTGCAACCAGAAACGGTGTGATGCGCCAGTTGCTGCGCCATGCTCCAATACATGTGCTTGAAATTAGTTTGACAAATTGTGCAAGATTGAATGCCGCTCTCTGGTTTCAATTGCACTTCTAAATGGATATCGACGCCATATTTTTTATTAGGTTGGTATTGCAAATAACGCAAAGGCTTTGGTTCTTGCGCAGGCGTCGTAACCCGAAAAGGTGCTAACGCTTCCATGGTAACCACCCAGGGGGAAATCGTGGTACCGAAGGTTTTCGAATTAAAAGGACCTAACGGAACATATTCCCACGTTTGGATATCACGCGCGCTCCAATCATTTAACAGAACCATGCCAAAGATATGCTGCTCAGCATCCGCACAGCTAATTGGCTCACCTAATGCATTGCCTCGGCCAATAATAAAACCCATTTCCAGCTCAAAATCTAATTTTTTACAGGGTCCAAAGTCAGGACGCTCATCAGTGGGCCCCTTAGTTTGGCCATTTGGACGACGTATCGGCGTATCGCTAACCACTACCGAAGACGCACGTCCGTTATAACCAATCGGAATTTCTAACCAATTCGGTAATAGAGCATTTTTGGGATCCCGGAACATACTGCCCACATTGGTAGCATGTTCTTTGGACGAATAAAAATCTGTGTACCCACCAATTTTTACTGGCAATAACAAATGAGCAGAAGCTTGCCCAATCAACGCCTGGCCTCGTAATTCGAGGTTATCACGCAAAATTGCATTTTCTATTTGCAATAAATTGCTCACTTGCGCACGGATGGAGCTCCATAACGGCGCGCCGAGTTCGATAAACGCATTCAAGCTTGATGTATTAAAAACCGAGGCATCCGGGCACTCGATCAAGTTCGCCTCTGCCAGAACAACCAAATCTAAAATAGCATCACCAATCGCGATGCCCACATGTGGTTGCGGTTGATCTGAAGTGGTAAACACACCGAAAGGTAAATTTTGAATGGGAAAATCATGATCAATCTGATTAGCCGATTCAACCCAACTTTTTAATAATGGGTTATGGGTTGCATTTAATGATAACAATGCCATTATTATCTTTCCGATGTAAAATTTTTAGCTAAACTTTGCCAGCAATCCGCATAATTTACTTGACGTAGTGGTGACTTCATTGCAAAAAGCGTGGGGCGCAAAATCGTCCGTGTCTCGAACATAAACGCCAGAGAATCGGTAACCTTTTGGGGACAAGATGTATCGATTTGAGATGCTTTAGCAAACGTTTGTGCATCGGGCCCGTGACCTGCCATGCAGTTATGCAAACTCGATCCTCCAGGTAGAAATCCTTCTGCTTTGGCATCATAAACACCGTGAATCAACCCCATGAATTCGGCCGCAATGTTCCGATGGAACCAAGGTGGACGGAAGGTATTTTCCGCTGCTAACCAACGCGGTGGGAAAATAACAAAATCGATTGCATCGACACCGGGGGTGTCACTTTGCGACTGGAAAACTAAGAAAAGAGAGGGGTCCGGATGATCATAGCTGATTGAACCAATAGTATTGAAACGACGTAAGTCATATTTACACGGCGCATAATTGCCATGCCAGGCTACTACGTCCAACGGAGAATGGCCGATTTTAGCACTCCACAAATGACCGCTAAATTTGGCAACTAATTCAAAGTCCCCCTCTTTATTCTCGTATTGAGCTACAGGAATTTCAAAATCACGGGGATTGGCCAGCCCATTAGACCCGATCACACCCAAGTCCGGTAAACGAAAGGCGCTACCAAAATTCTCACAGACATAGCCACGGGCAGAACCCTCAGGCAACATTACTTGAAAACGAATCCCACGGGGAATAAGTGCAATTTCTTGCGGAGCAACTTCCAAAAAACCGAACTCGGTTTTAATTAATAAACAACCTTGCTGAGGCACGATTAAAAATTCACCATCTGCTGAATAAAAGTAACGACTCATGTCACCGTTGGCGGCATACAGATAAATGGCGCAGCCGATTTGTGTATCAGGCGACCCTGTGCCAGCCATGGTAGTTAGGCCATCAATGAAGTCCGTTTTTTCAACCGGCATCGGTAACGGATCCCAACGCAATTGATTAGGTGTAGCCGGTATCTGCATGAAGTCGTTAACCATGCGTTCGTGGTTCATTTGTTTGAATTCGTCATGCATAGCCGATGGGCGAATTCGGTAAGTCCAACTGCGGCGATTATGACTACGAGGAGCGGTAAATGCCGTGCCAGAAATTTGTTCTGCATATAAACCATACGCAACACGTTGTGGCGAATTTTGGCCGATTGGCAAAGCGCCTTCTATCGCTTCAGTGGCAAATTCATTGCCGAAACCAGTCTGATATTTGAGAGGCATTTGTGATTCTTCCACACGATTCTAATTAAATGCCCTTTCTTACTACACTATTAAAATCATACGATTTAGCTGACTCTTCCGCTCCCGGGAAGAGCATTTTAATAGAGAGCGAGGGCTATTAGGTTAAAACTCAATACGTTTTTCTCATGAATCAATGTAGCCATGTTGCCATGTTGCCATGTTGCCATGATTTTATCAAAAACGCATAGCTCTTTGTTGCGACCATAAAAATGCTCAAGCCTCTGCACATCTATTACGCGAGCTAAATACGGAGTTGTGTAGTACTTGCCATCTTCATGATATTTGGGCACATTCCCATTGCTGTTCTACCGGGACCTTATCTCTGGCTTAATATAATAGGTTATGCAGACGCCTCAAGCATTGAGGTTTAGTTCTAGCGTTAACCTGGCTTTTCAAAACGGAAAAATTATCTGCTCCATTATGTATCCATTACTATAGTTGGAACCTTGAAGCCCCGCCGATTTTCCATAACCAAGTTGCGTTTTAAAATAATAAGAATTTTGGTTAACGGGACTTATGGCAGCAAATTCCAACAGTTGAGTTGTTGATTCAAGCTCCCCATCAATGGATTGTCGTCCTAACCCCGCTACACCCTTAAGCGTCCAGCCATTAGTACGTTTACGTATGCCTAATGCCAACATCCATTCATTATAGGATTCCGGATTAAAATAATTCCGAAGTGGCCCGCTAACATTGCTATTTCGGAATTGCTTATAGCGCAACTGTGCTGTTATTCCATACTCAGGCACTAAGTTATAAATTAGTTTAGTCCTGAACAAGGTGCGATCATTCGAATCAGAAAAATGCATATGCCCGACCATAACGCTGGCACTTAATCCACTGAAGAGCTGATGATCCAGGCTGCCCCCAATCAACGTACTATGTACACCGTTTTTTATTGAATTTTCGGTCTCTACACGGTCACGGTTGAGAAAAACTTCGAACGAAGTTGCATCAGTTATCCGACCACTATACGTGCTATCCGTGGTGAATAGTTTGTGTCCATTGCTAAAATTATAACCTACGTTCGCTTTATACCCAAAGCCTGTGCGTGGGTTAACTGCCTTAGTGACTAAACTCAACTGTCGGACTGATGAAGACCAGCTGTCTTGAGAGAAACAATTATGTTGGTAATCAAATCCTGTGTAGTTTTCCCCGTGTTTATAAACAGGATAGTAACCCGCACGATACCTAACTGTAGAAAATCCTTCGCTGTCATGGGAAAAATAGAACTCTGGAAAAGAAAATGCCTGCCCAGATGACGGCATTTTTTCACCGAATACATTACAACACATTACTAACGAAAACAATGTTGGTCCCAACCTGATGAGTTTTATTTTCATCATTTGGTTCCCCAACCTTTTTTTAATTTGAAAAGTTCAGCGATATAGCCGAGTACAGATGCTGGCTGCAACAGAAGTCCATAAACTAGAACATAAAGAATCAAACCCAATGCATTAGATCGGACTTCCAAGTGCTCTTGTTTAAACATAGCTTTACTTTGTAAATACATAACTGCACTTAAAAAGATTGCGAACGGTAATAAGGCTAATGTCATCGGCCCAACGATCCAAAATTTACCAAAACAGGCCAAGACTATTCCAGGAATAAAGCCAATCGTATAAGCTAGATCCATCAAAGGAAACAGCGCATTCCACCAAATGTATATTGTGCTAAGTCTAGCTTTAAAAGGAAGAAGGGGATTTTCTTTAAAAGCTTCAATTAACCCCCTCGACCAGCGTTTGCGCTGACGGAAAAATTTAATGAATGTGTTAGGGCAATTAGTAAATGCACATGCATCATGTGCATGACCAACACGATATCCGGCATTTAATATCTTCCATGTCAACACAATGTCCTCCCCGACCATATTCGGCCAGCCGCCCATCTCTACCAATGTAGTTCTGTCATATAAAGAAAAAGCACCCTGGGCGACCAAAGTTCCCTTGAACAAAGATTGAATACGTTTGGTAGCCGCTATGCCTAAAAAATAATCCCATTCCTGTGCTTTAGTAATCCAGTTTTCGCGAGAATTTCTGATCAAAATTTCCCCTGCTACCGCTTTAGTGTCGGAAGGATCAGATAAGTATCGGCCAACCAGATTATGTATAGCATCAGGTAATAAATAAGTATCTGCATCCAAAGTAATGACAATATCGGTAGTGCATGCTTCAAGTCCAAAATTCAAGGCGGTCGCCTTTCCTGAATTCTGTTTAAGATTAATCAACTTAAGGTTCGGGTATTGCGGTAAAAAAGCGATAAGTTCTTGCGCCGTTTTATCTATAGAGCCGTCGTCAATCGCAACAACGTGTATCTCAGCTGGATATTCTTGTTTAAAAAGACATTCTAAAGTGTCCGCAATGGAGTTTTCTTCGTTATAAGCGGCTATCAACACCGTGACGGGAGGAAAAACACAATTGGCACGGATTATCGGCCTTTTATCAAATAGCAATGACGCAACTACAAATGCATTGATAAAACCCGGAATGATGGCAATAAACGTAATAAGATAATACGCTGCTAGTGTGCCTATTACTTGGGAAAGTTCACGGTACCAGGGCAAAGATAGCCAAATGGAAAGTCCCATCCAACTTAGTGCAATGAACAAAACTAGCAGAAATTTTATTTTGACTGAAATGTAAGTAATCACGCGTTTAAATACTTATTAGCTAGAAGGAAGTATCCTAACTCACGTTCAATGTACTGACTACAAAAATGTTGCCTAAATGCCCTGGGGAAAAGAAGCATTGCATTTTGATTCAGATATACCAATAGACTTTTTTAATGAATATCTCGAGCCGGATAGGTGACTTCTAGCAAGATAATTTCCTCTATACCAGCAGGAGTTTGTAATGTGATCGTGTCACCTTTATAGGCTTTATTGAGTGCCCTAGCCATAGGGGAAACCCAGCTAATTTTCCCACGCAACGGATCAATTTCGTCTACGCCGACAATAGTTACTTCATATTCAACACCAGCCCGGTTCGCATAGTTGACGGTTGCGCCGAAAAAAACCTGGTCTGATCCAAAATGAACGGTCGGATCAACTACTTCAGCTAAATCTAAGCGTTTTGTTAAGAAGCGAATACTGCGATCTATTTCCCGAAGCCGCCTTTTTCCATAGATATAGTCACCATTTTCGGAACGATCTCCATTGGAAGCCGCCCACGAAACAATTTTGACCACCTCCGGGCGGGCGACGTCAATCAACTGCAATAGTTCATTTTTAATGGACAAATAACCCGCCAGGGTAATGTAATTCTTAGCGCCGGGCGGAATTTGTAGTAACGCACTGGCTTGCTCGTCGTCATCATCCTCATAGGTTTTACTATTTAGCATATGCGTTTTGCCTCAGCAATTTTTCGTGAGAACAGTAGAGAAATTCAATATTTTCTGGTTAGAAAATAGATATTAATGCGGAAATTGTTTCGATACCATCAACGTTTGATTCATAATCCGGTCAACCATCACCATCGCCAAAGCGGATAATAGAAAAACGATATGAATGATCACTTGCCATTTAATGGTATGTTCACTGGTATTGGACGCGTTGATGAAGGTTTTCAGTAGGTGAATCGATGAAATACCGATGATTGCGGTGGATAATTTAATCTTGAGCACGCCGGCATTCACATGCGACAGCCACTCGGGTTGGTCAGGATGACCCTCCAAACGAAGCCGTGAAACAAAGGTTTCATAACCCCCGATAATAACCATAATTAACAAATTGGCGATCATTACGACATCGATTAACCCCAGCACCATAAGCATGACCTGAGTTTCATTAATCTGCTCAATGCCAAAAGCCTTTTCTACTAAGTGCGCCAGTTCGGTCAAAAATAGATAAACATACACAAGCTGAGCAATGATTAACCCGAGATAAAGCGGAGCCTGAATCCAACGGCTCCAAAAGATGAGCATTTCCAACCGATTAGTAGTAGATTTCATAAGATTACTGTGATTAAAATTTGAAGAGACGGATTATAAGCAGAATCGCGTTACTCAAAGGAATATTTCAAATCAATATGTCTAATTTTTGCTTCCAAATATTCTCCGCCGATAGCCCTAAAGCCAAAATGCAAATAGAAGCCTTGCACCTGAGCCTGGGCACTTAATACTACCGCTTCCTGACTTCGGCGCATTTTCGTAAATCAGGTGTACGGCGAAATTTTGGTCAGCTGAATATGTATAGCGTTTTTGGCTAAATGCCATCTCCGCAAGGACCCGATTCGTAGCCAACCTTCAAATCCGTATTAGCTTTCCTAGGTTGTTTAACTAGCTTATTCAATGCCTACCACGTATTCGCTATCTCACCCTCATAACGTACCTCGCGTCCATAGTGATTATTTCCGCTGATGCATATTGAGAGCAAATCCTACTGATTGACAGTCTTACAATACAATTTGCGATGTGAAACCAAAAATTTTTCGAACTTAATATTTTGGCATATCTCAGGCATAATCATACGAAAATCCCAATTAAGCAGCGCAGTTGATTGCTAACTACTCGGAAGACACACAATGGAAATAATAGCTCACACTCCCCATCAATATTATCCAAATTCCCATCCTATTGATGTGGATAAACAGAAAATTAAATTAACTAGAGCATTAATGGAAGGGAATGCAGAAGGGATCGAAAAATGTCGACGATTATTGGATGACCTTATCGACCAGGATCGTGACAGATTGATGGAAGTAATCTCTGCAAAAATCGGTTTCAACATCCCTGACACACCGGCCCTATTTTTTGCGTTATCCCATGGACATAGTGCCGCAATCAAAGCTTATGGAGACTTACTTCAGACATTACTGCCCCGGCTCAATGTACATCAACGTGGTCAACTGGTAGAGATTCTTACCGAGGTCAATCGCAGTCTGCCGGCAGTTTCTACCCTATTAAGCATCGAGCATCGTTATGCCTTTAAAGCGTATCGGGAATTGCTTCAGTTATTACTTCCCCTGTTCCACGATAATGAGCAGCGCCAATTATTCCACAGGCTTATCGGGAAAGATCAAGGCACCAAGTCGGCAGGGATGGCTCTTGCACTAGCTGCTAGTGATGAAGGATATAGAGAAATACTTCAGGCATTGATCCCATGGTTTAACACCACGGAATTGAGCAAGTTGGTTGACTTACTTACTGAAATAGACGAACAGGGAACGCCAATGTTCTATGCCGTAGCATCCTGTTTTGTGGATACCAATGCTATCAAGGCCTACGGTGAAATACTTCAGACATTACTGCCGTTGCTTTCAGAAAATGAGCGCAGTCGAATATTCGATATGCTTGCTACAAAATATGAAAATGGTGAATCGAGCTTTGGTGTTGCCCTATTTGCTAAGTATGCCCCTGTCATGAGAGCATTCGGGGAATTAGTTCAGATATTATTACCATGGCTAACAGACCATGAACTCAGTCAACTAACGGAGATACTTTCCTCGAAAAATGATCACGGCGCATCGATACCTTATTTCCTCTGGATAGTGGGCGGGCATGATGGCATTAGAGTATATGGCGAAGTGCTTCAGAACTTGCTGCCCTTGCTCCAAGGCCCTGCTCGTAGCTCACTGGTTAACCCGTTAGCTGGAAAAAACCCGGGTGACACACCGGCTCATGCTATGGCGCTACTTCAGGAGACATATCCCGCTTTTGCAGCGTACGGAGAGGTACTTCGGGCTTTACTCCCCCTACTGACGAACGGTGAACGTAGCGAACTACTTGATATGTATGCAGCGAAAGATCGGAATAACCTGCCTCTGTTCACTCGTATGCTGAGTGATGGACTTGCTCCTGCCGTTAAAGCGTATGGAGAAGTAGTTCGTATATTACTCCCGCAGCTTAATCGCGTTGAGCGTGGCCAACTGATTGAGACATTTACCGCAACAGATTTAGAAGAAAAACCCGGACTCTATCTTGCCATGCGAAATGGCCATGCTTCCGCAGTTAAAGCTTATGGCGAAGTACTTCAGCTATTACTTCCTCGGCTTCACGACTACGAACGCTCTCTACTGATCAACACGCTTGACGCAAAAAATGCGGGTGGTATTTCAGGCTTTTATCGAGCTTTACAAACGGGAGATATTTCGACTGTTGTTGTTTATGGAGAGATACTTCAAGCGTTGTTTTTCGACGGCGATCAGGGTTTGTTGATCAATGCTCCTAAAACAAACCTTGCAGCACTCTATTTCTCGTCTCAAATGACACATAATCCAGTTGCCCATGGCACGGAAAGAGCATTTCGTTCAATACTTCCGCAGCTTCATGCTGATGAACGTAGTCAATGGGTTAGCCTCCTCGCCGCGAAAAGGCCGGGAGGTATGCCGGCAATTTACTCGGCATTAAAGAGGAAGCATACCGCTGTTGTTGTAGTGTACGGGAATATAGTTAAACGACTTCCTGAGGTTGAATGCAACAAGCTGATCGATATGCTCGAAGCAACGGATGAGAACAGCGCTCCGGAACTTTATGAGGCATTAAATGAGGGCGATGAGGTCTTGGCTAAACTTCATCAGGATCTTCTTAAACTAACCGCGAAATGGCGCCCTAATCCTAACAAAAGAAAAATTGCTGTCTTTCCTCTCCAAGAAGTCGAAACCTCTGCCAATAATCCTAAGTCGGCAAAATTAAGTCACGAAGAAACGTAAGAACGAAAGTGATGTGACAACATTTTGTTTTGTTCAGCCAGAAGAAATACGGCAGTGGTATCTCCCGAACTCGGGCAGAGTTGTGGCTCAGTTGTATTAGCTCAAACTTGACCTGACAGTTACTAGTTTTTATAGGGTGTCTGTCAGATTACTTTTGAGCTAATACAAATTCTCGTTAAAAAATCCTCCTCTTGGCCAACTCCAGGTAGCATTGCAGCTAAAAAAAATCCGGCAGGTCGATATAAGTCCTTCTGGTATTCGGAACATGTGGCTAAGAGCTGAAATGCAGAGAACAGCTCTCAAAATATAAAAAGTCAACCTCTTGAATAGGGCCGAAATTCCATGCCAAAACACGGGTTAATGATTAGTGTGTAACGACAAAATCGCTCGGTATTAGTCCGACAGTTTCCCTTGGTAATGACACTAATGTAAGTCAACGTGTTATTTTTCTCACCATACTCAGGTTATAACTACACTATCACTAGTTGTAGCTTTCCCTCCACTCTCCTAAATTGGGTACTTATCTACACTACTAGGATAAGAACGTAATATCGAGTTTTGGCATTGCTTTTTCTATTGTCTTCCGCCAGGACCTACTCACTGTTGTATCACTTACAGTAAGGTACTTAAGATTAGTTAAATTCTTCAAATGGAGCAGCGGTGCATTAGGCGTAATCTTTGCCCCTGCCAAATTTAAGCGGCCAAGCTGGGTTAAATTTAGCAGATGACGTACCCCTTCGTCAGTAACTCCATGCGCACCCAAATCAAGCGATTGAAGATTGGTTAATTTTCCTACCTCCGGCATCCCGACGTCAGTCACACTTGTCCCCTTCAAATTAAGCGATTGAAGACTGGTTAATTTCCCCACCTTTTGCATCCCGGGATCCGTCACAGCGGTACCGCACAAATTAAGCGTCCGAAGATTGGCTAATTTTCCCACCTCTCGCATTCCTGAGCTCGTCACCCCGGTGTTCTTGTGGATCATGGAGGCCAAATAAAGCGATTGAAGATTAGTTAATTTCCCCACCTCCCGCAGTCCGACGTCTGTTACTTTTGTACCCACCAAATTAAGCTCCTTAAGATTGGTCAATTTACCCACCTCCGTCATCCAGACGTCTGTTACTTTTGTACAATACAAATAAAGTGATTGAAGATTGGTTAATTTCCCCACTTCCGTCAGCCCGACGTCTGTTACTTTCATACCACTCACATAAAGCGATTGAAGATTGGTTAATTTCCCCACCTCCGGCAGCCCGACGTCAGTTACTTTTGTACACCTCAAATCAAGCGATTGAAGATTGGCTAATTTCCCCACCTCCGGCAGCCCGACGTCAGTCACAAGTGTGTGGTTCAAATCAAGCTCCTTAAGATTGGTTAATTTACCCACCTCCGCCATCCCTGCGTCTGTTACCTTTGTCTGCGCCAAATCCAGTCTCTGAAGATTGGTTAATTTCCCCACCTCTCGCATTCCTGCGTCTGTTAAAACTGTCATCTTCAAATTCAGTGTGTGAAGATTAGTTAATTTTCCCACCTCTCGCATCCCTGCTCCCGACGCATTTTTATTAAACAAACTAAGCGTCTGGAGATTACTAATCAGCTGACCAATATTTTCCAGACGTAGCTTTTTCGCCCCTTCCGAATACGCCATACTAAGGCAACTCACTTTTTTTAAAATTGCCAGAGCAGTTCCTGTCAGCTCAGACTCAATTGATATGCCTCTGGTATAGTCCTTAAGTACCGCTTGCATGGAGTGATTAAATTCCTTGCTGGTACTTCCGTACCGCAGAAGATCTTGAAGTCGTAAGAGTTGGCCAATTAAAATTCTGATTTCCTCGGGTACTTTGAGAGGAGATACCTGCTCCGTCGGACCGAAAGAAGAGAGCTGCATTTTTTTCTGATGCACTTCTTTTTCAGCCTTAGCCTCCGTTCTTTTTTCATTTAATGAAGGATCCCATCCTTGAGATGACTGTTCATGAAAAAGAAATTCATAGGTTTCCGGGTCCCGGTTCAGGCACGCATCCGCGACTTGCGCCGCGGTCATATCGTTTTCTACGCTTAAAACATTCGCGCCCAATCCGAGCAGTTTTTGAATTAAATCAACAGCCTTGTTCAGATTACGTCCTCGTGCAGCTGCAACGTGGAGGGCTTTATCGGCCGAGGTTGCTTTAATCTTTTCATTGTTCAGTAACGCGAAAGCGAATGCTTCTTTCCTTTGATCAACTTGTCCTTGTTCAAGTGCGTCAACAGCAATCGTCGCCAATACATTGGGAGCGAAGCTGGTCGTGGTACACATCATTCCCACGATATCGAACTTGCTCTGTGACCAGGCTGCATACAACAGCAAATGCAATTTCTCCTGCGGCAGCGATAAATGATTGAGAGCATATTCAAGAGTATTAACCTCACCTTTTTCTAACA
The DNA here is from genome assembly GCA_021155915.1 of Solimicrobium sp. Classification (GTDB taxonomy): domain Bacteria; phylum Pseudomonadota; class Gammaproteobacteria; order Burkholderiales; family Burkholderiaceae_D; genus Solimicrobium. Next base: position 38,846 of record JAJNBE010000001.1, on the reverse strand, counting down.
GCGAAGTTAAATGAATGTAATTGCTCTGTGCGTCTTGGAGAGGCGAATACGTTGTACCGGTATTCTGTGAAATTTGCGTATGAATACGTTGCATGTGGATTTGGCCCTTCAGTAGCGTTTTTAGATTTCACCGATCATTTTCGGCGTTGAGTGAAAAAGTGTAATGTAAGCAAAATGGAAAAGATAGGGGGGGGTTCTTCCACCGGCGCCCATGCCGCCCACCCTATAAACTCATTGGAATGACTTACCGCAATACGTCATATTGCCTGGCTTAGACTGGCCAAATACCGCGTTAATAAATCCACCATTACCAAAATTCTCGTGCCTAGATAGGATATTCATTTATAATTAAATCAATGACTTAGGAACTACTTGCGCCGAAGTCAGGAGCATTTCCACTAGAATAGTAGCTGATTTCATAAAATCACTGTGATTAATATTTGAAGAGACGGATTAAAAGCAGAAGCGGGTTACTCAAAGGAATATTTCATATTAATATGTTTAATTTTTGCTTCTATATATTCTTCGCCAATAGTCCTAAAGCCAAAATGCAGATAAAAGCCTTGCACCTGAGTCTGGGCACTTAATAATACCTCTTTATCTCCGCGATTTTTTGCGGCTTGCATCAGGCTAGATAACAGTAGTCCACCGACTCCAGCACGACGCGCGCTAGCTATTACGGCCATGCGCCCAATATGCCCATCGGACAGCAGTCTTCCTGTGCCAACGGGATTGCCCGCTGAATCAACGGCAACGGCGTGAATGCAATGCTGGTCCATTTCATCCCATTCCATTTCAAAAGGAATTTGTTGCTCGAGAATGAAAACCTTTTCTCGAATTGTGCTCGCGGCTTCTTTTTGAATTACCCAATTATTTAGCGTGATAGTTATATCCATAAAAATGTCTTAAATTACCTCTCATTCTTAGCCCGGCTCGTCGTATTCATCAGCCGTGCCACGAAGTTATTGCGGTAAAGCGAAAAATCGGGGATTAACTTAATTTCACCAATTGCTTGCCCAAATTCTGCCCATTCAAGAGACCTATGAATGCCTCGGGCGCAGAAGATAAACCCTGTGCGACTGTTTCATGGTATTTAATTTTTCCCTTCACAACCAATTCAGCTAATTCCTGTAATGCCTCGGGCCATATTTCCATGTGTTCGGTCACAATAAAACCTTGCAGCATCGCGCGCATGGTTAATAACTTGTTGCAATTTTTAAGTACTGGAGCTTCGCCGTTATAGCCGGCGATCATGCCGCAGAGCGCAATTTTTGCGTAGGGCTTTAAACACGCTAAACTGGCATCAAAAATAGTCGAACCGACGTTTTCAAATAGCAAGTCAATCCCATCTTTTGCGGCCACACTCAAATTTGTAAATAACTCTTTTTCAGTTTTCGCTAGCTGATAATCGATACACGCATCAAAACCGAGCTGATCAATCACGTAACGACATTTTCTTTCACCACCGGCAATACCGACAACACGACATCCCTTGAGTTTAGCTAATTGTCCGACCACGCTTCCCACTGCGCCACTTGCGGCTGACACAACTAAAGTATTCCCTGCCTTAGCCTGCAAGATTTGATTAATGCCATACCAAGCGGTCACACCTGGCATACCGACTACACCGAGATTAGCAGACAAAGGGACGGTAGAAGTAACTAGCCTTAACGTGTTGCCATGTGCGATGCCCATTTCGGCCCACCCTAACATGCCAATCACATCATTACCGGTGCGAAAATCCGCATGTTTTGAAGCGACTACCTTCCCTACTGTGGCGCCAATCATCGTCTCATCTAACGCTTGCGGCGCAGCGTAACTTTTAGCGGTTGACATTCGGCCGCGCATATAAGGATCCAGAGAAAGAAAGTGATTCTTAACCAATACTTCATTATCCTTCAACGCGGCGAATGTTGGCTGTGCTAGCGTTTCAAGACGAAAGTTGGTCAGTTGCACTTTGCCTTGAGGCCGTGCGGCTAGAACGATGCGCTGATAGCTTGCATTTTCCATTTTAGAGGTCTCTTAACTTAAATTTCATAGTCCATACATTGCCGCTCCATCCGTACCGCAGCAATAAAAGGTTTTATTGCCTGATGCGTAGGATGTTCCTGATAAGCATTTAACGCTGCTCTATCAACAAATTCTGAATACAAAACAACGTCATACGTCGCTTCTAACAGTGGATTTGCCAAACCAACTTCCAGTTTCAGTAATCCGGGAACAATATCGCGACAGGTTTCGAGCAATGCTTTCAGTTTGATCGCATTCGTTGCCTTATCTGCACCTTCTGAATAATCAGTAAGTTTCCACATCACAATGTGCTTAATCACATTTTTCCTTATTTTGTAAAAAACAATTTTTGCCAGCCCGTAATTCCTAATTTATGGAGTGTTTCTCTGTTTTTATGAAAAATTTCATCGGTATCAGAAAATGCATCCACTGCACGGGTGACGCTTTCTTCGCGCAAAATATGCAAAGTGGGGTAAGGTGAACGATTGGTGTAATTTTCGAGGTCATCGGGTTTAGTGCCCGCAAATTGATAATTGGGATGAAAACTAGCGATTTGCAAAATTCCGTTCAAATCGACTTCTTCCAGCAGCGTATCAGCGACATCTAAAAAATCATTAAAGTCTAAAAAATCGGTGAGTACGTTGGGATGAATTAATAGGGTCGTATCAATTTCATTTGGATCAGCGTCGCGCAAGCATCGCAGCTCCCGCAACAAATCAGAATGCAAACCTTGTTCGCAGGTAGCGTCACTGACTACATATCTGATCTGCTTCCTCACATGCACGGCTTTAGCAAAGGGGCAAAGATTTAAACCAATTACGGCTTTTTCAAGCCAGACTTGCGTCGAGTTGATGATTACGGAACGATGTTGCAGAGTCATGGTCTATAGGTATTACGTTAGGGATGGAAGAAAATTTATGATAGCCATCTTCCCCTACCAATTTAGATGATATAAGGGGCGAGGATACATAGGAGTTCTGCACTCGCCTGAATTATTGAGTCATTACGGCGTTTTCACCATTTCAATAATCGGTGGCAAACGCTGGCTGCACTGTCATCACTTAAACCCAGATTTTACTTTAAACCGCTACCGCTTCTTGGCAAGGGTAATACTACAAGCTGGGCAATAAATGAGATCGCGAATTGCGTGCAACGCTACGAAGTCAATTGCACTCTCTTTATTCGCCTGGACTGCGTCGTTTGTCGTTGCCATAACTCGCTATCATAGCTCATTATATCGCCCTCTTATTCCCTGCCAAACGACCTAAAAGAAGCACACTTAGCTGAGATTTCCATTAAACCGCTAGAACTTAGTGGTGAAGCCGAGAAACATTAACTATCAGGATACGAACTCTATCGCGAATCGCATGAACCGTTACTAAGTCAACTGCACTCCCTTTAAGTTGCATGGACTACGTTGCTTCTGCTTGCAGCACATTAAGCCGCCGCCACGGCGGTGGAGCAAGGGTTTCGCAGTGCATGCACTGCGCTTGCGGAACGGACTTTCCCTACGAGGAAAGTTTCCTGGGCTCAAGGGTTTCGCAGTGCATGCACTGCGCTTGCGGAACGGACTTTTCCTGCAAGGAAAGTTTCCTAAGCTCAAGGGTTTCGCAATGCATACACTGCGCTTGCGGAACGGACTTTTCCTGCCAGGAAAGTTTCCTAAGCTCAAGGGTTTCGCAATGCATACACTGCGCCTGCGGAACGGACTTTCCTACGAGAAAGTTTCCTAAACCAAAAGGTCTTTTGCGGGCCAAACAACCTAAAAGAAGTGCACTTGACTCCGTCCTGATGGAAAATCTCGGCTTAGATCCGTTCTATTGGAAATTCTGGGTTAAACAAGTTGCAAGCTTACCAAAAAAAATCCCCGCATAAGCGGGGATTTTTTAACAAAACTTAATATCAGATTAAAGCCTAAGCAGCATCTTGAATATTTGAAGCTTGTTTTCCTTTAGGGCCGTTTGTTACTTCAAAAGAGACTTTTTGGCCTTCTTTCAAAGTTTTGAAACCCGCAGATTGGATAGCCGAAAAGTGAGCAAATAAATCCTCACCACCTTCGTCTGGAGTAATGAAACCAAAACCTTTAGAATCATTAAACCACTTTACAGTACCTTTTGCCATTACAATTTCCTATTTCAGTTAGATGAGCAATTGCCCGTTAAATCGTTTCAACCAAGTAAGAAATGACAGACCGATACCTTACTATTACCTGCACTACCACTAGAATTTCAACGATAAAAACAATTATACCTCAACTTTACCTATTCCTAACTATATATTTTAATTTTTTTCACATTTTTTTTGAACTGTATTTTTTATCACAAACGTAATAATTGTTGGATTTCACATAATTCCGCTCGCACTGTTTCTAGATCTTTCAATGATAAAAGGGGAGCCGAAACCGTTCTTGGCAACCTTACTTCCCCACTTGATTGACTTCCTAGCTGATTTCGAGCCCCACTAATAGTGAAACCTTGCTCGTAAAGTAACTCGCGAATACGCCGAATTAAGAGGACTTCGTGATGTTGATAATAACGACGATTACCCCGACGTTTTACTGGTTTTAGCTGCGAAAACTCTTGCTCCCAATAACGCAAGACGTGCGCCTTAACGCCACATAGGTCGCTAACTTCGCCAATAGTGAAATAGCGCTTTGCCGGAATGGCAGGTAAAACCAGAGAAACTTCATTCAACATCTCACTCATCACTTATTTCCAATTATTTTCCGACTATTCTCAATTACTTGCCAACGTAAATTCAGTAACTGATAATTACTATTCCGAATCTTTGCTGATTTGATCAACCATGCTTTTCATTTTTTGGCTGGCATGAAAAGTAACTACCCTTCGCGCCGAGACGGGGATTTCTTCACCAGTTTTAGGATTACGCCCTGGACGTTGCGGCTTATCACGCAACTGAAAATTTCCAAAGCCGGATAACTTTACCGACTCACCACTCTCCAGAAAATTACGAATTTCATTAAAAAAGGATTCGACCATATCTTTGGCTTCGCGTTTATTTAAACCGACTTGTTCAAATAATAGCTCTGCCAATTCAGCTTTAGTCAAAGTGATTATCTGTTTAGACGCGGATAGCCGGGTTTGCGTGTCCGGCCTCGCCTGGTTCAAATTAATCTCTAACGCTGAATGCCATTCACCTGAAATTTCATTACTCATTTTTATCTCATTACTTCATAGAATACATTCATGTAGTTCAGTAGACTAATAATGGTTAACTTTAACCATTACGAGCGCAACTTTGCCCCACATTGCAACTGCACAGCTTTTAATAACTCTACCATTGCCGCCTCGATTACTTCATCATGTAAAGTGGAATGAGTATCTTGCAGCGTACATCGGAAAGCAAGGCTTTTCTCATGCGGCGGCAAACCTTTTCCACGATATTCATCGAATAGAGCAATAGACTGCACATATTTACAAACTGGGTTTGAAGCACGTTGCTGCATGAATACATCCAGTATCTCTTGTACGGTAGTGGAGAGATTTACACATAGCGCTAAATCGCGTGTTGCAAATTGGAACTTGGGAATTTCATGGTACACAGGAACCTGAACCGACTGCAATGCAATGGCATCCACTTCAAATACAATGGGTGCTAATGGTAAATCATACTTTTGCTGTAAAGCAGGATGTAATTCACCTAGAAAGCCGACTACTTTACCGTTACACTCAATTTGAGCAGAACGCCCCGGATGTAACGCAACATGTTCGATTTTACTAAATCTTAACGCTTTTGGTGAAAATAAAGCTTCAATATCCCCCTTTACATCGAAGAAATCTACCTGACGCGATATTTGTCCCCATTGCTCTTCGACATGCGAACCATAAGCTAAACCGGCTAACTTTTTAGGCTCGTTAAATCCTGCGACGGTTAGATCACCCTCATTAACAGTTGTGTCGTGCAGATAAATTGCTGCAAGTTCAAAAATACGGACGCGATTGATTTTGCGGTTTAAATTGTAACGCGCATTAGAAATCAAACTTGCGACTAAATTAGAGCGCATTACGCTCAGGTGACTAGCAATTGGATTTTGTATCTTGATCGGGTTTGCATTGTTAGCAAAATCGATCTCCCAAGCCGCGTCCACGAAACTGTAATTAAGCACTTCCTGATAATCTAAATCCCCCATTTGCCGACGTACTTTGAAAGGTGAGCGGATGTTCTCAGGGAGAACACGCATGGCCGAGGCCGCTACTGGCGGTAAGGCTGGAATATGTTCATAACCATAAACGCGCGCCACTTCCTCAATCAAATCCTCTTCGATTTCGATATCAAAACGGTAGGAAGGTGGGGTCACCAAAAAACCATCCGCTTCTTGAATGAACGCCAGGCCCAATCGTTGAAATATATCAGCAATTTGTGTCCCAGACAAAACCACACCAATGACCTTAATCGCGCGCGCTGTGCGTAATTTGACTGCAGGACGATTAGGCAGATTAATAATTTGATCATCTACCGGCCCGACAGCACCTCCACAAATAGTAAGGATTAAATCAGTAATACGTTCCAGCTGCTCTACAGTGGCCTTAAAATCAACTCCCCGCTCAAATCGATGCGCGGCGTCGGTGGAAAAATTAAAATGGCGTGCCCGTCCTTGGATTGCAGTTGGCCACCAAAAAGCTGCCTCTAGATAAATATGTTGTGTATCTAATGTGACAGACGTTTCCTCCCCGCCCATAATTCCCGCTAAGGATTCCAGCTGAGACCCACTTTCGGCCGCGCCTTTAATTCCTTGCGTTGCCGAGATAACACCGATCCAGGGATCAACACTTACCGTATTCCCATTTAATAATTTAATCGATTCACCTGCCTTACCCCAACGCACCTCAATGCCACCGTTAAGTTTATCCAAATCAAAGACATGGCTAGGCTGGCCTGATTCTAACATCACGTAATTAGAAATATCGACTAACGCCGAAACGGGGCGTTGACCAGAGCGCTCCAGACGTTGCTTCATCCACTCCGGCGTTGATGCTCGGGCATTGACATTTCGTATGATACGACCTGAAAAGCGACCGCATAAATCAGGAGCTGACACTGTTACCGGCAAAATTTCACTTGACGCTACTGAAACTGGAGAAATTTTAGGCACGCACAAAGGTGCACCAGTTAACGCAGAAACTTCACGCGCAATACCAAGTACTGACAAGCAATCCGCCTTATTAGGTGTCAATTTTAGAGTAAATTTAAGATCGTCTAGATCTAAATAATCACGAATAGAAGAACCAATGGGTGCATCACTGGGCAAATCTATTATTCCAGTATGTTCTTCCGATAGCTTGAGCTCACGTGCGGAACACAACATCCCTTGCGAAACCACCCCGCGCAATTTTCCTTCGTTAATCTCAAACGGTTTCTCATCTGCGCCGGGCGGCAATACAGCGCCCACTTTTGCGCAAGCAACTTTCATTCCACTGCGGACATTAGTTGCACCACAAACAATCGTTAGTGGCTCAACTAAACCCACGTCGACCTTACACACATTTAAACGATCCGCATCAGGATGTTTTTCGATGGATATTACTTGTGCCACCACCACATTAGTAAATGGAGGGGCAACGGTTTCAGTGCTCTCGACTTCTAAACCAGACATAGTTAGTAAATGAGCCAATGCACTTGAATCCAGGGGTGGATTCACCATTGTGCGTAACCAGTTTTCGGAAAATTGCATAATTGATGCCGTCTTTAATTTTTAGAGTTCACAAGTTGATATGTTTTAACTAAATTGCTTTAAAAACCTTAAATCGCCTTCATAAAACAAACGCAAATCACTGATCCCATAGCGCAGCATAGTCAAGCGTTCCAACCCAGAACCGAATGCAAAACCGATATATTTTTCAGGGTCGAAATTCATATTGCGCATTACATTTGGATGTACTTGTCCTGCACCCGAGACTTCTAACCAACGTCCTTTTAACGGGCCGCTACCGAAGGCGATATCAATTTCGGCAGACGGTTCAGTAAATGGGAAATACGAAGGACGAAAACGCACTTGCAAATCATCGGTTTCGAAAAAAACTTTTACGAAATTGAGATAGATGCCCTTTAAATCGGCAAAACTAATTTCTTCTGCAATCCACAAACCTTCCACTTGATGAAACATGGGCGAATGCGTTGCATCGCTATCCACACGATACGTTCTTCCAGGAGCGATGACTTTAATTGGTGCAGAATTCATTCGCGCGTAGCGTACTTGCATCGGGCTAGTATGCGTTCGCAGTAATAATGCTTTACCGCTGTTGTCATTTCCTTCAATATAAAAAGTGTCTTGCATTGACCTGGCCGGGTGATTTTCCGGACTATTTAACGCGGTGAAATTAGTCCAGTCACTCTCTATTTCCGGGCCGTCTGCCACATCAAAACCGATTGAACGAAAAATTTCCTCCACACGCTCCCAAGTGCGCATCACCGGGTGCATGCCGCCTACACCATGCCCCCGGCCGGGTAAAGTAATATCGATTGCCTCTGCATTTAAACGCAACTGCATTTGAGCATTCGAAAGTTGATCTCGACGCTCCACTAACAAATCTTCGATCTGGACTTTGATGGCATTAATAATTGCACCCTGCGCTTTACGCTCCTCGGGCGGTAACTTAGCTAAGCCCTTCATGAGCTCAGTAATTTGCCCGGTCTTGCCAAGAAATTTCGCCTTGGCATTTTCTAAGGCAGCAGCGTCTGCAGCAGAGAAAAAATCTGCCTTAGCTTGCGAGATAAGATTAGAGGCCAGCTGATCTAAGGAATTCATGCGAATTTTCCTGCTTAAGTCATTAATAGTTGATGTGGGCTCGGCGGCGATTGGTGCACCTGGAGGAATTTATGAGACCTCTGCACCCAAGTACTGCGCGAGCCAACTACGGCGTTCAGGGTGAAACACTGGTGCTTGCCATCATCATGTACTCAAGTACATTCTGGTTGCAGCGCTCCGTGCGCTTTGTCTTTGGCTCGCTAGCTACGGCTATGCAGAGGTCTCTTTAGAGACCTCTGCATAGCCTACTGCGCGAGTCAAATTCGGCGTTCCGGGGTGCTCGCAATCCTCATGTACTTAAGTACATTCCGATTGTTGCGCTCCGTGCCCCTTGACTTTGACTCGCTCGCTATGGTTGTGCAGAGGTCTCTTTATGTTAAATTGCGCGCCCTTAGCTTAATCTAGAAAAAAAGCAGGGCAAAGTTACCCTTTGCCCTGCTTCTCTTCCTGTGCTCTGCTTGCAAGCATTTAGTGTAACAATTACGCAGCCAAAGTGGCTTTTACTTGATTAACTATCGCAGCAAATGCCGGCTTATCCATAACTGCCATATCCGCTAAGACCTTACGATCTAGAGCTATAGCCGCTTTCTTCAGACCATTCATGAACACACTGTAAGTTAGGCCGTGTGAACGTGACGCAGCATTAATACGGGTAATCCACAGCGCGCGAAATACGCGCTTTTTGTTACGACGATCGCGGTAAGCGTATTGACCAGCACGCATAACTGCCTGCTTAGCAACACGGTATACCTTGCTTCGACGACCGCGGTAACCTTTGGCTAAATTGAGAACTTTTTTATGGCGGGCACGAGCTGTAACCCCACGTTTTACTCTAGGCATGATATCTCCTTAAATATTGAGTATGAGGTTAAGCGTTAGGCATCATACGCATGACTGATACTACGTCAGCAGCATGAACATTCGTAATACCGCGCAACTGGCGTTTGTTCTTGGTGGTTTTTTTGGTCAAGATGTGACGCTTAAAAGCGTGACCACATTTAACTGTTCCGCCCGGGCGAACGCGAAAGCGTTTTTTGGCCGAACTCTTCGTCTTCATTTTTGGCATAACTTTACTGCTTGTTTAGAGCAGTTCCACTTTTAACGTGATTGTAGGTGGTAACGATTTCATTACTCTTGGATGCCTACTCTCACTTATTTTAGCAGGTCAGGCTAGAGACACCTCAACGGAAAATCATAGCCCGACTTTTGCATAGACGTTGGGCATAACACTCAGCCCGCCCTACGCAGCTTTACCGACACATCACAACCACTAATGTGCCGGATAAATTTAATACCCCCACTTGTTTATTACTATTTCTTTTTCTTAGGGGACAAAACCATTACCATTTGCCGCCCTTCCATCTTAGGGAATTGTTCAACCTGGCCATAAGGATCGAGATCAACCTTAAGTCGCTCAAGCATGCGCATACCAATCTCCTGATGTGCCATTTCACGACCGCGAAAGCGCAACGTGATTTTAGTTTTATCGCCATCATCTAGAAATCTGACCAGATTACGCAATTTAATGTTGTAATCCCCATCGTCTGTACCCGGCCTGAATTTTACTTCCTTAACCAAAACAATTTTTTGTTTTAGCTTAGTTTCATGCGCCTTTTTTTGCTCCTGGTACTTAAACTTACCGTAATCCATCAACCTGCACACTGGAGGCTGCGCATTTGGCGCAATTTCCACCAGGTCCACGTTTGCTTCTTCGGATAGTCGGATCGCCTCAGCTAATTTAACGATACCTAGCGGCTCGTTTTCAACGCCGGAAAGACGCACCTCTTGTGCTGTAATTTCGCCGTTGATTCGATGTGTTGACTTATCAGTAGCTATTGTAGTTTCCTTTTAAATTTAATAAATAAGCCGCGCTTTACTGCACCGCGCTTGCCTTGCTTAAGCTCAGACGCCTCTCAGTTAACCTTAGCAGCCAGTTCAACATTAAGTCGCTCTACTAAAGTAGCTAAAGGCATTACGCCCAAGTCCTGGTTGCCTCTTGCTCGCACGGCTACTGTACCCGCATCCCGTTCTTTATCACCAACAACTATGATATAGGGTAGCTTGTGAACAGAATGGTCTCGTATTTTATAGGTTATTTTCTCATTACGCAAATCAAGACTTACTCTGAAACCATGTTTTTTTAAAATTTCAGCCACGGAGTGAGCGTACTCGGATTGCGCCTCGGATATATTTACTACGGCAAGCTGCACCGGAGATAACCACAATGGGAAGGCTCCAGCGAAATTTTCTATCACAATACCAATAAAACGTTCCATCGAACCAATAATGGCACGGTGAACCATCATCGGGATTTTTCTTGAATTATCTTCCGCCACATACTCCGCTCCCAGACGTACTGGCATGGCGGGATCGATCTGTACCGTACCTACTTGCCAGGAGCGACCAAGACTGTCCTTTAAATGATATTCAACTTTTGGGCCATAAAAAGCGCCTTCGCCTGGCAATTCTTCCCAAGCTAAATTGCAAGCACGTAAAGCAGAACGCAACGCTTGTTCCGAGCGATCCCACTCTTCATCAGAGCCAATGCGATTATCCGGACGAGTCGCAATTTTGATGTCGATATGTTGAAAACCGAAATCAGCATACACTTTCATAGCCTGCAAATGAAAAGCGGTAACTTCTTGCGCAACTTGCTCTTCGGTGCAAAAAATATGACCATCATCTTGGGTAAATCCACGCACACGCATAATGCCGTGTAAGGCGCCTGAGGTTTCGTTTCGATGACACTGACCAAACTCGCCAAAGCGCAAGGGTAATTCACGGTAGCTTCGCAAACCGGTATTAAAAATTTGAATATGACCAGGACAGCTCATGGGTTTGATCGCGTAACTACGGTTTTCGGATTCGGTCACAAACATACTTTCGCGATAATTCTGCCAATGCCCCGTTCTCTCCCATAAAGTACGATCTAAAATTTGCGGAGTTTTTACTTCCTGGTATCCCCCGTCTTGATAAACATTGCGCAGATATTGCTCAATAATCTGCCATATTGTCCAACCTTTTGCATGCCAAAAAACGAGCCCAGGCCCTTCTTCTTGCAAGTGAAATAAATCTAACGCTTTACCCAACTTGCGATGATCGCGCTTTTCTGCTTCTTCTAACATAAACAAGTACGCTTCCTGGTCTTCTTTTTTTGCCCAGGCGGTGCCATACACACGTTGCAACATCTCGTTTTTCGAATCGCCTCGCCAATAAGCGCCGGCTAGCTTCATCAATTTAAAAACCTTCAGTTTGCCAGTTGATGGTACGTGTGGACCACGGCACAAATCAGTGAAGTCGCCCTCTGTGTAGAGTGACACTTCCTGATCGGTAGGAATAGAAGAGATGATTTCTGCTTTATAGATCTCACCGATTGACTTGAAATAAGCTACTGCTTCATCACGCGGTAACACTTTGCGGCTTATAACCTCATCCTTTTTTGCCAGCTCAACCATTTTCTTTTCAATCAACACCAAATCTTCCGGTGTAAATGGTCGTTTATAAGAAAAATCATAGTAAAAACCGTTTTCAATCACCGGGCCGATAGTGACTTGTGCATCCGGATAAAGCTGCTTGACCGCGTGAGCTAACAAATGCGCAGTAGAATGGCGAATGACTTCCAAACCTTCTGGATCTTTTTCAGTCACAATTGCTAAGTCGACGTCAGAGTCGATCAAAAAGGAAGTATCTACTAATTGACCTTTTACTTTGCCCGCCAACGCCGCTTTTGCTAAACCGGGGCCTATACTGGCGGCTACTTGCGCTACTGTCAAAGGCGAGTCAAACTGACGAAGCGATCCATCGGGAAGTCGGATTGAAATCATGGTGTTCTCCACTGAGAAAAAAGCACTGGTTATTCACGCTGAATTATGCGCGAAAAAAAACGCGGACTAGCCGCGCTTTTTCAATAGGAATGTAGAAGAATGAAAAAGTCTTTTGGCTAGTGTCGCGTCTCCAACGAGGTAGTCGTTCGCGATGTCATAACCAAGATGCCTTTCTTGTTTCTAAGAGACCTCAGCACAACCTACTGCGCGAGCCAAATACGGCGTTCAGGGTTACACGCTGGTGCTCGCAATCCTCATGTACTCAAGTACATTCCGATTGCTGCGCTCCGTGCGCCTCGTCATCGGCTTGCTTGCAACGGTTCTGCAGAGGTCTCTCTAAAAGAGAGTACAAATTATGGTGGGCGGTGAGGAATTCGAATCCCCGACCCCTTGGATGTCGACCAAGTATTCTAACCAACTGAACTAACCGCCCGAAAAGCTCGAAACTATATCAAAGTTCAGATTTTACGTAAAGCATTTTGAACCGCAATGTTGGCTGGACTGAGGTATAATTGCACTTTCCTGAAGCTGTTACCTTACCAAAAAACGTCAATTTACCTATTTAACGACCAATTATGGCCTGAAAGATTAATATGAAAAAAGTCCTTACTTTGCTTTTGCTGGGAATTTTGATGAGTAGTCCGCTAAGAGCGTCTGCTGAAGGGAAAATCCAATGTCCGAGGTTACAGGGGGAGTACCGAAATGGCGATTTAATTGACTTCAATGGTAAAGTTACTCTGGACGGCACGAATTCGTGGCGCGTTATGTTAGAGGAGAAGAATCAAATAAAGTTAGGTGATGAATCGGAGTCTGTCATTACCTACTCTGCCCCAATCGACTGGTCTGAACCACCTGACGTGAAGAATCCCGGACGAGCGCCTCTCTGTCATTTGCTGGGTGATAAAATTAGCTTAATATTGATGCTTCAAACGAAAATCTATCAAAAAGATGGAGGTCCATATCAAAAGTGTTTAGCCTATGGAACTGAATTTTGGTGTGGCTAATAGCCATTTTGCCATCTTTGGCCTTGGAGGTTAGGCTAACACTTTATCAGCTTAATATCCTGTGCAGAACGTTAGGCTGATCAAGCGCGAGGTTAATCGATCCTCTACTAATTCGGCGCCGCACCGGCCTACCGAGAACTTGCAGCTACCAAGGGATTTAACCTGAGAAAATTGGGATTATTGACGCCGTACATCCTGCACCCCACTCACATCCCGCACCACAATTAATGCCTTCTGTAATTGGGCAGTGGAGTCTATTTCAACAGTAAATGACATGCGCGCCTGACCTTTCGCGCATTGGGAAGTAACGCCGATCATATTAATTTTTTCCCTCGAGAATATTTCAGATATGTCGCGCATTAATCCTTGACGATCTTGTGCGACAACGAAGATATCAACCGGATAGACAGTTTCTTTACCAGGCTGCCCCCACGTAGTCAGAATCACTCTTTCTGCTGATTTTTTGCGCATTTCGGCAAAATTCTTGCAATTGACCCGATGAATCGATACGCCTTTTCCGCGCGTAACAAAACCCACAATAGGGTCAGGCGGTGCCGGTTTGCAGCATTTAGCAAGTAAGGTCAGCAGACCCTCGGCCCCTACAACTAGCACGCCGGATTTAGCGCCCTGAACCACGCTTGAAGCACGACTCTTATTAATTAACACTTCATCAGTTGCGGGCTCAATTACCTCGTCATGTAAGGCATGTTCTACGTGACGCAGACTAAACTCTTCTTTTCCTACCGACACAAACAAATCTTCAACTTTATCAAAGCCGCACCTGTGTGCCAGCTCTTCTAAGTTCATGACCGTTTTACCTTCGCGCTGCAAGGTTTTTTCTACGGAGGCGCGACCTTTGTTAATTGTTTCTTGCTGATCCAATGCGTTAAACCAGGCACGAATTTTGGTGCGTGTGCGGGTAGCTACGGCATATTCTGTACTTAACCAATCTCGGGAAGGGCCGGTTTCCAATCCTATTTTGGCTGAGATAATCTCAACAGTTTGACCATTTTTAAGCGCTGTGTTTAACGGCACCATTTGCCCGTCTACGCGTGCTCCACGGCAGTGATGACCCAAAGACGTATGTAAATGATAAGCAAAATCAATAGGCGTGGCATGGTTGGGCAATTCGATTACACGTGCTTGGGGTGTCAATACATAAATACGGTCATCCAGCGTGGTTGATTTAAGTTTTTCTACCCATTCACGTTGAGCAGTATCATCGCCCACGACTGCTTCGGTAATCTCTGTTTTCCACGCTAGCAACTGCCTCAACCAGGCAATTTTCTCATCGTACTCCTGGCCTGCCACGTTTAGATTAACTCCCTTTGCGTTGCCTGCTTCCTTATATCGCCAATGTGCTGCCACACCATATTCAGCAAAATGATGCATTTCTCTGGTACGAATTTGTACTTCGAAACCGCGATTATCATCGGCGATAACGACCGTATGCAATGATTGATAACCATTCGGTTTAGGACGCGCGATATAGTCATCAAACTCATCAGGAACCGGGGTCCAGATATTGTGCACAATACCCAGTACGGTATAGCAAGCCTTAATGTCGTCCACAATAATTCGAAATGCACGTACATCATTGAGTTCATCGAAATCAATATTCTTGCCGCGCATTTTGTTCCAGATACTATAAATATGTTTAGGACGGCCATATACTTCAGCTTTGATTCCCACAATATTCATTTCGCGCTGTAAGCGGTCTGTCGATTTTGCAATAAATTCTTCACGCTCAACGCGCTTTTCTTCAAGCATTCTGGCAATTTTTGAATACGATTCCTTCTCAAGAAATCGGAAAGAGAGATCCTCCAATTCCCATTTCATTTGCCAGACCCCTAAACGATTGGCTAGCGGTGCATATAAATCAACTGTTTCCCGCGCATACTGTTTACTAACTTCATCAAATTGTTTCTGCTCGGCATAATAGCGCAATGTCATTAAACGTGATGCTAAGCAGATGAGTACCACACGTATATCCGACGCCATTGCCAATAACATTTTGCGCAATGTTTCAAGCTGTGTAGAAGTTTGTTGTGCCGCGTTTTTATTGCGCCCCATTTCCGGGGCGGCTACGTGCTGCATTAAGTGCAAAGCGCCTAAACGCATTAAGCCACGTACCCCACTAATCAAATCCAAAATATCTTTGCCAAAGCGCGGCTCAATACTCTCCGCAGCAGCAGCATCAAGCTGGGGAAGTTCAAACAGTAAGCCAGCTATGCGGGAGTCGGCATCAGTACGTAATGCCCCTAGCGTTATGGCAACGCCTTTGGAAAACTGCAATACATTTTCGCCTGTTGCCCGCTCGGCATTTTCGTAAAATGGAACAACAAATTCAAGCGCGGAGAGCACCCGTTGCTCGTCTTCTGGCGAGAGGCCGGCAATTAAATTATCTTTGTTTTCACTGTTAGTTGTAACTGTTGAGACCATAGTAACTTTTAATTTTTAACCGAAATTTTCCATTAGGACGGAGGCAAGTGCGCTTCTTTTTGGTTGTTTGGACAGGACGCGGCGGACTATATGCCGCAAGGAGAAACAACGCAGTCCAGGCAACTCAAAAGGAGTGCAATTGTCTGTAGTGTCGCATGCAATTCGCAATAGTGTTCTTAGGTTGGTAGTTAATGTTCATTAGATTGTCCACGAAGTTGTAGCGGTCTAATGGAAAATCTCGGTTCAACTTACAAGAGTGCTGCGGTAACTACAATTTCGATTAACCAAGCCGGACTAGCTAACCCAGCTTGCACCGTCGCACGTGGTGGTGTATTACCTGGTGTAACCCAACTATCCCAAACTTGATTTATTCCGGCAAAATCAGTCAAATTAGCGAGATAAATTTGACACATGAGAATACGAGACTTATTGGTTCCTGCTTCTGCTAACAGTGCGTCAATTTGAGTCAGAACATTACTGGTCTGTCCTACGATGTCCAGCCTCTCATCGCTTGTTACTTGCCCTGCTAAGTAAGCTATTCCATTATATACGGCCATTTCTGAAATACGTGCACCACTGTGAAAGCGCTTAATTTGTGGATTTTCTTTTTGTGTTTGCATGGTTATCCTTAAAAGTTACTAGTGCTTTCCGGCTCATCACCACTTAACAAAAATTCCTTAACAACCGCGATCTGACCATCATGCACCAATGTGGGGGCATGCCCCACCTGTTCGAATTCCACTAATTTAGCTTTTGGCCCACGTTGTGTCATTTGTTGTGCCGTTTCCGCCGATAACAAATCCGATTCAACCCCACGCAATAATAGAGTCGGACATGAAATTGCATCATAAGTTGCCCACATCATTGTTTGCATTGCCTTCAACATGTCCGCATTGAACGCCAGCATGGATACGGCAAGATTCATGTCATAATTTCGTTTCCACATGCCATCTTTATCCTGACATAAAACATCCTTACTTAGCTTGCTCCACTGTTCTTCAGTATGTTCGCCAAACGATGCTGAAATATTCCGAGTGTACTGCGCTGCCTCATCAAACGTAGCAAAACGAGTGGGTTGGCCGATGTATTGGGCAATTCGTTCGAACGCAGAAGCATTCAAAACAGGTCCTATATCATTTATGACTAATTTCTTTATGGGGCTCGCGGGGAGAGAAGCTAAAACGGATCCGATTAATCCTCCCATAGAAGTTCCTACAAAAAATAATTTTTCTGCATTTACTCGCGCCAATAAAGTTACAATATCGCAAACGTATTGTTCTATCTGGTAATGCTGTGGTGTGGTTAGGCAATCGGAACGTCCCCGCCCTACTATGTCAGGACAAATTACTCTGAAGTGTGGAGCCAATTCTCGGGCAAGCACATCAAAATCGTCCGAAACGCGCGTGACGCCGTGCACACATAGCACTACATTTGGATTATTAATATCCCCCCAATCTTTATATACCATCTGATGTAGACCATCGGGCGAAATACACTGCACTGATTTAATTCGTACCTGGTCATATTTATTTGTCATGTTATTTTCTATTCTTACTTTAAGATAACCCAATGCTCAATATAAAATAGGTTAACATCTCCAACTCGAAACAAGCACAGAACTGACTGAGCTGAGAAAGGGTTAGCCTCTGAAAGCTTTCAACGAGTTCGCGGGTTCTTGCGCATTCTGCGCAAGTTTAATTTAAGGAAAACTTATTTAACCTAAATCAGCAAGTGCCAGTGAACTTACATCCAACTTTGCTTGGGTTTTAACCATAATTTCCTCCACTGAAACGCCGGGAGCTAACTCTACTAATTTCAATCCTGTCGACGTAATATCAATCACACCCAAGTCAGTGATAATGCGATCAACCACTCCAACACCTGTTAGAGGCAAGCTACAATTGTTCAAAATTTTAGGTACATCACCTTTTGCAACATGCTCCATTAGTACGACAACACGAGCGACGCCCGCTACCAAATCCATCGCACCACCCATGCCTTTGACCATTTTTCCCGGGATCATCCAGTTGGCTAAATCACCGGTCTCACTGACCTGCATCGCACCTAAAATCGCAAGGTTGATTTTGCCACCTCGTATCATGCCAAACGAGTCTGCTGAGCTAAAAATCGACGAACCTGGCAGCGTGGTAACCGTCTGCTTACCTGCATTGATCAAATCAGCGTCAATTTTATCTTCTGTTGGAAACTGCCCAATACCTAATAAACCGTTTTCTGATTGCAACCATACCTCCACACTCTTGGGAACATGATTTGCCACCAATGTGGGTAATCCGATACCTAAATTAACGTAGAAACCGTCTTGCAATTCTTGTGCTGCCCGCGCTGCCATTTCATCACGATTCCACGCCATTTTATACTCCTGATTGTGCTGCTGTAGTTGCTAGATTAGTTGCTGAAGTAGTGGTAGTACGTTGTTCGATGCGCTTTTCAGGGTGAGCATTCCATACAATACGTTGCACAAAAATTCCAGGCGTATGAATTTCGTCTGGGTCGAGCTCACCAATTTCGACAATATGCTCTACTTCAGCAACAGTGATTTTTCCTGCCGTCGCTACGTTTGGATTGAAATTTCGCGCTGTTTTGCGGTAGACCAAATTACCCGCCTTATCAGCCTTATATGCTTTTACTAAAGACACATCAGCTACTATCGACCGTTCCATTACGTATTGATGTCCTTCAAACTCACGAACCTCTTTACCTTCAGCAACAATCGTCCCTACGCCTGTTTTAGTAAAAAATGCAGGAATACCGGCACCCCCTGCGCGTAATTTTTCAGCTAACGTTCCTTGGGGAGTAAATTCTAGCTGAAGTTCACCGGCTAAATATTGGCGTTCAAATTCTTTGTTTTCCCCAACATAAGAGGCAATCATCTTTTTAATTTGACGCGTTGTAAGTAGTTGACCTAAGCCAAACCCATCCACACCTGCATTGTTTGATACGGCCGTCAAATTTTGTACACCTGAATCCCGTAAAGCGCGGATTAACTCTTCTGGAATGCCACATAGGCCAAAACCGCCCACCGCTATAGTTTGCCCATCTTTTACAATATCGCGCAAGGCAATATCAGCATTGGGGTAAAGTTTATTCATATTTTCTCCGGACTAAATTAGTGTAATTTATAGATATGCAGCGGCCAGATTGGAAAAGAGAACAAGGTTATCTAACTCTCGTAATTCATTCAGTATCGGGCTGTACCTCTGGTGCCGCTTGCTGGAACGCTGAAAGCTGCATCGCGTTGTTATAAATACGCCGCAATAACGGGTAATCAGTCATTGAACATTTAAAACGATTAGCGTTCCATATTTGGGGGATGACGAAGGCGTCTGCTAGGGTTATCGTATTATCCCAACAGTAATTTCCGGCTTTTTGCGATAATAATCCTTCCAATGCGTCAAAACCTTGCTTGATCCAATGCTGATACCAATTTTTCCTTTGGGTTTCGTCCTGCTCGAGAGATTGAGTGAGATAGGTTAAAACGCGTAAGTTATTGAGTGGATGTATATCACCCGCCACTAAATTGCACACTGAACGTACCCATGCGCGCTCCACAATATCGGTAGGCAATAAAGCAGGTTCAGGATGCAATTCGTTTAAATACTCGCAAATGGCGTTTGATTGGGTCAGTACTTTTCCGTTATGTTCTAGGCTTGGAACGACGCCTGAAGGATTTAACGCCAGGTAATCAGGGTCATGCTGCTCGCCGCCATTTTTAATCAGATGAATGGGCACTGTCTCATAGGAAAGCTGTTTTAGATTGAGAACAATACGAACACGAAACGATGCGGATGAGCGGAAATAGGAATAAAGTTTTAACATAAATTGGCTAGTGTATAAGGAAAAACAACCCACCGGAACGCCATCATACGCGCCTCTTTAGCATTGACGCAATCTTCATTACTTCTCCACAGAAGAACTTCTTAAATTGAGCAACGAGGTCTTGATATCGGACCTATCGCTCCGCAGCGCGTTTTCATGTTATGTTGCCTCTTCGTTAACAAGGCATTAATCATTAATGACTTTACCCTCATCCCGCCCACCTCCTCAAAGTTAACAGGTGTTAATCTTGACCGCATTTTCCAAATGCGCGTAATTATCCTATCTAATCATATTCCTCAAGCAAAACTGCATGGAGCCAACAAATATAACTTTTTCCAAACCTTGAAAAAAAGAACTTGCGCCCATATAATTAGCACTCGACAGGATAGAGTGCTAATAATGCTTTTAAAAGTAGTGCGACTGAAATTAACGTTGCTTTTTCGAACGTAATTAAGCCAAGTCCTGTTTTATACTCATCGGAGCCTAGGTGCCGGTCACCAGTTTTTTTGGTCGTAAGGTAGTACGGAAAAATAGGATCGCATTTTCATTGTTGGGTCCGAAACTTTGGGTCGGTAAGTATATTAATCTTTTGATAACCATTAAATTTATTTTAAGGAGTTTGTATGAGCTTTCGTCCTTTGCATGACCGCATTATCGTTGAACGTCTGGATCAAGAAACAAAGACTGCGTCAGGAATTCTAATTCCCGATGCAGCAGCTGAAAAGCCCGATCAAGGCAAGGTTTTGGCCGTTGGCAATGGAAAGATTTTAGAAGACGGCAAAGTTCGGCCGTTAGCAGTCAAAGTAGGTGACCGTGTTTTATTTGGTAAATACTCAGGTCAGGCAGTGAAAGTTGATGGTAAAGAACTCTTGATCATGCGCGAAGACGACGTAATGGCTATCGTAGAACAATAATTTTAGTTATATGTTTTCTCGGCAATATTCAATTGCTATTCATTTTCAAAGTATGCATTCGCATTCTTTATAACAATTTAGGAGTTTCAAATGGCAGCTAAAGAAGTTATTTTCGGCGACACAGCACGTGCCAAGATGGTTGAAGGCGTTAATATTCTAGCTAACGCAGTTAAGGTCACCTTGGGCCCTAAAGGTCGCAATGTAGTATTAGAGCGCTCTTTCGGTGCGCCAACCGTTACTAAGGATGGTGTTTCTGTAGCTAAAGAGATTGAGCTCAAGGATAAGCTCATGAATATGGGCGCACAAATGGTGAAAGAAGTTGCGTCACGTACCAGCGACAACGCCGGTGACGGTACAACTACGGCAACAGTATTGACTCAAGCTATTGTCCGCGAAGGCATGAAATACGTTGCAGCCGGGATGAACCCAATGGACTTGAAGCGTGGTATCGACAAAGCTGTTGCAGCTACTGTTGAAGAATTGAAAAAAATCGCTAAGCCATGCACGACCAATAAAGAAATCGCTCAAGTTGGTTCCATTTCGGCCAATAGCGATGCATCTATCGGTGACCGCATTGCTGAGGCAATGGATAAAGTCGGTAAGGAAGGCGTTATCACTGTTGAAGATGGTAAATCCTTAAACGATGAATTAGACATCGTCGAAGGTATGCAATTTGATCGGGGTTATTTGTCACCTTATTTCATTAATACGCCTGAAAAACAAGTCGCTATTTTAGAAAATCCATTTGTTTTGTTATACGACAAAAAGATTTCTAACATCCGTGATCTCCTTCCAACCTTAGAGCAAGTTGCAAAAGCCGGGCGTCCTTTACTCATCATCGCTGAAGATATCGATGGCGAAGCGTTAGCTACATTAGTTGTGAATAATATCCGCGGCATTTTAAAAACATGCGCAGTTAAAGCCCCTGGTTTTGGTGACCGTCGTAAAGCTATGTTGGAAGACATCGCTGTATTAACAGGTGGCCAAGTTATTGCTGAAGAAGTTGGGATGACATTGGAAAAAGTAGCGTTGACTGATTTAGGTCAGGCAAAACGTATTGAGATCGGTAAAGAAAATACCATTATTATTGATGGATCTGGTCAAACTACTGCCATCGAGGCACGTGTCAAACAAATTCGTGTGCAGATCGAAGAAGCAACCTCTGACTACGACCGTGAAAAATTGCAAGAACGTGTGGCTAAATTAGCTGGCGGCGTTGCAGTTATTAAAGTTGGCGCAGCGACCGAAGTCGAGATGAAAGAGAAAAAAGCGCGCGTGGAAGATGCTCTGCATGCGACTCGTGCTGCGGTAGAAGAAGGTATTGTTCCAGGTGGCGGAGTGGCATTATTGCGTGCTCGTGCTGCTATTAGCGTCAAAGGCGACAATGCAGATCAAGAAGCCGGTATCAAAATCGTTCTCCGCGCAATGGAAGAACCATTACGCATGATCGTGCAAAATGCGGGTGAAGAAGCTTCTGTTGTGGTAGCTGCTGTATTAGCGGGTAAAGGTAATTTTGGTTACAACGCTGCAAACGGTACTTACGGTGACATGGTTGAAATGGGTGTTTTAGATCCAGCAAAAGTAACGCGTTCAGCTTTGCAAAACGCCGCATCTATCGCTTCATTAATGTTGACAACGGATTGCATGGTTGCGGAACTTGCTGAAGAGAAACCAGCTGCTGGTGGAATGGGCGGCGGTATGGGTGGTATGGGCGGCATGGGTGGTATGGACGGTATGATGTAATTAATCGCCGTTTTTGACTGCTTTAGTTTAGCGTCATTAAAAAGCCCCGCAGTATGAATCGGCGGGGCTTTTTTATTATTCTATCGAAGACTCGAGCTCTCTGACTCCTCACTATTTACGGCTAACGATAAGAAATCGATCTCATTTTATCCTCGGCAATCCCTACCTATTTAGACGCGTCTCGATTTTAACAAGCTCCATCGACCTTAGTTATGATTAGCCCCACAGTCGTGTAGAGATCTCAATAGAAAGTTACTCATTAATTAATCATGATTCGTTTGCTAAAGAACATCGGGCAGTTAGCCGTTCTTTGAGAGCTGTTCCATTAACTTGTATCGGCTAAACTATTATCGTTTCACGACGAACCGTGAATAAACCCAATATTATTCAAAAAAATTTAATCCTATTCTAGTAATTTTGCAACTACAGGAACCAATGCAGCTGGCCGGCAACCAAAACTCGCCAGACGCCCTTGCGCGTTGGGAGCTAACTCAAGGTCATAAGGCAAGCGTCCCGCAACCAACCATAACTTATTTTGAGGCAACGAGGCTATCAGACGTTGCTGTCCTTGCATTAAAACCGCGTTATACGTCTGCAGTACGATTTGTTGTGCGTCTTGAACAAACGCAAGCGCCGCTGCTACTTCCTGTTCTGTGGATTCTAGTGATAACACCAACTCACGCACATTTAGGCCAAGCTCCAGCATTGCTGGCAACATCGAACTTCGGGTTTCTTTATCCCCGGCCACAATCACCTCATCAACCTCACTTCGCAGACGCACTTCTACTGTAATTAATGCCACCCCTAATCGACGATTTAGAGGTCGAAAATTTCCCCTCACACGTAACGCTGCTTTTTGAACTTTCTCTGCTAGGGCTAACGATTTATCTTGCATTAGCGACGTGGGATCCATTTTTGCTTCTCGCCATTTCTTCACTGCGTTCAATTGCTTTAATTTTTGAATACGTTGACATGACTCACTGATGCGTTCTACTGAAATAGCCCCCGATTCCACCGCTTCCAAGACCGCATTTATCGCTGCTTGCTGACGTACTTCCTGATGTGAAATTAACGCGATGTCTGCACCGGCTTGTAATGTTCTAATCGTTCCTTCTGTTACGCCGACGCCGTCAGCAATTGCTGCCATTTCCAGACAGTCGGAAATAATTACGCCATTAAATCCGAGTTCCCCACGCAGCAAGTCTGTCAGAACTACCTTGGATAAGGTAGCGGGCACTCCACGTTCTTTTTCAAATGCTGGAAATACCACGTGTGCCGTCATAATGACATCCACTCCCTGCGCAATCGCCGCTTTAAACGGAGGTAATTCGACGGCATTTATACGTACCTTGTCATGGGGCACCACGGGCATTGCGAAATGCGAATCGGTTGAGGTATCACCGTGGCCTGGAAAATGTTTAGCGGTAGTAATGACATCCGCCGATTGCAAACCGCGCAACGCCGCCATCCCGTAATTGATGACGGTTTCGGGATCCTCACCAAAAGCGCGTACACCAATCACCGGATTCTCAGGATTATTATTAACATCTAATACCGGCGCCAACATCATGTTGATACCTATCTGACGCATTTCTATTCCGCTGATAAGATGAAGCTGTTCGCAATCGTTAATTGAACCTGCGGCCTGAAACGCCATTGCCGAAGGCATAGGTGTGACACCATACTCGATGCGCATTACCATTCCCCCCTCTTGATCCAAGGCGATTAATAACGGTATGTCATTGACCTGCGCGTTAATGGTTTGAAGGCGTTCGGTTAATGTGGCGACTTGCTGTATGGATTGCACATTGCGCCGAAAAAGAATAATGCCACCAACATATTGTTGTTGAATAAGACGCGTAATGTGATCATCGGGCTCCAGACCATCAAAACCCACCATGAATAACTGGCCTATTTTTCTACGCAACTCTTGATTCATTTTTTTCTCTTAATTTATACAGTTAACCATTTTATCTACCGTTCCGACCAGACTGTCCATAAACGTTAACAATGACATCATTCTAGACTGCATTATTCAACTGTATTTAGCGGTCCATGCGTCTGTGGTATTTAGACGTTAAAAGGTAAGGGAGGCGAGACCAAACCCTATGGGTTCAGAGGATGTGCCAAATAGGCGCGTATTTAAGTAATTACAGAGCAGACGCTACAGCAAAAATAGTCCACATCACAAAAACCTCTGTCGTTCTACAGGTCGAGCTAAATAACGCACTGTCTGGGGCTTTCAATTCGCCAGCCCTCGCTTTCTGGCTAGCTTTCTACGATTATGCAGAAGTCTCCTAGTCAGGCATCAACAGCGCAGACGAAAAAAAAGACCGTCAACTGACGATCTTATTCGATATTCTAGTTCAACAATCTAGTTTTGTATTGGTCGGAGTACAAGGATTCGAACCTTGGACCCCCTGGTCCCAAACCAGGTGCGCTACCGGGCTGCGCTACACTCCGAAGATCGCAATTATAGTAAGCAAAGAGAGCTACGTCAACCGCTATTAAAGATTGTGTAGAGAGCATAAAATACAAAATCGTGATTCAAAGCAATAAGGAACGGTAAGCAATATGGCCATTTCCCTGCTACCTGACCAGACACAGGAAGCCCTTGTTTTTGTGGAAATACCGCCATGGTGCCTCAAAACTGACTTCGCTTGTTTCTTCAGGGTTTACCCTATCGAGGTTTTCCCCAATAGATCGGTCTCAACAAAGCGCCTATATTTATACTACTAAAATCCACTGGAAATAGGCGTGATGGAAAACGAAATTAACAACAACATTCAAGAGCTGGCGGCAGCTCAATGCCAAGTGCGCCCTTTGAAATCACTTAAGGAATCGGCGAGATGCGCTGAACAAGCCACTACCAGGGAAATTCGACATCTTTTTCAACAGAACATGAGAATGATCAAAGAAGGGTTAAATGTTTTTAGCCGCGAATGCGACGGCTTTGTTGCTCATTTTTCCGAAAAGCTTTTAGGTCATCTTCATTCTGCTGAAGAGGTCATCAAAATAATTGATTCCGATATCCAAAAAAATGAGCATGCAATGGAATTATTTTTGAAAGCAGCTGACAGTTTTTATGATTCCGGCAATATATATATCGAGCAGTGCGTTCTTTGCGTATTGTTGATGCTTTTTCCCTTACATCCGCAATCTTATGCACGTTACGCCATTCTTATCTCAAGAAAAGAAAGCATTACTGTGGCCGAATCTTTATATACGCATTTGGTAGATTCATTGGAAGATCCGGTTTTAGATTACTTCACGGCTGATTGTTGGTTAAAATCCGGTCATCAAATTGAAGCAAAAAAACTGATAGAACGAGCAACCGCTAAAACTCAAACGTTACTGCAAGAACAGCAAGTTTTGCAAAAACATTTGTTTAATTTATCAAGGCTGTCTAACTAGAAATCATAATGTTGAGACCTCTCCACACAACCGTAGTGAGCGAGCCAAAGGCAAGACGAACGAAGCGCAGCAACCGGAATATACTTGAGCTCCGGAGGAGTGCGAGACTGCGCAACGCCGCATTTGGCTAAATTGTGCTCGCGCAGTAGCTGGCGTGCAGAGGTTTCATCTTACCCAAAAACCGCGCTGATTTTAGGCAATAATCGAGCTTATAACTCTGAACTTGATCAACATATCTGATTAAAAAAATAGTATAACAACCTTCATCCACTACTTCAGGTTTTTTACTACTCCTCATCACGCATCCGCCTCCTCCTTGGTAGGCAATTTAACGGGCAAGCGCTAAAACACAAAGGTCACTGCAAGAACAGCAAGATTTGAATTAGCGTTTGCTTTGTTTATCCATGTTATGTAACTAAGAATCCCAATATATCGAAAAAAAACTGCGCTGATTTTTATACAAGAGTTGAGATTTGAATTTCTTAGAGTGCTCAACACGCCTGATTAAAAATGGTGCTACAAATTTTGTCCATTTTTTTAGCTCTTTTTTATTCTTCGTCACACGCATTCCACTTCTGAGAGACGTAATTGAAGGACGCTAACGCTTTAATAAAAATTAATGATCCAAACTCTAAAAATTCTACGGAAGTACTTGAAGTATTAGGTAATGAAGAAGTTCAGGATCATCCACATTTTCTACGTGTTTCTACTGATTTACGATTAATACATTAATGATAGAGTACGGATCATTATTACCATTAACCGCTTCTTTATTGTTTAGAGAAAGGTTAGTTTTTCAAATTGCTTTGGATAATGATACGGACCAATTAGGCTATAGCAGTTTAAGCCGTCTCCTACGCAACCTTATTACTGCCGCCGGATTACGCCTTTTAGCCCTTATTAATATAACTCCACTATTACCTTTATGATTTCAACTTTCCCTTTTCCCGGCAAATATTATTTTGGCAAAGCTAATCAACCCGCCCCCAACGAGATTCTCTCCAAGGTAATAAGTTATATACCCCCGCGAGAAAAACCCTCCGTTGGTCTTGTTAATAAAGATTGGCAGGAGGTATACATAGATGACCAGTTTTGGCGTGACGCAAAGGCGAAGGATTACCAGGATTTCATCGACAGAATAGGGCTACTACCATATAAGTTAAAAAACTTAGTATGCAATCAAATTTATGATTTGCCGTTTGCAGAACAATGCCAGCGAATATGTCAGGCGGGAGGTCTGGACAGACAAGAATTACTCTATAAAGCCGTACCTGATTTAGCGATCGCCAAACTAAATGCTGACCAAGTATGGTGGTTAGTACAAGATAGCGGCGTATTAGCACTTTTGGAAAAACTAATAACCCCTCAACAAGCGGTTCACTTAAGTGATAATCAATTACGCTATTTGCTAACTGCTGGTGGAGTACAAGCACTCAGGGAAAATTTAATTACTCCCGAAGAGGCCATCACAATAACGAGTGAGCGATTAGAATATTTACTTACCGCTTCTGGTGTACAAGCGCTCAGGGAAAAGCTGATTAACCTGAAACAAGCCAGCAAGATGTACCCTAGAATTTTAATGTTCTTGCTAACTGATGATGGGGTACAAGCACTCAGAGAAAAACTGATCACCCCCGAACAAGCCGACGGCCTAAGTGCAGGGAATTTAAACTATTTGCTAGACGACAATGGTATGCGGGCCCTCAGAGAGAAACTACTCACACCTGAAGAGGCGGGAAAACTAACTAACGATCAATTGGATGAACTGCTAACTATTCATGGATTACAAGTACTCAGGGAAAAACTGATTACTTTTGAACAAGTCCTCACGCTAAAAAGTAGTCAATTAGAGTTCTTGTTAACTAATAATGGTGTACAGGCACTTAGGGAAAAACTGATTACCTTTGGACAAGCCCGAACACGAAGTCGTTATCAACTACAGTTCTTGCTCACTGATAATGGAGTGCATGCACTGAGGGAAAAACTAATTTCCCTTGAACAAGCTGCTAACCTGAGTTTTGACCAATTGCGACAATTGCTAACGAATAATGGAGTCCATGCACTCAAAGAAAAATTAATCACCCCCGAACAAGCTGTTAACCTAAGTGGGGACCAATTAGAAGAATTACTAACGGATAATGGAGTCCAAGCACTCAGGGAAAAATTAATCACTCTTGAAAAAGCTGTTAAGCTAAGTTGGCATCAATTACAAGAATTATTAACGGATAATGGCGTACAGGCACTTAGGGAAAAACAGCAGAGTGTTGGGTGTATAGTGTGCTAACAACAGAGGGAGTCGAACAATATTATCAGCGCTACATACTTTCCCATACTTTGTGTAATCGTTTCACCGAAACTGGCATGGGCGTTTTTAATTCTTGTACAAATAAGGAAACACGAAGTTCTTCCAGCAACCACCGGTATATGCATTGGAATTGTTTTTGAAAGCGGCTGATAGTTTTTATGATTGCGGTAATATTTACCTCGAGCAATGCGTTCTTTCCTTCCTATTGATACTCTTTCCCTTACATCCACAATCTTACGCACGTTACGCCATTCTTATTTCGCGAGAAAAAAAGCAGTACCGCGGCCGAATCTGTATATACACATTTGGTGGATTCATTGGAAGATCCGGTTTTAGATTACTTCGCGGCTGATTGTTGGTTAAAAGCTGGGCATCGAATTGAAGCAAAAAAACTGATACAACGAGCAAGCAATAGAACTCAAAGGTTACTGCAAGATCAGCAGGATTTGCACCAGCATTTGCTTAATTTATCCATGTTATGTAATTAAAAATCACATTGTGTCGAAAAAATTTATGCGGCAGTACTTGAAGCATTATTCAATAAAGAAGTTAAGTATAAATTTACGTTTTCTACGTGTTTTTACTGATTCATGAATAATACATTATTGATAAAGTAGGGCTCATTGTTACCATTAACCGCTTGGCAGAGGATAACGAGAAGAACCGATTAGACTATAGTAATTTAAGCGGCCTCTTACGCAACCCCATTGATGCCGCTAGATCACGACTTTAGCACCTATTAATATAACTCGACTATTACTTTTATGATTTCAACTTTCCCTTTTCCCGGCAAATATTATTTTGGCGAAGCTAATCAACCGGCGCCAAGCGAGATTCTCTCCAAGGTAATAAGTTATATACCCCCACGAGAAAAACCCTCCGTTGGTCTTGTTAATAAAGATTGGCACGAAGTATACATAGATGACCAGTTTTGGCGTGACGCAAAGGCGAAGGATTACCAGGATTTCATCGACAGAATCGGGCTACTACCATATAAGTTAAAAAACTTAGTATGCAATCAAGTTTATGATTTGCCGTTAGCAGAACAATGCCAGCGAATATGTCAGGCGGGAGGTCTGGACAGAGAAGAATTATTCTATAAAGCCGTGCCTGATTTAGCGACCGCCAAACTAAATGCTGACCAAGTATGGTGGTTAATACAAAATAACGGCGTACTAGCGCTTTTGGAAAAACTAATCACCCCTAAACAAGCCACCCACCTCAATGATAATCAATTACGCTATTTGCTAACTGATGATGGAGTACAAGCACTCAGGGAAAATTTAATTACTCCCGAACAGGCCATCACACTAGATAGCGAGCAATTAGAATATTTGCTTACCACTTGTGGTTTACGGGCGCTCAGGGAAAAGCTGATTAGCCTCGAACAAGCTAACACAGTGAACTCGAGAATTTTACTGTTTTTGCTAACTGATAATGGTGTACAGGCACTCAGAGAAAAACTGATCACCCCCGAAGAAGCCGACAACCTCAGTCTAAGGAACTTAAACCATTTACTACGCGACAATGGTAGGCTGGCCCTCAGAGAAAAACTACTCACACCTGAAGAGGCAGGAAAACTAACTGATTATCAATTAGATGACCTGCTAACTGTTTATGGTTTACAAGCACTCAGAGAAAAACTGATTACTCTTGACGAAGTTATCAAGCTAAATTGTAAACATTTAGAGTTCGTGCTAACTAAAAATGGTGTACAGGCGCTTAGGGAAAAACTGATTACCCTTGGTCAAGTCCAGGCGAGAAATCGTTATCAACTACAGCTCTTGCTTACTGATGATGAAATGCATGCACTCAGGGAAAAACTAATCACCATTCAACAAGCTGTTAATCTAAATTGTGACCAATTGCGACAATTGTTAACGAATAATGGAGTCAATGCACTCAAGGAAAAATTAATCACCCCCGAACAAGCTGTTAAACTAAGTGGAGACCAATTACAAGAATTAATAACGGATAACGGGCTCAAAGCACTCAGGGAAAAATTAATCACTCTTGAAAAAGCTGTTAAGCTAAGTTGGCACCAATTAAAAGAATTATTAACGGATAATGGGCTCCAAGCACTCAGGGAAAAATTAATCACTCTTGAAGAAGCTATTAAGCTAAGTTGGCGCCAATTACAAGAATTATTAACGGATAATGGAGTACAGACACTCAGGGAAAAACAGCAGAGTGTTGGGTGTATAGTGTGCTAACAACAGAGGGAGTCGAACAATATAATCAGCGCTGCATACTTTCCCATACTTTCTGTAATCGTTTCACCGAAACCGGCATGGGCGTTTTTAATTCTTGGGCAAATAAGGAAACACGTAGTTCTTCCAGCAACCATCGATATTCTTGCAATTTCTTATCATTACTTTTTGCTTGAGAACTCGTGCGCTGCCACTCTGACGACGCTTGATTCCATTCTTGCATTAGCTTGCCGTCGCGTCCCGGATCCGTGCGCATTTTTTCTACCCTCACTGCGATTGCTTTTAAATAACGTGGATAGTGCACCAATTGCGAATATGGGGTTTCCAAAATAAATCGCTTAGTCATCAACGCATGCAACTGCGTCTGCATGTCGCTGGTGGCAGATGATTTCACGCCTTGTATTTTTTTCGAAAGACCGACGAATTCCGCAAGAATCACGCCAACTAAACGGGCGATTTCGTTGGCGAGCAAATTCAACCGGGCCCGCCCTTCTTCTTTCCGTTGCAGGAACTGGTCAGCATTTTTAGGTAATGGTGCTTGTAAAAAAGCGCGTTCCAAAGCAAGTCCAATAATTTGCTTACGCAATTCTTCCTGAGATCCCAAACTCATAAATTGCATTCCCATCTGTTGCAAGCCAGGAATATTTTTTTCTAAGAATTTAAGTTGATCCTTAAGTTGTAATGCGAATAAGCGTACTAATCCGCTCTGATGCGTTTTGGCCGCCACTTCAGGGTCATCAAACACCTGCAACTGACAGGACGTTTCTTTATCGACTAGCGCAGGATAGCCAATTATAGTTTGCCGGGCTCTGCCAGGGCCGCTTGCTTGCACAATTTCTAGTAATTCAGGTAACTCGCCAAAGGTCCATGCGACAAAATTATCGCTCTGAACGGTACCCGTTGGTGACAGAGCTGCAGGGCTACTTACTCCCTCAATTTTTTGAACCTGTACCTTTGGAACATTATTTTTCAGTTGCGCTAATTGCTGGAAACTATCTCGCGCATTACCACCTAATTCCATCCGCAGGTTGGCTAAATTCCGTCCCATTTCTAACTGCCGACCATGTTCATCAATAATCTTAAAATTCATCGTTAAGTGTGCCGGAAGCGCTTCCAATTTGAAATCGCTGAACTTGGCCCGTATGCCAGTCTGACTTTGGATATCGGCAATTAGCTTATCTAAAAAATCACCTTCACCAAACACGATGCGCTCACAGAATTCAGCAGCGTAATTAGGTATGGGAACGCAATGTCGACGAATTTTTTGAGGCAATGATTTTATAAGCAATTGCACTTTTTCTTTTAGCATTCCCGGCACCAACCATTTGCAGCGTTCAGGAGAAATTTGATTAAGCGCGAACAGCGGCACCGTCAACGTTACTCCGTCGCGTGGGCTACCAGGGGAAAAGTGGTAACTGAGCTGCAGCTCTACGCCTGATTGTGACATCGTTTTAGGAAATATGTCCGTAGTTACGCCTGCAGCTTCATGACGCATTAAATCATCACGCTGCAAATACAATAATTTGGGTGCATGTTGTGTAGCTTCTTTGTGCCACTTTTCAAAACTAATGCCATTGAAAATACCCGGTGGAATGAACTTGTCATAGAAAGCAATGATCAAACTGTCGTCCACTAACACATCAACACGGCGTGATCTATGTTCTAAATTTTCTATTTCCCGCAACAATTTTTGATTGTGTGAAAAAAATGGGGCGCGTGTTTCGAATTCTCCTGCCACTAATGCATCACGTATAAAAATCTCGCGTGCTTCTTCCGGATGAGTTAGCCCATATTGAATACGACGCTGACTATAAACAACTAAACCATATAATGTGGCACGCTCAAACGCCGAAACTTGGTTTGAACGCTTTTCCCAACGAGGCTCGCT
The DNA here is from genome assembly GCA_021155915.1 of Solimicrobium sp. Taxonomy (GTDB): domain Bacteria; phylum Pseudomonadota; class Gammaproteobacteria; order Burkholderiales; family Burkholderiaceae_D; genus Solimicrobium. The sequence continues at coordinate 6,489 of JAJNBE010000001.1, read as the reverse complement.
AATATTTCTTCTCAATAAATGCGCGCCGATTTTTTCTAACCATTCAGGTTGAATTTGCGCAATACAACGCGCGTATAAACGACTGGTATCTACTAGCTCAGCGGCCATAATCCAGCGTCCTGCTTTTTTGACTAGGCTGGAGCCGGGCCAAATTGAAAATTTAATGGCACGTGCTCCGAGATAATGAGAGGATTCTTCGCCTTTAAATCCGACGTTGCCCAACAAACCAGTCAACAATGACGTATGCAATTGTTCGTAAGTCGCTGCCGTTTCATTTAACCGCCAACCTTGCTCTCTGACAATAGTTAGCAACTGTGAATGCACTTCACGCCATTCACGTAATCGCATCTGAGATAAAAAGTTTTCTCGACAAGTTTGCTGTAAAAGCCGATTGGTTTTTTTATGGATTATCGCTTCTTCGAACCACGTCCATAGTTTTAAATAACTGATGAATTCCGATTTATCATCGGAAAATTTCTTATGTGCACAATCTGCCGCCGCTTGAGCCTCGATCGGCCTGTCGCGAGGGTCTTGTACCGATAACGCAGCGGCAATGATTAACACTTCCTTCAAACTGTGTTGCTCCACAGCGGCCAAAATCATACGACCAATGCGCGGATCTAAGGGTAAATTAGCTAGTGTTGCTCCTAAGGGTGTTAGCCGATTGACTTCATCCAATGCGCCTAATTCTTGCAATAATTGATACCCATCAGCAATGGCACGACCTTGAGGAGCTTCAATAAAAGGGAAGCTCTCTACGTCAGTCAGGTGCAAGGAACGCATGCGTAAAATGACAGCGGCGAGCGATGAGCGCAGAATTTCGGGCTCGGTAAACGGTGCTCGCGCGGTAAAGTCCTGTTCCTCATAAAGACGAATACATACGCCAGCAGCAACTCGCCCACAACGCCCGGCCCGCTGATTCGCCGCGGATTGTGCAATAGGTTCGATCTGCAATTGCTCTACTTTGTTTCGATAGCTGTAGCGCTTTACGCGGGCTAATCCCGAATCAATCACAAATCGAATGCCGGGAACCGTTAACGAGGTTTCGGCAACGTTAGTTGCCAACACTATTCTTCGCGCATTAGTACTTTTGAATATTTTTTCTTGCTCTTGCGCAGACAATCGTGCGAATAACGGCAGAATTTCAACGTGAGCCGGATGATATTTACGCAGCGCTTCAGCAGCATCGCGTATTTCACGTTCTCCTGGCAGGAAAACTAACACATCGCCCGAACCAATTCGACATAGCTCATCAACTGCATCAGTAATGGCCATCATTAAGTCGCGGTCTTTTTCACGATTTTTTTTCTGGTTATTTTCGTTTACGTCCGCCTGAACAGGCCGATAACGAATTTCTACCGGATAAAGCCTTCCCGATACCTGCAACACGGGAGCAGGACTAGTATTGGTACCAAAATGTTTAGCAAAACGGTCTGCATCAATGGTCGCTGAAGTAATAATTACTTTTAAGTCGGGGCGTTTCGGAAGCAGCTGTTTTATATATCCCAATAGAAAATCAATATTCAAGCTGCGTTCATGTGCCTCATCAATAATGATAGTGTCGTATTGCTTTAATAGTGGATCGCCCTGAGTTTCTGCCAATAGAATTCCATCGGTCATCAATTTAATGAATGCACCTTTAATTAAAGTGTCTTTAAAACGCACTTTAAAACCCACGTGCACACCCAGTTCTGAACCTAGCTCTTGTGCTAATCGTTTTGCCGTTGATGAAGCAGCAATGCGGCGCGGTTGTGTGTGTCCAATTAAACCAGCGGTTCCACGACCCAATTCCAAACAAATTTTAGGCAATTGAGTGGTTTTACCTGAACCGGTTTCCCCGCACAGAATAATCACTTGATGTTCACAGATGGCACGCGCGATTTCTTCACGCTTGCCTGAGACCGGCAATTCTTCCGGAAAAGCTATTGGCGGCAGGGGATTTCGGAACGGCAGCGATTTAACTATTTCCGCCTTTGCTGACGTTACTGGCTGTGTGCGATTTATCATTGAGCTGCGTGCAATTTGTTTAGCGCATGAATCGTAACAATTCGACCCCTTTTTTCAGAAAATGGGAGCGAGAAAAACTATTAAGGTTCACAGTTTGAAAAGAGTTAAATTATATCTTGCTCGCAAAAAACTATCCTATAATTCGAGGAATGGAAAATCCTGAACAATTCGTGCAATGGCTGCGCTCAGTAGCCCCGTATATCCACGCTTTTCGTGGTAAAACCTTTGTGGTCGGTTTCCCGGGTGAACTCGTGGTCGCCGGCGTGTTACCATTTTTAGCAGAAGATCTTTCCCTTCTTCATGCCTTAGGCATTAAAATTGTGATTGTTCATGGCTCTCGTCCACAAGTAGCTGAACAATTGGCTTTACGCAATACAGAAGGACGTTTTCATAATGGCATTCGTATTACCGATACCGCCGCTATGGAATGTTCTAAAGAAGCGGCCGGCGAATTACGCTTAGATATTGAGGCGGCCTTTAGTCAAGGGCTCCCCAACACACCAATGGCGCACTCAGAGATTCGCATTATTTCTGGCAATTTTGTTACCGCCAGACCACTTGGCATTGTAAATGGTGTGGATTACGGCTTGACCGGTGTTACCCGTAAAATAGCTTACGAAACCATTCATCGCATTTTGGATACCGGCAATTTGGTGTTGTTATCGCCACTTGGTTTTTCACCTACCGGCGAAGCGTTTAATGTCACTATGGAAGATGTTGCGGTTGCAGCAGCCACTTCTCTCAATGCAGATAAATTAGTTTTCATTACCGAAACCCCTTTATTGCGGGATAAGGAGGGTAACGAGCTCCGTGAATTATCTTCCCAGCAAGCCAGGAAAGAATTAGCGGAAAATTATCTTCACGAAGATGCGGCATATTATTTAGAGCACGGCATAAAGGCGACCAATGCTGGTGTACCCCGAGTACACCTGGTGCCCTTTGATATGGATGGCTCAGTCCTGTTGGAATTATTCTCCCACGACGGTGTTGGCACCATGCTGACCCACGAAAATCTGGAGAGTTTGCGAGAGGCAACCATTGACGATATCGGTGGAATTATTGAATTAATTGAACCTTTAGAAGCTGACGGCACCTTAGTTAAACGTGGACGTGAGTTGATTGAACGTGAAATTAATTATTTCTCAGTCATCGAACATGACAATGTCATTTTTGGTTGCGCAGCTCTCTACCCTTTTCCTTCAGAACAAATGGCAGAAATGGCTTGTTTAACGGTGAACCCGGACGTGCAAAGCCAGGGCGATGGCGAACGTATCCTGAAACACATGGAAAAACGCGCGCGTCGAGCCGGGTTTTCAAAAATATTTGTACTCACTACCCGCACTGCGCACTGGTTCTTAAAACGCGGATTCGTGAATGCTACAGTAGATGATTTACCTAAAGATAGACAACGAATGTATAACTGGCAGCGTAAGTCTCTCGTCTTAATCAAACATTTATAGGAGTTTCCCATGAGCCGCATCGTTCAATGCATTAAACTAAACAAAGAGGCAGAAGGTCTGGATTTTCCACCCTATCCGGGTGAACTGGGTAAGCGAATTTATGAAAATGTCAGTAAAGAGGCCTGGGCTGGCTGGCTAAAGCATCAAACCATGCTGGTCAACGAAAATCGTTTAAATCTGGCAGATATTAAAGCGCGGAAATATTTAGCGGCCCAAATGGACAAACATTTTTTTGGTGATGGTGCGGATGCTGCTGCGGGATATGTACCGCCGAGCAATTGAATAATGCTCAGTTCAATGAGCAATTTTCTTATTCAAAATTGTGCAGCCCAAGTAGCGCCAACACTCCATACTGATTCATCTGGGTATTATGCGAAAAGGAAAAATTAGTAGCTACCAATAAATTCCTGATTAACGGGCACCGCCTCATAATGCATCCACGAACTTGGAGGGTATCAGTTCGGCACTGTATCGCTTGACTAAAGCACTGGTACTTTCGTAGCCACAAAAGCACGCAATTACCTTCTGCACCTTTATGTGGGCTCTGTTTCATGCGTTTAGATCGTTAAAGTTAGTGAGTTTCTGCATTCCAGCAATGTCGTGAGCAATCACGAATGCCTCATACCGCTCCTGACTTCAAACCTTCGGTGCTTGGTGCTCATAAAGCCCGCTTAGCTAGAAACCCAGTACTTCCCAATCCCTCTACGCCCATATTTTAACAGCATACTATCTTTGCTCACACGTTTGTCCCTTGCCCTCGATCCAAAACTTGGTTGCCTTCACGCGTCACGCATATTTTGTAAATCGTATAATCTAAGAATTTGTGGGAATTTGGGAGGAGTCTTCGTAGACCTTGGATACAATTTCTTAGCTCTATCGGATTAGCTCTGGTATAGAAATATGGAGAAAAGCGAAAATATTGTTTCTGCATAGAGAATCTCCCTAATAACCGCTATGGGTCACCTGACCGAAGATAACGTACCCGAATCATTTTAGCCTGTTGGGATTGAAGCGATATTTACCCTGGGTTCACCCGAACACGCTGAATAAAAGAGCAGTCCATTTACACTGTAATTCAACAACCCCTAGAAAAGTAACTATGCTGGTACTCAATCGACCCCTCAATAATCCTCATCCCGCGGTCGACTGGGACAACCCATACCCAACAAAAAAAAATCGCGTAGACGACGTACATGTGATTAATTTAAAAAAAAGAATAGAGCAAAATCGTCCGCTGATTGAGAGCTTAAAAAGAGACAGAGGATTTCAAAATGCACTAAATCTTCTGCGCAGAGAATCTATTCCTGATCGTAAGCTTTTAGACTTCTTGACGGGGAAGGCAAGCTTAGAAGAATGTGTGGACACTATTTATGAGGTTCAGGTTTCAAACTTTCCGTTGGGCAACACCAACGTGGAAGAAGTTGGGAGTAAAAAAATATGGATAGTCAATTTGCTGGTAAGAACTTATGAAGCGCTGGAGGTGAAGGCTGGGTGGTTCGACAAGTCGGATTCACATTTTCTCTCGGAATCGATAACTGATACATTAGCAGCGATTTTTAGCCATGGTTATTTGGAGTCTGACGATAAAACTCATTCCAAAATGAATACTCTGATGCAGGCAATTGAAGCGGGAGAATTAGACTTATCTGGCGCTGACCTATCTGATATGAACTTAGCCGGGGCTAACTTGGCCGGGGCTAACCTGGTTGGGGCTAACTTCCTTAATGCTAATTTGTTTGGGGTTAACTGGGAAAGCGAAATTGTTATGATAGCCGGGAAAGAAATTGATCGGGCCTTCTCGATGGTTGAGAGTGGGCAACCCGACCAAATAATGGAAATTTTTGAGGCCATTTATAAAAATACCAAATCAACTTATAGCCTATATCTCTCAGACCGAATAATGATTTTAGACAAACTTTTTGAGGCAGCCCTTGAGATTTCACTTGCTGGTTATCGGGAAACTGCTATTTCTATTTTGCTGGTTCCAGTTGACGCTATTGCTTTTGTTGCGGAAGGTACTAGAGCTGCCTTTAATTATGAGGCTCTAATCTGCCGGGCTGTTCTTGAAGAGGGTCGATTTCATCCGTGGACGTCCCTTTGGCTAAAACAGTTGCAAAAGGCCATTAAAAAACAATTTAAAGAATATAAATTAATGTTAGAAGCACAAAAAAGCACAGAGTCTGTTTTTTCCCATGTTCCCCTAGAATTGGTCAATCACATTGCACGCCTGCGAGGCGAAGCAATATTGGTTCAGCAGGAATTCGACCTGAAGGTTTGAATCAAGGCAGTGTGACGATGTTACATTTTTTACTCTACTCTTGTGATCTAAATAAAAGTTTAAGTAAAGCATCCGTAAAAAGAGCATAAGTGGGCTGGTTAAAACATCAAATCGTATTGGTCAGTGAAATCGCTTAAATCTAGCAGACGTCAGAGCGCTGAAATATTTAGCGAAACAGAGGGGGAAGCATTTTTCGGCGATAGTATATATGCTGTCGAGAGATAGATAACCCACACAAATTGAATTAATGCTCAGACACAATCAGCAATTCGCAATTCAAAATTGTGCTACCAAAGTGGCACTACTAAGCTTAGCGAATTCATCTGCGCATTGTGCCAAATATGAATAGTAGCTACAAATAAATTTCTGACGGACATATGCCGCCTCATGATGCAGCTACGAACTTCGGTGTGGCAGCCGGAGACGGTAACGCTTGATCACCGCACGAGTACTCTGGTAGCCGCAAGAGCACGAAACTAGCTGATCGTACTGCATCCTACTTTTTTTCAGCTCTTCCACAGCGCGCCCAATTGCCTGATATATCCATTGAGCAAATTTTTCTGTAGTTCTGCTGCCCTATCATTTTATTATATGGCCCCATTATCCTAAATTCCTCTGTTGACCGCTCAGCAGCTTCGATAACAGGCTGAATATGTTGAGAATTTTCACCTTCCATCAGGTCACCGTTTTGGTGAGAGCGCTACAGGCCCAATTGTACGTTTTTCCGGCCCCATGGCCGCGTTG